>CAVKVK010000044.1:0-18376 GCA_963659855.1 Parabacteroides distasonis | reverse complement strand
TAACTCTATATAATATATAGACAAATAAAAATGTTTATTATAATATTATTTTATAAGTATTGTTTTTTTTTAGCAATATTCTGGAGATAACATAGAGCGGTGGGGAACAATGGATAATTCAGCTTATGCCCGAAAAGAGCACAGTCGGGAATATCACAACGAAAACCCGGTAATTGCCTGTGCAAACGGCAGATTTCATCTTATGGGGGAACACTGCTGGTTTTCAAAAGATAAAACACTTTCGATGGTTGTTGACCTTCCTGTTTATGTCTGTGTTTCTAAAAGAGACGATTCTGCATTCAGGTTTTATTTTCATCAGCTCAACGACAGAAAACGTTCGAGCCTGCCTGCCTTAAAATTCAAAAAAGAAGACCGTTGGGCTAATGCAATCAAATCTGTAATTTATGGTTTTACTTCTGGTGGTTTTGAACTTTTTGGAATGGATTTTACTGTTTATTCTTCAGTTCTTCCTTCTGCCGGTTGTGGAATTACAACTGCAATAAAAGTAGCCGCTGCTTATGCGATAAGAGCTCTTGCTCAATTGAATTGTTCTGATTCCCAGCTTTTACATTCAATTGAGCTTGGAAACAAACATTTCCTTAACATCGAAAATTATACGGCAGATTATTTTTCTGCAATTTATTCTCAAAAAGATAATCTTATTCTTACAGATTATGCAAAATCTTCTTGGGATTTAATTCCATTTAATTTTAATGATAAAGTTATTCTTCTTACGGATTCAAAAGTTCCACGCCTTCAAATGTGGAATGAAGAAGAACTTCAGCAGCCTCAATATGCGCTTTTGCTTGGTGAATTAAAAGAACGCAAATCTAATGCCTATGGCGGCTGGGTTTACGAAGATAATCCGACTGACATTGCAGAAGTTTTATCTGCTACTCCTGAAGAAATGAGAAGAAGATTACAGTGCATAATGCGGGAACATAAATATATTCTCGAAGCTCAGAAATCTCTTTCTCAAGGTGAATTTGGTGGTTTTGCCCGGGCTGTAAATCATTCTCATAAAAATATGCGCGATGATTACGATCTTTCCTGCCCGGAAATTGACTGGATTTTAAAGCGCCTTCAGGAAATAAATCCAAACGCAGAAGATTCCAGAAATCCTGTTTCCTGCGGAAGAATTACTGGTAAGGGATTTGGGCGCATGGTTTACACGATTTTAAATCGTTCAGACGAAGAAGCGTTCAGAAACACTTTATTGGAATTTGATAAAATATTCGGATTCAAATCTTCCTGCTACGAAGTAAAACCTGCCGGTGGAGTCAGAATAATTGAATAATTCAACTGAAAAAAAATATAAAATTCTGCTTACAAATGATGACGGTTTTTATGCTGAAGGTTTGCAGTGTCTTGCTCGTGCTTTAAAAAATGTGGCAGAAATTTTTATCTTAGCTCCAGATTCCAACCGTTCCGGAGTTTCTTCTCACATAGAAATGAATGTTCCGCTGACCGTAAAAAAAGTAAAAGAAAATCAGTTTACGACTTCTGGTTATCCCTGCGACTGTGTTATTACAGCTTTGCGTTCAACACTTTTTGAAGGTACTTATTTTGATGCAGTTCTTTCTGGAATAAACAAGGGGCCAAATATGGGAACTGACTGCATTTATTCAGGAACAATTGCTGCGGCCCGTCAGGCAGTTTTGTATGGAATTCCTGGCATTGCCTTGAGTGTAAAGTCTAGCCACGGAGATTATTCTCCTGCCGGCTATGACTACACGGGAATGGCAGATTTTGTTTCAAAAAATCTTGGAGAACTTATCGACATTTTTAAAACAGGCTGTGTTTTAAGTTTGAATGCTTTGTCTGCACAAAAATATAAAAAAGCAGAATTTGCCCGGCTTTGCACGAGAGATTATCAGGATAGAATTGAATTTGAAGAACTTGAAGAAGGAATTTTAAAAAGTTCTTTCTTTGGCGGAAACTTAACAACATTTGGACCAGAAAATAATGAATACGATGTTGTAAATTCTGGCAGTATTGCAATTACAAGGCTCTTTGCCGAACCTGTTGATTTTCCGTCTTTAGAGAATTCCGTTCCTGATTTTTGCTTTTGATTTTTATTTAAGGAAGGGAGGCCTGTTATGTCAAAAAAAGAAAATAGATCACCGCTGGCCGAAGGAATTTCGCTTTATAAAAAAGGAGATTTTACCGGCGCCCTGACATTTTTTATTTCACTTCCAGACGATTCTCAGATAGATAATATTGAATTAGCTTATTATATTGGTCTTTGCTATGCAAAACTTGAACGCTATGATGACGCTCTTTTGTATCTTGAACAGGTTGTAACTTCTGGTTCTGAAAGTCCCAGGGTTTTGCAATGCCGTTATCTTCTGGCTGTTATTTATGCTCTTGTTGGCAAAAAAAAACTTGCAGATTTTGAATTGAATAAACTTCTTGAATTAGGTTATAAACCTGCAAGCGTATATGCTTCCCTTGCTTATGTTGCCTGGCAGCAGAATGAAGTTGAAAAATGTCTTGATTATTATAAAAAGTCAATCGATGAAGATCCTGAAAATCCAACTGCATTAAATGGAATGGGCTATGTTCTTGCCTGTCAGGATAAAGATCTTGCAAAAGCTCTTTCTTACTGTAAAAAAGCACTAAATAAGGCGCCTCAATCGCCTGCCTGTCTTGATTCTGTCGGCTGGGTTTATTATAAACTCGGATTAAAAAACGACGCTGCAAAGTATTTAAAGCAGGCTTATGCTCTTTGTCCGCAGAATGCAGAAATTCTCGAACATTTAAAAATTGCTCAGGTGGAAGTTAAATAAAATATGAATAAAAAAATCATTAAATCTGTTTTTTTTGCTGCAGTTTTTTTTGCCTGTTTTAACACATTTTCTCAAAACGGTATTTTTAATAGTGAACAGGCTCTTGCAAAAAGTTCAACTGGTGCAAGATCTGCAAATGCAGGCTTTGCAGAAGAAGAATTTAGAAAAGGTGTTCAGGCTTATTACCGCGGAAGTTACAACGACGCAATCTTAGAATTTGAAAAAGCACTTTCTTATCTTCCTTCAGAAAATGTAATCCTTGAATGGCTTGGAAAAGCTTATTATCGTTCAGGCCTTGAAGGAACTGCTTTGGCTCAATGGCAGACAGCAAGCGAAAACGGCTGGGGCGGACTTTTATTAAAAAACAAGATTGAAATTGTCCGCGAAAGAAGAATTTCAAACAATTCATATGAAAGCCCCATAAAATACACAGAAAGCGGATGCTATCCCGGAATGTCTAGCGACGGAAAAAAAATGATTTTCAGTCAGCCGGTTTCCATTTTGCCGAATAACGACGGTTCAATGTGGATTGTTGCCTATGGTTCAAATGAACTTTTAAGAATGGACATAAACGGATTCGTTTTTAAGCGCAGTGGCGGAAGCCTTGCTGGTTTTGATCGCCCGATGGACATAATCCGGCTTTCAAATGGAAATATTCTTATAAGCGAATTTGCCGGCGACCGTTTAAGTGAATTTGACGAAAATGGAAATTTTATAAAATCTTTTGGTTCAAAGGGACGCGGAATTGGAAATATGTCTGGTCCACAGTATCTTGCCTGTGACGAAAACGGAAATATTTATGTTTCTGATTTTGGAAACGCAAGAATTGACGTATTTGACAAAGATGGAAAACCTCTTTTTTTCTTTGGCGGAAAAACTCCTGGTGGAACAGGTTTTAAAAGTCAGAATTTTGAAGGACTAAAGGCACCGACAGGAATTGCATATTCAGCTGGAAATGTTTTTGTGGCAGATGCAGCAACAGGCGCTGTCTATCGTTTTGACACAGCCGGAAACTATCTTGGCCTTTTATGTCTTGAAAATACTTTTATTCACCCTGAAGCAATGAAAAAATGGGGAAAATACCTTGTTTTGTGCGATACAAATAAAATTTATTCAATTGACAGTGATTCAGGGAGCATTTTTGAAAACGTAAATACAGGAAATGCGCCTTCTAAAGTAACATGCGCAGTTCCGGACGTAAATGGAAATCTTCTTGCTTCTGATTTTTTAACGAACGAAGTTTATGTTATGGCAAAAATGTCTGAACTTGTCGGCGGACTTTTTGTTCAGATTGAAAAAGTGAATGCGTTGGCTTTTCCTGACGTAACTCTTGAAGTAAAGGTTGAAAACCGTCATCGTCAGGCTGTTGTCGGCTTAAAAGAACAGAATTTTGTTATTACAGAAAACAAGGCAGGTGTTCTAAATTATAAGTTTGAAGGAGCTGCCTTTGTAAATGATTTTGCAGACATCACTCTTATAATTGACAGAAGTTACGAAAGCGAAAATTACAAAAAGGCAATTGAAACTTCTGTGCAGGAAATTGCATCTGCAATGAACGCAAAAGGAACTTTAAGAATTGTTACTTCCGGGGAACTTCCAGTGCAGGAATATGAAGGTTCTCCGCTTGGGGCTGTTGATTTTAACTTAAAGAATGTAAAAAATCCTCTTACAAAAAAATGTACGATTGATATGGCAATCCGGCTTGCTGCAAATGGACTTATTTCTGCAGAAAAAAAACGTGCAATAATTTTAATCGGTACGGGGCAGCTTACAGAAAATGCTTTTGACCGCTATGGCCTTACTGAACTTACGACGTATTTAAACAATAATTCAATTATCTTGTCGTCCGTTGTCGTAAAAGAAAAGGCTGTTTCTAAAGAACTTGAATATTTGTCTGCACACACCGACGGAAACGAATATTATGTTTACAGAAGCGAAGGCTTAAAAAACATTGTAAAAGACATTATTGACATGCCTAATGGAGTTTACGTTCTGTCATTTACATCTTCTCAATCCACTAATTTTGGCGAAAAATATCTTCCAGTTGAAGTAGAAACCTATCTTATGAATCGTTCTGGAAGAGATGACAGCGGTTATTTTGCTCCACTTTATTAAAAAATTATTAAAAACGGATTGTTGCTCCAAGACTTGCACTTGCACTTAGAGTAACAATCTTGTCCCAGACGCAGTCGTAAGAAATTCCGAGCGAAGAATTAAGTTCTACAAAATTATTGAGTTTTATGTCTAATGAATGCAGATATTCATAATTTTGATGATGAGTAATTTTTGTGCTCGTCGTTGAAGATGACGAAGCTTTTGACAGTGCAATATTAAGGCTGTCGGTTCGCACTATGTTATTTTTGTCTGCTTGCTCAGGTTTATAAAAAAAGTACGAAGCTTCTTTTAAAAGAGAATGTTTTCCTGGGCGCTTAAAAATGAATGTTGTCTTGGAACTTAAATTATTTTTATCTTCAAATGTAAGTTCTGCTCCGGCCTTAAAAAAAGAATCCTGAGTTGTATAGAATGTGCTCTGCTGATAAACCGAAATCAACACGCTATAGGCAAAAAAATTCTCTTTCGGGCTTTTTAACGTACATGAAAATGAAGTTAAGTATTCGTCCTGTTCAAAAATGTCTGTCAGATGAATCGAACTTTTTGAGCCAAAAACATTCAGTGCATTAAAACCTAAAACTCCTTTAAACTGGTAAATGTCACTTACCGACGACGAAGTTTTTATGTCACGTTCAAAAGAAATTGAAGCATTTTGAGGAAGAAAAAAATCTCTGTAAGTTGCGGAAAATGAGCGTTTCCAGGAAACACTGTAAAGGGAAGTATAATAAAGAGATTCAACAGAATCTTCGTTCATAGAAGCATTGCTCAAAACATTTTTGTTTAGAGAATTTGAAAAAATATCGTAGAACGGAAGAGCCTTAAAATACCAGCTTTTTTCGTTCAAAGATTCTTCAAAATTTTTTGCATCAGTTTTGTAGGAACCACCGCTTAAAGCGTTTGTAACTCCGCCCGTTGATTTTTCCCACAATAAAGAAAAACTGTGTTTTTTTACCGCAAAAGGAATTGAAAAACTTTGTACAGTTGCGTCTGTGTTTGTTGTGTAAGAAGAATTTTTGTATTTCTGGCTAAAAGACAGTTTGTAAGAAGGCTTAAAATTCAAATAAGGAATATTGAGTTGCCATGTTGAATCCGCGTAAAGATTGCGGGTTGAAGCTTCGCTGTTTCCTGTATCAAAGGCGAATTTTGTAATTTTCTGCCAGGAAGAAGCATAATTTGTGTATTCAAAATCCTGAGCCAAAACAGAAGAATTTGATAATTTTTGTTTTGCCTCCGCCGTTGTCAAAAAAGTAAAATATTTTGAATTAAATTGAATTTTAGAAGAACTATCCTGGTTTAAAGCCCAGCTGTCACAGTCTGCACTTGTTTTTGCCGACAAAGTTAATGGTAAGTTAAAATTAGAAAAATCGACCTGAACGCTATTCACTTTTTTTAAGCTTTCGTCTGAATTATTAAAATTAAAGCTTTCTTCTGCGCTTAAAATCTTAAAAAATGGAGAAGCTGTTTTTATGCTGTGCGAAGCTGTCGAAAAAGGAATATTTGAAGAAGATGAACGAGCCGCCTGAACAAAAAATTCAATATTTGTAATTGTAACACCGGAGGCAGCACTGCCTGTAAACTGATTTTCTTTAGTTGAATTATCCTGCTTTTTTATAAGAGAAGTTTCTTTTGCAGTTGATTCAAAATTAAAATTGCTCAAAACCGAAGAATTTCCGATTTTCAGAATATCTCCTTTTTTTTGATACGATGTTTTTGTTATGTTTTGAACAATTGCATAAGGAGAAGTGTTTTCAAAAGAAAATTCATCAAGATACAATGTTGCCGGAGTTTCCGAAGTAAATTCAATTTTTAATCTTACAGGCACAACAGAACTGTCCGCTTTTTCTACAGTTCCAAGGTTTGAAGTTTTATTAAAAAGATTTATTTTTAAATCATAATAATTTCCATTGTCGCTTAATTTTTGCAATTCTTCTGAACTAAGGCTAAGTTTTACGGCTGTTTTAAATTCGTCGTTAGAGTCAGGACGGTCAAGAGTAAGCGTTAGCGAAGAAGAATCTGAAAATTCTTGTGTAGTTTCGAGTTTTGTGCGGAGAATAAGGTTTTTGTAATTTTCAAAATTCATTTCGCCGTAATAGCGGACAAGTGTAAAAGTGTCTAAACTTGTGTTTGTAAATTCAAAAACCTGTGCGTAATTTGAAGTGCTCGAAGAATCTGTCCTTTGCTGAGAAGTGTAAACTGTTGAGTTTTTTTCACTTTTTACGCTAAAACCCATTTCGCCTGCTTCGTAAGGACCAGCCCAGATTGTTCCTTTTGAAGTTTTTGAATTTGATACAATTACGAGCCTTGCATCAAAATTATTAGAAAAAAGGCTTTTGTCACTTTCTGTTAAATGAACGGTTACGGTCTGCCATTCTCCTTTTTTGTCTTTGTTAAGCTGAACTTTTACATTTTCACCTGCGCTTCCATATTCATCAAGAATTTGCCATGCAGGAATTAAAGTTGAATCTTCAAAATCAACGGAATCGTCTGCTTCAACTCCAAGCTGAATGTAAACACTACAGTCGTCTAAATCTGTGTCTTCATCAATTTTTAATGCAATTGAAAAAGAAGAACTTGAAGCAAGGGTGCCAGAAACACCAGAAAGTTTTATACAAAGAGCGCCCCAATAAGGAGAAGAGGAAGAAGCAGAAGTTGAAAGAGAAGAAAAATCCCATCTGACTGGAATTGCGTAGCCTGTAATTGAAGAATCTGTTTTTGCTGATTGTTCTCCGATTGAACCGTTTTTTGTCTGTTCAAGTTGAATTTTTTCAGCAGAACTTTGTGAGGCCCGAGAGTTTATAACAGGCTCTAAACTGGAAGAAACTTCTTTTCCACTTGTTTTAGAAAGATAAAATGTCTGAGTTTTTTCTTCGCTCATTTTAGAAACAATGAATTTTCCGGTTGTGTCGGTTGTTTCTAAACTTACGCCCAGTGTATTTGTAAAGTTGAAGTTTTCATTTTTGTAATAAAATCCACCTGCTAATGTTGCGTAGCCTGGAGAAGAATTTGCAGAAGTTGAATAATTTTCATCTTTTGGAATTGTCCATCTTGAAGCTAAAGCTAAGTCTGCCGAAGTATTTTTTGTAAATTCTTTTTTTATTCCTGCGGCAAAAGCAAGAGCACCAGCAGAAGAATTTGAAGAATCTTCGTACCAGTTTGCAACAATTTTATCAGAAGAAGAAACAGATGTAGAAAGCGTTATGCAGCCAGTGCTGCTGTCGTAAGTTGCAGAGCCATCTTGAATTCCATTTTTGTAGACGCGGACTGAGCCTTCAACTGCATTTGTGCCTATTTCAAAGCGCGAGACTTGCGAATAAGTTTTTATGCTTACAACTAAATCGCTTAAAGTTCCATAACCCAAGTATGCGCCCTGTTCATCTTCGCTTAAACAAAACGGAAATCTGTATTTTACATCCAATACAGAAGAATTTTCCTGTGTATAAACGTCTGCGTAAATGTGGCTTGTATTAAAAAAATCTGTAAGAACAGACGAAAAATCATTTTCTCCAAGAGTAACTGAATATTTCTGGCTCGTTTGCAAAGTTGAACCTGAACAGACAGACGCTTCCCCAGAACTTAAAAGTCCACCGTCATAGCGGTAGCAGGCCGCGTAAGGAGAAAATTTTGAAGGATATTGAATATAATAAATTTTAGAACTATTGATTGTTCCCGTAAGTTCAAGAGAAAAATCTTCGAGATTTTTTGTAAATCCTTCCTGGGTTTTTCCTAAAAAGCCAGTTCCTGGAGAAGATGCCGTTCCATAAGAGCCCAATTGTGTTTCAGGTGAATATGAAGAATCAAATTCAACTGCAACTGCCGGTAAAACATTAGAAACTTTATAAGCCTTTGCATCTTTTGAAAGAAAAATTGAATAATTCTGTGCACTTAAAACATACTGCGAAGAATTGAGTTTTTTGTAAGTTCTGCCATTTTTATCTTTGTATGTGCCTGTGCTTGATTCAACATAAACTGCAGTTACACTTAAAACAGCTTCCTTTGACGGAAGAATATACTGAAATCCTGTTTCGTAGTCTTCCAGTGCAATCTGTTGAACTGAAACACTGTTTTTTCCGTACCAGGTTTTGCTTTTTGATTCTACAGCCTCGTATCTTAATGCAAAATCTGCCTGCCAGGTGTTTTCTGCAAAGTGAGCGCTTATTCCTGGAGACAGATTTTCACCTCCGCCAATACCTCGATTTAACTGCTCTATACTGTAAATTGCCGGAAATTTTATTCCACGGTTTGCAATTCTTGCTTCTTTTAAAATTCCTTCGCCTTTATAGCCTGCGCTGACTGTGTTTTTGTCAAAATGATCTGCAAATGCGGCTTCAAAATACCATTTTTTGTTAAGCAGAAAAAAAAGACTTAAATCAACTTCCGAAGATAAAACCGGAGTTCCTGTAGAAAAAGCTGCCTGGTTTCCAAACCCAAATGTTGAAGCAAAACTTCCGGTTAATAAAGATTTCCAGTAGCCTTCGGTAGAAAATTCAACTTCTTTGTCAAAAATTGAATAATTAAAAAGTGAATTCTGGTCAGTTTCCTGCGGTGGCAGCGCGTTGGAATTAAATACAATTGAGCCGGCTCCGTCTGCGCTGCGCTGTGTTTCTGAGGAAGTTAAGGCAAGTGTTTTTTGTGCTGTAAAAGAAAAAATTAAACCTGAAAAAAAAGCAATAAAAAGTGCTTTGCTTTTTTGAGTATTTAACAGCCTTGCTTTTGTAATTTTTATTCCTGGAATTTTGTTTTCGGTTTTTAAAACAGCTTCTTCAACCCTGCGTTTTTTTTCTTCACCAAAATCAAATAATTCAGTCTGTCGTGGATTTAAGGCACTTTCTGTATTTTGTAAAGCAATTCCTAAAAGCCGGATTCCTTTTGAAGGATCTGCTTTTTTGTAAAATATTTTTTTTGAACGTTCAAAAAGATCGTCAATGCTTGTAATTTCGTGGATTGAAGTTTCCTGGGCATTGACGGTTACAAAGTTTTCGTAGCGGATTTTTATACTTACTGTGTAACTTCTTAAATTTTCTTTACGTATCCGCCATATTACAGTGTGGCTTAATTCTAAAAGTGCTGTTTCGATTGCTTCTTTTGATGTTAAATCGTATGGATAAGTGTTTTCTGCACTGATTGAATGAGTTTTTGCCGGAGTTTTAAAACTTTCTTTTTCCTGTCCGCGCACTGCATTAAATAAAAAAGTTCCGGTTGCGTTTCCAAAAAGGGCAGTAAGAAGCGGCAATGGTTTTTCGTGAATATCGCGTGTTGTTCTTAATCCGTTTTGCAAAAGTAAATTTGTTGTTTTTTCTCCAATTCCCCAGATTTTTTTTAAAGGGAGCGAAAGCATAAAAGATTCTTCCATTCCGTCAGGAATTTCAAAAAATCCGTCAGGCTTTTTCATATCAGAAGCAATTTTTGCAAGATACTTTGTCGCAGCGAGCCCTATAGAAACTGTAAGCCCTGTTTCTGTTTTTATTTCCTGCTTTATTTTTAAGGCAACGTTTTTTGCCGGCCCAAAAAGTTTTTCTGTTCCTGTTAAATCTATAAATGCTTCATCAATTGAAATCTGCTGAACGTCTGGAGAATAGCGTGCAAAAATGGACATAACTTTTTCAGAAAAATAAAGATAGCGTTCCATTCGCGGATAAACAAAAATTCCATTTGGGCACAATCTGTAAGCAACTGCGGTTGGCATTGCCGAGTGAACGCCGTATTTTCTTGCTTCGTAGGAAGCTGTTGATACTACAGAGCGACGATCTTCTGGTTTTCCGCCGACAATTACAGGTTTGTCCTTCCATTGAGGATGATCTAGAATTTCAACTGAGGCAAAAAAAGCGTCAAGATCTGCGTGGAGATAAGTTTTTTTCATTTTTTAATTTTTGTCTCCGCTCAAAACTTTTGTTACAACTTCCCGTTCATACACGTTTGTTTTTTCAGTTTCGTAAATGGCTGTCAGCGTTAAAACTTTTTTTATTGATTTTTCTGTTGAAAATTCAATATCTATATTTTGTGGCGGATAGTCCGGAATATTAAATTCAACCTGCCTTGAGTTTTCCCTTACTGTAAATGTGTAAAGAGAATCCAAAACCGGAGAAGAGTTTTCGCTGGAAATAAAAAGCGTGTATCGTACAGCCGGTCTTTTTGAATCGATTTTCAGATTGTAAACATTTAGTTCTGGAAGCTGAGTTTGTACAGCAGAAAGTTCTATATCCTGTGCACTTTTTTCGACATATTGAATAAGGCTTTTTTGATTGTGTTTTTTGTTGTAAAAAAACTGCGTCATCAAAAAAGTGAAAATTCCAATTAAAACTGTAATTATTCCAAGCGAAAAAAAAGTAAATTCTGCAATTTTGTTAAAAGTGAGGGATTTTTCTTTATTGATTTTGTTCAACCGGATTAAAGCTTTTAGCCAGACCATCTGGAACGGAAACAAAATAAGACTTAAAAGAATATTTGTTCCTGTTCCTGAATAAATAAGAACTTTAATGTCTTCATCGTTCACATTTGCAAAATAAACTGCAACATACGAAAGAAATGGAAGAAGCATTAAAAAAGCACAGATGCACAATGCCCAGATTTTTCTTGTATTGCGCGTAAAGTAAACTATTAAGTATTCAACTGCAAAAACCCAGAAAACTGTAATGTCTGCCATACTGAACAAAAAAACATTTGCAGTAGAAACAATAATTGTCATAAAACTGTAGACAAATTCAGTGTCTGGCAGCGAAAGTTTTGATTGAAAAAGAAACAAAACAGAAATTACTAAAATCGAAACAAAAAGTTTGCTGGCAAATTGAATTACGGGATTTGCCCTGTTTATAAATTGAATTTTTTCACAGCACAACTGCCCCGCATAAAGTGAAAAAACGCTGATTGCAAGTAAAAGTGGAATAACAAACCAAAATCTCGAAAAATCTCGTTTTGTGTGTATTCTTTTTTTGCCTGTAAAGGTAAAGCACACTAAAAATAAAATTACAGAAGCGCCAAAAATTTCAAGCGAAACTATATTAAAAAATTCACTAAACCAAAATGCTTTTAATTTTCCGGCTGCAAAAAATGAATAATGAACGTCATTTTTTCCAGACAAAGAAGGTTCGTGTAAAAGTACAAAATTTTTAAGAACTTCTAATTGCTCTCCATTGGAAAATTCAATTTTTATGTTTGGTACGTTTGCACGAAAAAAAGAAGCCATGTCGTCGTCGCCAAATAAAAGTCCGGCTCTGTAAATTGCAAGAAATTTCTGCGGAACTGAAAATGCGAGTGAAGTTTTTAAAAAAGAATTGACAGTTTCTTTTGTAAGCCACATTGGAGTTGAGCTTTTTCCGCCGGTTGTAAAGATTTTTGCTTTTTGTTTTTGCTCGTTTGAATTGTTAGAAAAACTTACAATGATTGCAAAATAATCGTCTGGAGAATCTATGCTTTGTGCAAAATTTTGTGTTCCTTCAAGAAAAAACTCATAACCGCCCAAAACTGAATTTCTGTCATCAAGGGCAGTAAAAACAAATTGTACAGGAAAGTTTAGTTCTGCTGTTTTTACGGTTTTTAAAACTTCAAGAATTTGATTTTCGTAAAAAGGAAAATCATTTTGAGAAAATAAAATGAGCAGGGTTTTTGGTTCAAAAGTTTCATTTGGTTTAACTGAATTAAAAAAAACACTTATGTTGTATGCAAAAACGTCGTTTCCTGTTGAAGAAAGTTCAATTTTTTGAGTTGAAAAACCTGAATCCAAAAGAGACTGTTCAACAGATTGAGAGAGTTCTGCACCTTTTTTTTGAGATGGCTGTGTATCAAAAGCCCAAAGTCTGGCAATCAGGTAATTCAATAGCAGAAAAGAAAATACAAGTTTTTTTGCCAGGCAGGATTTCATATTTTAAGAATATAATTTGTATGTTTACAATGCAAGTACCTTACATTATAATGAAAAAACTTATTTCGGAGTAAAAAATGGCTGCTGGTAAAAAATTTTCATTAAATCTTCCCCTAAAAGTTGTTTTAACAGAAGAGGGAGCTTCGCACTTTATCAGCCATAAAATAAAACTTCTGCGTTTTCGCCTTGCAGACAATGTTGAAGAATATGGAATTTCGTTAAATCCGTTTTCGCCACAGTCTCTGCAGAACATGATTTTAGTAAATTACATTTCAAAAATTGAAATTTCTATGTCGGAATTTGTTTCTGTCCGTCAGGAAGTAATGGACCTTTCAAAAGTTGTAGTTTATTCACTTTTGTACAAACAGTTTGATCGTCAGATTTTTGCAGATTTTATTCAAACTGATGCAGTTCAAAAACACAACAGAAAAAATCCAACCCAGCTTATTGATGAACGTACAAAAATGTCGGAAGGACAGTTAAGACAGATTCTCGCTTCTCAAAAAACAACAGTTCAGCTTGCAAAAAAAGAAATTCTGGAACCAGTCTGGAAGTCCATAATGGAAAACAAGGAATATTCTCTTGAAGAAAAAAACATCTATCTTTTAATGACAGAAAAATTCCTTAACCGGCTTTCCTTAATGAACTGGTACATAATTACAAAATTCTACAAAACAGAAGGTTTTTCTCAAATTAACGTTGCTGTCAGGCATTTGCTCCAGGTTTACATGGAAAAAAGTCGCGTTGCAGAATATATTTCGATTCTTGTAATGGAACTTGCACTCAACAGTGAAAATTCAAATATGCGCAAAGAAGCAAAAAGAATGTTTGCAGGAATTGACGATGTTGATGCCCTTATTTATGACCCGGAACAGCGCGAAAAAATCGTTGCAGAATTAAAACGGAATCACGAGCAGGTTTTTATTTCCTGGAAACTTGGTGGTGGTTCTTCTGCAATTGGTAAGCAGGGAAGATTGCAGATTACGCTTTATAACAAAGACGACGAATTCCAGGAAGTAAAAGAAAATATTGAATCAAAGGCTTCAGCTGATACAAATAAAAAATCGCTGATTGATTTTTACCGTGAACTTCCAGAAGGCCAGGAAAGTACAGATTTAGGTTTGTATTATCTTTCTTATCTTGATGACGCATGCAAAAAAGTAAACGTTAAATTTGAATCTATTGTAAATCAGTTTTCTTCGAGCGATTTAACTGTTATCAACCTGATTTTTAATTTTTAATGTTCATGAAAGTTTTTAAGGCTTTTAGATTTTTTGCAGAAATTTTCTTAATTTCTGTTTTTTGTGTTTTGTTTTTTTCTTGTTCTTCTTCCGACGAAACTTCCATTGCTGCTACAAATGCAAGCCTTGTGTTTGACTATTCTCAAAATAAAACTCCAGACGTTTATTTGAGTGTTTTTGTTCAGGTAGAAAATGAAGCACAGCGAGCTGATTCTTTAAAAATTGAAGATAAAAAAAATAATTTGTCGTGGACAGTAACCAGGCCTGTTTTAATTGCAAACGATAAAAAAAACTGGGCTGGCTATCCTTTTATAAAACCTGCAGACGAAAAAAAAATAGAAAACGGTGAATACGAAATTCTTTATACAGACGCAGCCGGAAACGAAGCTTCTGCTACTTTTTCTGTAAATTATGATTATGCGCTCTTAGAAACTGAATTTGAGCGGGTAAGAAATGTTGTTTCTTCTGCACTTTCTGAAATTACGATTATTTATGACAAAAATATGAATATGCTTTTTTATGGAACTGCAAAAAAATCCTGGAAAACAAATGCACTTATAATGCGCGAATACAGTCGTGCAGTTTTTAAGCGAAAGGTTTTAACGTCTGTGACGGGAAATCTTGTATTTAAATCTCCGCTTGAAAATCTTGTTGAAAATGATATAAAAAAATAAAAAAAAATTGAGGAAAAAAATGAAAACAGAAAATCCTGAACTTTCAGAAAACAAAAAACGTTCTTTGTCCCCGGAAGAATCAATGAAATATACAATTCATACTTTTGCAATCCGCGCCGGACATTTTACGCCTTCAGAAAAAAAAGATTATTCTGAGCTTCTGCCGTTTTTTGGAATTGAATTCAAAAAAGAAAAACTTAATTTTGAACAGATTTTTGGAAATAAAAATCCGGTTGTAATAGAAATTGGTTTTGGAATGGGAAAAGCTACTGCAATTATTGCAGAAAATAATCCAGACATAAATTATCTTGGACTTGAAGTTCACAAACCAGGAATCGGAAAACTTTTGGGCGAAATCCGCACCAGAAATTTAAAAAATCTCCGCATAATTGAACATGACGCTCTGGAAGTTCTTGAAGAAATGATTTTTGATGGCAGTGTTGATGCTTTTCATATTTTTTTCCCGGATCCATGGCAGAAAAAAAGACATTTTAAGAGAAGATTGATTCAGCGTCCGAGGACAGATCTTATTGCTTCAAAATTAAAAAAAGGCGGTTATCTTTATTTTGTAACTGATTGGCTTCCTTATGCAGAATTTGGCCTTGAACAGCTTGAAAATACTCCTGCCTTAAAAAATAAATTTGACGGTTATGCTCCGCATCAGCAATGGAGACCAGAAACCCGCTTTGAACAGAAAGGAATTGATGCAAACCGGGTAATCAACGAAATGATGTTTGAAAAGATTTAATAAAGCTGTTTTTAGTTTTTAATTGAGGATTTTATGAGCGACCTTTTTGATATTGACCAAAGTGCAAGAATTTCAGAATTAGTTATATTGATAAAAAAGTATCAGTCTTCGTATTACAATGGCGAGGCTGAAATTTCAGATTTTGAATTTGACAGGCTCTGGGATGAATTAAAAACTCTTGATCCGCAAAATCCTTTATTAAAAAAAGTAGGCGCTGACAGCGGAAATTTTGCAAAGGTTAAGCATATTATGCCAATGGGAAGCCAGGAAAAGGCTGCAAATCCTGAACAGTTTTTGTCCTGGGCAAAAAATCATGCTTATTCAGAATATTTAGTTGAATACAAACTCGATGGGGCAAGTCTCGAACTTCAATTTGAAAAAGGAATTTTAAAAGCTGCCGTTACTCGTGGAGATGGAACTATTGGCGACGACATTACTGCAAATGCAAAAAAAATGAATGGAGTTCCTTCTGCTATTTTAGATAAAGACGGAAAAATCCTTGATTATACAGGCGGTGTGCGTGGCGAAGTAATAATGACGCACGAAGTTCATGACAGTCTTTACAGCGACAAGGCAAATTGCCGGAATGCTGCAAATGGTCTTATGAAGCGCAAAGACGGAGACGGCTCAGAGAATTTAAAACTGATTACCTATGATGCCTGGGCATTGTCTCAAAAACAGCCGTTTAATGATGAAGAAGAAAAAATTCTATGGTTAAAACGTTCTGGCTTTAACACAGTTCCACTTTTTATCTGTAAATCTCCAGACGATGTAATTGAAAAACGTGCAGAAATTATGGAAACTCGAAAATCTCTGGAATACGATATTGACGGTCTTGTTGTAAAAGAAAGAACCATTAACCACGAGGACGCAAGCCGTGCCCGACCTGACCGCCAGATTGCATTTAAATTCAGCCTGGAAGAAGCAGTAACTACAGTCCGCAATGTTGAATGGAGTGAATCTGGAGCGACTTATACTCCGGTTGCAGTTTTTGACGAAGTTCAGCTTAACGGAACTACAGTTCAGAGAGCGTCTCTTGCAAATCCTGAAACAATGCGCCGTCTTGGTGTAAAAATCGGAAGCAAGGTTGTAGTTGTAAAACGCGGAGAAATAATTCCAAAAATAGAAAGTGTCCTTACAGAAGATTCTGGCTGTGAATTAAGCGAAGTAAAAATTCCTGCTGTCTGTAATTGTTGCGGAACTGAGCTCGTAGACGAAGGAACAAGACTTTTTTGTCCTAATAAAAATTGTGAAAAACGGATTTTGCATCAGCTTTTAAAATGGGTAAAAGTTATTGATATTCGTGATTTAGGAGAAACTTTAATCAATTCACTTTTTAAAAGCGGACGCGTGCGCTCAATTTCTGATCTTTATTCGCTTACGGTTGAAGATTTAACTCCTTATTTTTTAAATGAAGAAAGCATCTCAAAAGAAAAAGAAAGCCTTGGTGCTCAGAAAGTTTTTGATTCAATTCAATTTCATAAAAAAGTAAGTCTTGCGGCATTTATTGCAGGTTTTGACATTGAAGATATGGGCGAAACCATGATTCAAAAAGTAATTGATGCAGGCTTTAACACTTTAGAAAAAATTCTTTGTGCAAAAATTGAAGATTTTGCCGGTGTTTATGGATTTGCTGAAATTTCTGCACGGAATTTTGCAGAAGGCCTGGAAGAAAATTCTTTAGAAATGCGCTCTCTTTATAAAATAATTCAGGTTGAAGAAGGAATAAAAGAAGGGATTCTTGCTGGAAAATCATTTTGCTTTACTGGAGAACTTGTGACAATGAAGAGAGCAGATGCTGAAGCTCTCGTAAAGAAAAACGGTGGCAGCTGCAAGTCTTCCGTAACAAAAGATTTGTCTTATCTTGTTACGAATGACGTTGCCAGCGGTTCAAGCAAGAATGTAAAGGCTGCAAAACTTAATATTCCTGTAATTACCGAAGAAGAATTCCTTGCAATGCTAAAGTAAACTTTTTTAGCATTTTTGAGTTTCTGACAGTATAATCTGCGGCGTAACGTTTCCGTTAAAACTGTTGCGTTGAAGCTGGTAAAGAATGTTTATTCTGTCGCCCTTGTCAAAATCGCGGTGAAGCCTTTCTCCTTCACCAAAAAAGATTGCAGGCCATTTTGTTTCTCCAGCATCTAAAGTCAGTTTTAAGTGAATCGGATCTGGTTTTCCCATTAAAAGTGCGTCCTGAATTGTTAATCCCTGACTTAAAAATGTAAGTTCAGAATTTTCTTCTCCGTAAGGTTCAAAACTGTCGATTATTGAAAGAATTTTTGGCGTTAAATATTTTGGAGGAAGTTCAGCATCAATTTCTACGGTTTCGCTTTCTTCATCGTTCAGGTGAATTTCTTTGCAGAGAGTTTTGAGCCTTGCCTTAAAATCCTGCATTTTGTTTTCTTCAAAACTAAAACCTGCTGCAAGATCGTGACCACCGTGGTTTATAAAAATATCTGACATTTTGTCTAAAAACGGAGGAATTGAAAAATTCCTGCAGCTTCTCATTGAACCAATGGCAACTCCGTCAACAATTGTAATTGCCATTGAAGGAACCTTAAATGTTGAAGCTAATTTTCCTGCAAGAATTCCTGAAACTCCGCGATTTATGTTTTTGTCGATTATTACGCAAAGCTTTCCACCGTAATGAGCAATGCTTTCTTCTGCTTTTTTTATGCCGATTTCCCAGGCTTTGTTTCCTAATTCCTTGCGCTGATTGTTGAGTTCAATTATTTTGTCTGCAAGCGCCCGTCTTTTTTCTGGATCTTTTTCTAAAAAAAGTTCCATTCCAAGTTCCGGCTGACCAAGGCGACCTGTTGCATTCAATACGGGAACAATATTCCAGCTTAATTTTGTGCTTGTAAGTTGTGTTCCTGAAAGTTTTAATTTTAAAAGAAGTTCAATCAATCCCTGTCTTGCTTTACCAGAATTCATGGCTTTTATTCCCTGCCTTACGA
>CAVKVK010000043.1:5259-18504 GCA_963659855.1 Parabacteroides distasonis | reverse complement strand
TCGCAGTAACGCTCAATAAAATGAGGGTCAGTAACATATCCCAAAGAAATCATATTTGAAATTCTGTCGGCGCATTTTAAGATCTTTGCTTTCTGGCTTCCTGTATCAAGAATTCTCTGCAAAAATTCTTTTTTTGTTTCGTCTTCCCGTCTTGTAACTTCAAGAACAAGCTTTAAAACATCTTCGCCTTCAGAATCCGCATTTACTATAAGATTTTTATCAAAACCTTTAATATCTTCAACAGTATCGTGAACAACGCTCGCCTTTAACAAAACTGAATCAATGTAGCCATAGTCAATAAGAATGGCAAGCGTGTCCATCTGATGCCGGAACATATTTCCGCCCGCATGGCGCGCTTTTCCGATCAGTCCTGTAGCAAGCTGCATGTAAGGAGCCAGAACAATGTTTTTTAGTTCCAAAGCTTCCTTGTTGCCCATTACCTGTGGTTTTTCGGTTTTCATTTCGAATTTTTTTGCCATGCTTTTCACTCCAATCTAATTTAAGGCAGCAATATAGCTTTCAAGTTTTTCGATTCTGCGTTTAATTTCTGCAAGCTTGTCGCGTTCAGCCTGAACAACTTCTGCCGGAGCATGCTGACCAAATTTTCCATTCAATTTGAATTCAATTTTTTCAGCATCCTTGCGGTCTGTTTCCAAGTCTTTATTAAAATGCTTTAAAAGCTGTTCTGTGTTTACGTTTTCGTCAAGAAGAATAAAGGCTTCAAATCCGCTTCCGACAGTTCCGATTGATTTTGCAGGTTTTCCTTCAACAAATTCAATTTTAGAAAGGCCAGCTAAAAGCGAAATCATGTCTGTTTTTTCTTTGCAAACTTCGCAATTGCTTTCTTTTTCAACAACAAGCGCAAGATTGATTTTATCAGCAGGATTTACGCCACATTCAACGCGAAGTCCGCGAACGCTTCTTACAACATCTTTAAGAGAAGCAAAACGTGCATTGATTTTTTCGTCAACGCGTTCAGCCTTAAATTCAGGATACGGAGCTGTAACTAAAAGTGCTGTGTATTCTTCGTTTGGCAGAATTTTTTGAATTCCGCTTGCTTTGCGGTTTTCTACAATCTGGCCAAGAGGAAGTTTTGAATAAATTTCTTCGGTTACAAACGGAATAAAAGGATGCAAAAGTCTTAAAGATTCTTCGAGAACATTCAGCAAAACAGAAACCTGTCTGTCTTTTTCTTCTTCGCTTCCGTGCCAAAACACAAGTTTTGTAGCTTCAACGTACCAGTCGCAGAAAGTATTCCAGAAATATTCGTAAACTGCGCTTGCAGCATCGTTATAACGGTAAGAATCAAGGGCAGCGCGCGCATTTTTTGCCGCAGAATTCAATTCTCCAAAAATCCATTTGTCGAGCTCAGAAAGTTCGCAATCCTTTACTGGAACGAGGTTTCTTCCTTCGAGATTTCCGAGAATGTAACGGCTCGCATTCCATACTTTGTTGCAGAATTTTGAACCAAACTTGAAAGAATCGTTGTCAATTAAAATATCCTGCCCCTGGGCGCACAAATAGGTCAATGTAAATTTGAGGGCGTCGGCGCCGTACTGATCGATAATGTCGAGAGGATCGATTCCGTTTCCGAGCGATTTTGACATTTTTCTTCCCTGCTTGTCGCGGACAAGACCGTGAATATAAACGTCGTGGAACGGAGCTTTACCGGTGAATTCAAGGCCAGCCATAATCATCCGGCTTACCCAGAAGAAAATAATGTCGTAGGCAGTAACAAGTGCTGTTGTCGGATAGAATTTCTTTAAATCTTCTGTGTTTTCCGGCCAGCCCAAAGTAGAGAACGGCCAAAGCCATGAAGAGAACCAGGTATCAAGAACGTCCGGATCCTGTCTTAAATGAGAAGCGTCTGCCCCGCATTTTGGACAGCATTTTGGATCTGTGCGGCTTACAATTGTTTCTCCGCAGTCGCAATACCATGCAGGAATTCTATGTCCCCACCAGATCTGGCGGCTTACACACCAGTCGCGGATATTTTCAAGCCAGTGAGTGTATGTGTTTTCCCACTTTTTAGGGAAGAATTCAATATCGCCGTCTCTCCATGCTTTAAGAGCCTTTTCTGCCATCGGCTTCATTTTTACAAACCACTGATAAGAAAGATAAGGTTCTACAACAGTGTGGCAACGGTAGCAGTGTCCTACAGAGTGAACCATTTTTTCTTCACCCTTAAAGTTTCCGCTTTCTGTTAAATCTTCGATTACGAGTTTTCGCGCAGCTTCAGGCTTTAATCCGCGGTATTTTTCTGGAACATTGTCATTTAAAGTTCCGTCCGGATTTAAAAGATTGATTATTTCAAGATTATGGCGCTTTCCAACTTCCCAGTCGTTAGGATCATGGGCCGGAGTAATTTTTACCATACCGGTTCCAAATTCCTTATCAACATAAGAATCTGCAATAATCGGAATTTTCTTATTTATTAAAGGAAGAACAACTTTTTTTTCAACAAGATTTTTATATCTTTCGTCTTCTGGATTAACGGCAACGGCTGTATCTCCAAAGAAAGTTTCTGGACGGGTTGTCGCAACTTCGATTTTTCCAGAGCCGTCAGCATAATTATAGAAGATATGGTACATTGCACCGGCTGTGTCTTCGTGGTCAACTTCGTCGTCTGCAAGGGCAGTTCCACAACGAGGGCACCAGTTTACAAGATACTGTCCCTTGTACATAAGACCGCGCTCATACAAAGTAACAAAAACGTCGCGGACAGCCTTTGAAAGTCCTTCGTCGTAAGTAAAACGTTCGCGGCTCCAGTCAACAGAGTTACCGAGTTTTTTCTGCTGCTTTACGATAATATCATGATGTTTGTGAGTAACTTCCCATGTGCGTTCAATAAAAGATTCGCGTCCTAAATCGTTGCGGGTTTTACCTTCTTTTTTAAGCTGTTTTTCTACAATATTCTGGGTTGCAATTCCTGCGTGGTCAGTTCCAGGAATCCAGAGAGTGTCGTCTCCCCTCATTCTGTGATAGCGGACAACAACATCCTGCAAAGTATTGTTAAGACCATGTCCCATGTGCAGCACGCCGGTAACATTTGGCGGCGGAATTACAACAGTATATTTTATGTTAGATGATTTCTGCGAATGAACAGGAAAATCTTCGTCACTTGAAGGCTTAAAATAGCCTTTTTCTACCCATTCGTTATAAATTCTGTCCTCAAAATCTTTAGGATTATAAGCTTTTTCTAGTTCAATAGCTTTCATTGGAGAGTCCTTTAAAAAATCAAATATCGGTAATTATAAAGAATTTCAAATTTCTGTTCAATTAAAAGGACTTTTTCAAATTTTGCTTTGGAGCATAATTACAGGCCGCGTCCCGTTTTTCAGGCTTACGGCTTTCGCCTTCAATATAAAAAGCCTTAGCGTAATTTTGCACTAAGGCATTTTATATCACCTTCGGTGGCCTTACAACCGGGGCTAGTCTTTACCGTAAAAAAAACAGTTTACAGTTCGCGCCCGTTGTAATTTTTTTACAAAAAACTAAAGCGTGTGCAGGCTTGAACCTTCAAAATCAAGGAATGCTTTGTCTCCCGCCTCGTAAATTTTGTGTCCACGCGGATTATAATCATGGATTTTTAACAGAGTGTCGCCAACCATTACCTGATAATACTGATACGCTCCCATAAATGTGCTTAAAACTACATTACATTCAAGCTGTCCTTTATCTGCAACGCGCAGGTTTTCCGGACGGATAACAATTTTTGTCTGGCTGCCTTTTTCAAGTTTTGAGCTTGTTCCTGCCTTAATCAAAGCTCCGTCAACATTTACTGTAACCTGTTCGCCGTTTACTTCGTTTACAGTTCCACTTAAAAAGTTTACTTCACCAATAAAATCTGCAACAAATTCGCTGTTTGGACGGTAATAAATTTCCTGCGGACTTCCTTTTTGCGCAATTTTACCTTTATTCATAAGTATAATTTCGTCGGAAAGGCTCATGGCTTCGCTTTGATCGTGGGTTACATAAATTGCAGTAATTCCGAGTTTGCGCTGAATTTTGCGGATTTCTGTACGCATCGTTACACGAAGTTTTGCATCAAGATTGGAAAGAGGTTCATCAAACAGTAAAACTCCAGGCTGCATTACAAGTGCACGCGCAAGAGCAACACGCTGCTGCTGTCCTCCAGAAAGCTGGTTTGTCATGCGTTCTTCTTTTCCGTCAAGTTCAACAAGGCTTAGCATATCCATTACGCGTTTTTCGATTTCTGACTTTGGAAGTTTTCGGATTTTTAAGCCGTAGGCAACGTTGTCAAAAACATTGTAATGAGGAAGCAGGGCATAACTTTGAAAAACCATTGCAGTGTCTCGTTTGTTTGGTGTTAACGCGTTGATTGCTTCGTCTCCAAGATAAATTTCTCCAGAGTCTGGACTTTCAAAGCCTGCAATCATTCTTAAAGTTGTTGTTTTTCCACAGCCACTCGGACCAAGCAAGGTTACAAAACTGCCAGGTTCAATTTGTAAAGTTACGTCATCAACCGCATTAAAATCCTTTTTTGTTTTTGGATCCTGGTAGATTTTAGTTATATGTTCGAGGCGAACGCCTTTTGGTGTTTTATTTTCCATAATATTCTCCAGTAAAAAATATTCTGTATTTAATTTTTAGAACAAATGTCCGTTTTATTTTGTTGTCCGGATTTTTCCTAAAATTAAGTTCATTATGCAGATTGCAGCGTATGTAATGATTATTAAGATTGTTGCATAAGCGCAGGCAACTCCATATCCGCCTTTTTCTGCAAATTCATTGATTCTTACAGTAATAAGAAGATATTTTGGCGTAACCAGAAGAATAATTGCAGAAATCGCCGTTATAGAACGAACAAATGTTGTTACAAGTCCAGAAATAAAACTTTCTTTTATAAGAGGCAGAGTAACAGTTGCAAAAACACGTCCAGAATCAGCTCCCATATCGTAAGCCGCTTCTTCGATTGATTTATCAATTTGACGCAGGGCCGCAATTCCTGAGCGGGTTCCTATTGGAAGAGAACGTACAATAAACACAATTACAAGAATTGCTCCAGTTCCATACAAACCCGACATAAAGCCTGTATGAAAAAGTCCGGAATTAAAACCACGGATAAAACCAACGCCCAAAACAGTTCCCGGAACAGCCATTGCCAGCATTGCAACAAATTCCATAAGACCTTTTCCAAGGAATTTTCGTTTTACAACAAGATAGGCAATAATCATGGAAAGCAGAGCCGTTACAGGAGAAGCTATAAGCGACAACAACATTGAATCTGTAAAAACACGGTAGCCGCGATTCTTAAAAACGTATTGATACCATTTTAAAGAAAGGCTGTAATCTCTTCCCCAGAGTTTAAAAAGTGAACCAAGAGGGACGAGAGCATACATAATAAGAACAAAGATTGTAATAAGAGTGCACAGAGTTACTAAAGGATAGCGCACACTTTTATCTGACATAAGCTGACGAGAACGGGTTGCCTTACCGGTTAAGGTTGCAACAGATTTTCTTTCGAGCCAGTAGCATTCAAGAATGAATAAGCCCATTGAAATAACAAGAAGAACTACAGCCATTGCAGTAGCTCCAGATTTATCGTAAGCGCCGGTCAACTGCAGGTAAATTGATGTTGCCAGAGTATCGTAGTTTCCGCCAATAATCATTGGGTTTGCAAAATCTGCAACAGATTCAATAAAAGACACAAGAAAAGCGTTACCAAGACCAGGAAGCAAAAGCGGAAGAGTTACTGTCTGAAAAACCTTAAAACGGCCTGCGCCCATATTGCGTGCAGCTTCTTCAAGAGAAGGATCAATATTACGCAAAAGTCCTTTTAACATCATATAGCAGACTGGAAAAAATGTTAAAATCTGAACGAGTGCAATTCCGCGCCAGCCGTAAAGATGAGATTCATTTAAGTTTAAGAAAGTGCGGGTTACAAGCCCCGTACGACCAAATAAAAAAATTGCAGAAAGAGAAAGAACAAATGGCGGAGAAACAACAGGCAAAATTGAAACTACATTAAAAAGTTTTCGTACGATTTTTGAACCTGTATCAACGTAGGCGTCAACATAGGCAAACAAAAAACCAATAACAGTCGCTCCAAAACCAGAAATAATTCCTAAAAACAGTGTATTGGAAATAGCTTTCCGGAATGTTGACATTTTAAAGATGCGGATAAAGTTGCCGATTCCAAAGGCGGTTCCCTGTTCTGTTTCAACAACGGCACTATCCGATAAAAGAATTGCAAGCGGATACAAAATGAATAAAAACAGAAACAAAAAAATACCGGCAATAGCTGCAACCATAACAGGATCTGCAAGTAACTTTTTTCTGTCGAGTGATTTTCCCTGAGCTGTCATATAAACTCCAAAGATGTAAAAAAAGTAAGTAAAAAAAAGGGACTGCTATAAATAGTTTTTAAGGCAGTCCCTTTTATATAAATTTTTACTTAGTTTTTACGCGAGAATCGTTGGCAATTACTTCAAAGAATTCTGAATAATACTTTGGTCCGTTTGTTTTTGCGTCGTTAAAGTCGTAGTTCATGGTTTCGATTTTGTCGAGGCCAGCTTTTACAGCAACATCAACCGGGGCAGCATTGTCAATTACGAGGAACTGATAAGAACCGTTTTTCTGTGCAAGATCTACGCAGTCTGGAGAAAGGGCAAATTCAATCCATTTTTTAGCATTTTCTTCGTTCTTTGCGCCTTTAAAAATTGCAGTTGCACCAATTTCGTAAGAAGTTCCTGAAGCAGGAGCTGTAAGACCTATGTTGTTGTAACCGTTATCTACAATCTGGTAAACAACGTCATGAAGGAATCCAACTCCAATTACAACTTCTCCCTTTGGAACAAGTTTTGAAGGACCAGAACCAGATTTTGTGTACTGAGCAATGTTTTTATCAACCTTTGCAAAATAGTCCATTGCACCTTTTTCGCCCTTAAGCTGAACCATTGTATTTACGATAAGTTTTCCAGTACCGGCAGTGTTAGGGTTTGCAAAAGAAACAAGGCCTTTGTATTCAGGTTTTGTAAGATCGTCCCAGTCTTTTGGCGGATTAAGATTTAAGCGGGACATTTCTTCTTTATTCCAGAAGAATCCGAGAATTCCGCGGTAGATTCCGTACCAGTTGTTGTTTGGATCTTTAAACTGCTGACCAACAAGATGTTTTGCATTTTTTGCTTCGTAAGGAAGAAGAAGTCCCTTTGCAGCAGCTTCGTTATAAGGGTCGGTTGTTCCACCAAACCATACGTCAGCAGAAGGCTTGCCGTTTTCTTCTTCAATTTTTGTCAAAACTTCGCCAGTAGAAAGACGCTGATAAGTTGTTTTTACGCCCGTAAGTTTTTCGAACTGAGCACAGGCAGCAGCAAGATATTCTTCTTCGCAGGAACCGTAAACAACTAATTCTCCGGCTCCGCCCTTTCCTTTACCACAAGAAAAAAGAGAAATGGCAACTAAAGATGCACATAACACACCTAAAATTTTTTTCATAGAATCCTCCTGTCAGTTAAAAAAGCCAGGAGAACAAAATAAAAATGCATGTATTTTCTTTTTACCTGCCGTCTCTGGCATTTTTTTTATTTCTATGTTGAATTCAGTATAGATGTGAAATTTTAAGGCAACAAATTATTTTTTGTTATTAAGAAAAAGAAAAACTACGCCGGATTGGAGCAGCGCCGGAGGCGTTCGGCTGACTTTCTGACAATTGTCTTTTTGTGCCGTTCGTGGCACAGACAACAGAAAAATAAACATTTTTCAGTAAAGACCTTGTCAGCCGAATGGAGCGCGAATACGCGGAACTGCGCAAAGCCGGAAACACGTCCTCAAAAAAACTATTCCAGCTGGAATGCGCCTGTATAAAGCTGGTAGTAACGTCCCTGTTTTTGCATTAACTGTTCGTGAGTTCCACGTTCGATAATTGAACCGTGTTCAAGAACAATTATGCAGTCTGCATTGCGAACAGTAGAAAGTCTGTGGGCAATTACAAAAACCGTGCGGCCTGCCATTAAAGAATCCATGCCTTTTTCGATTAAAGATTCCGTGCGAGTATCTATTGAACTTGTAGCTTCGTCCAGAATTAAAACCGGCGGATCTGCAACTGCTGCCCTGGCAATTGCCAGAAGCTGTCTCTGTCCCTGACTCAAATTTGAACCGTCGCCTTTTATAACTGTGTCAAAACCATCTGGAAGATGACGGATAAAACTGTCTGCATTTGCAAGTCGTGCCGCTTCGTAAACCTGAGTGTCGGTTGCTTCGAGTTTTCCGTAGCGGATATTTTCCATTACTGAACCAGAAAAAAGATGTGTATCCTGCAAAACCATGGAAAGTGAACGTCTTAAATCTGCTTTTTTTATGTCTTTAAGCGGAATTCCGTCGTAAGTAATAAGCCCCTGCCCTTCTTCTATATCGTAAAAACGGGTTAAAAGGTTTGTGATTGTTGTTTTTCCTGAACCTGTAGAACCAACGAGGGCAATTTTTTGTCCCGGCTTTGCGTGAAGATTTATGTCTTTTAAAACCTGCTTTCTGCCGTCATAGGAAAAATTAACGTGGTCAAAAATAACTTCACCCTGAAGTTTTTTAAGGCGGTTAATGTCGTGGCAGTTCCATGCCCAGGAACCTGTAGGCGCAAAAGATTGAACAAGACGTTTTTCTTTTTTTGAATTATTTGTAACTGTAGCTTCGTAAGCGTTTACAAGAGTTACGTCACCTTTATCTTCTTCAATTTTTTCGTCAATTGCACTAAAAATGCGTTCTGCGCCGGCAAGTGCGTTTAATATTGAATTGAACTGCTGGCTCAACTGACCTAAAGGTCGGGAGAATTCGCGGGTTGACTGCAAAAAGCTTGCAATTGTTCCAAGATCCATGTAGCCGCTGATAACAAGAAAAGCTCCAAAAACAGAAATGAGCGCATACTGAAAATGCGACAGGTTATTCATGATCGGACCTAAGATGTTTGCGTAAGTAGAAGCCTGAGTTCCGGAATTGCAGAGTTTGTCGTTTAATTCCTTAAAGCGTGCGTTTGCCTGCTGTTCGCGCGTAAAAACCTTTACAACTTTCTGGCCTTCAATCAATTCTTCAATGTAGCCGTTTACTTCTCCAATATTGTCCTGCTGGCTTCTGTAAGCTTTTGCACTTAATTTTCCAATTTTTGCACTCAAAACCATAATTCCTGCAACGGTTAAAAGCATTACAAGAGTAAGTGGAATACTCAAAAAAATCATCATAAAAAATATTCCTGCTACCTGAAAAACTCCGGTTAAAAGCTGAGGAATACTCTGACTGAACATATCGCGCAATGTGTCTGTATCGTTTGTGTATAAAGACATTAAAACACCGTGCGGATGAGAATCATAATAACGCAATGGAAGTTTTGACTGATGTTCAAAAAGTTCACAGCGGATATTGTAGAGTGTTGAAGTTGAAATTTTTAACAAAAGCCGCTGACTTACAAACGTAGAAATTGAACCGATTGCGTAAATTACGGCAAGTTTGAGTATAAGAAAGGCAAAACCTGTTAAATCTGGATTATGTTTACCAATAAAAGGAACAATGTAGTCGTTTACGGCAGGCTTTAAAAGGTAAGTTCCATAAACTTCAGCACCGGCAGTAAGAACAATGCAGATAAAAAGAACTGGCCATAAAAATTTAAAAGCTTTCATGTAAGATAAAAGCCTGAGAATTGTTTTTCCGGTATGATTAGGACGCTGAACGCCCCGCATTTTTACAGGTGGCATTTGTTTTCAGACCTCCGCTAATTTTGACCCTGCTGGGAATCGTATACTTCTTTATAAATTTTATTTGAAGCTAAAAGCTCTTCGTGAGTTCCAGTTCCATTTATTTTGCCGTCATCAAGAACAACAATAAAATCTGCATCCTGCACAGAAGAAATTCTCTGGGCAATTATAAGTTTTGTAGTTCCGCTCAAGGCCTGTCTGAGCGCCCCGCGGATTCTTGAATCTGTAGCCGTGTCTACCGCACTTGTTGAATCGTCTAAGATTAAAACCTTTGGTTCTTTTAAAAGGGCGCGGGCAATGCACAGACGCTGTTTTTGTCCACCGCTTAAATTTACTCCACCCTGACCAAGTTCAGTTTTGTAGCCGTCCGGCAGTTCTGTAATAAAGTTGTGAGCATCGCTTGCCTTGCAGGCGTTTTCAATCTGTTCCTGAGTTGCGTTCTCGTTTCCCCAGCGAAGATTTTCTTCAATAGTTCCGCTAAAAAGAACGTTTTTCTGTAAAACAAGGGCAACTGCCTGCCTTAATTTTTTGTAGCTGTAATTTTTTACATCAATTCCACCAACTTTGACACAACCTTCAAGGCAGTCGTAAAGACGAGGAATAAGAGAAATAAGTGTTGTTTTTGAAGAACCGGTTCCGCCAATAATACCGACAGTTGAACCAGAAGGAATTTTTAAGTTGATGTCAGAAAGTACGCAGTTGTCTTTTTTGCCGTCGTACGAAAACCACACATGACAGAATTCAACTTCGCCATTTTTTACTTCTAATTTGTTTTTTGCATCACTTGAATTCTGATTTTCTTCTGTGTCGGCTTCTTTCATCGGCTGCAAAAGAACATCAACAACACGCTTAACAGAAGCTCTCGACAAAATAAACTGAACAAACATCATGCTCAGCATCATAAGGCTCATTAAAATCTGCGTTACGTAGGTTAAAAAACTTACAAGTTCGCCGGTTTTCATTGAAGCAGAAATAACCATATTTCCGCCAAACCACAGAGCCGAAATAATGCACATGTAAATTACAAATTTCATTATCGGGGCATTTAGAATTACAATTTTTTCTGCATTTACCTGTGAGTCGCGAACCTGACCTGCAATTTCTTCAAACTTCTGACATTCATAGTCGCCACGCACAAAAGCTTTTACAACGCGAATTCCTACCAGGCTTTCCTGAACTACAGTATTCAGTCTGTCGTATTTTTTAAACATTACCTGGAATTTTGGATATGCCTTAGAAGCAATAAAAATCAGCATGAATGCGAGAATTGGAATTGCAATAAAAAACAAAACCGCAAGGCGCAGGTTTATAAAACATGCCATAACAGTTCCGGTTATCATCATAAGTGGAGCGCGGACCATTGCACGAATTACGTTCTGGTACATGTTCTGCAAATTGGTAACATCTGTCGTTAAACGCGTAACAAGTGAACCAGTTCCAAACCTGTCCATTTCGTCAAAAGAAAATCCCTGAACTTTCTTAAAAAGTTTTGCACGCAGATTTCTCGAAAATCCATAAGAAGCAACGGAAGCAAGCCGGCCACCACAAGCCCCGCAAAAAAGTGAAAAAAGCGTACAGCCAATCATTAAAAGTCCGACAGAAACAACATAACCAAGATCTTTATTAGAAATTCCGTCGTCAATGATGTGAGCCATAATCATTGGAATAACAGTTTCCATTAAAACTTCGCCAATCATAACAACTGGCGTAAGCACGGAAAAAGCAACATATTTTTTTTCCAGACCAGAAACAAGAATCTTAAAATTCATAATTTTTTAACACCATAAAAGAACTAAAAATACAAAATAAAATAAAGTTTTTTAGTTGCAGGTTAAACTCTACGCCAATTCAATTATAAAAAAATTTAAAATATTACGGTGGTAAAATTTTTGTTTTATCGAAAATATTACAAAAGAATATAGAATTAAACAGAATTAAACGAAATAAAACAGAATTAAACAAAAAGCCGTGTGGAATTTATTCTGTTTAATGCTACAATTCAATTTCGATTTTTGGGAGGTTAACAGGTTATATGAAAAAAATTCTAACTCTTGCATTTTGCGCTTTTTCTGCATTTTTGTTTTTTGGCTGTGGTTCAACGTCGGCCATTGTTACTCAGGAACAAAAACCAAAAAATTCACGCCCTGAATGGATTGAACATGGAAAAAAAGACACAATTCTTCCATACGCCACAGGAAAAGGAAAACTTACAAACGACGAAGCTTCAATAAATCTGGCAAAATCACAGGCACGGCTCGCACTTTTACAGCCTGGAGAAATTTTTACAAAAGGCATAATTCAAACTTTTATAGACCAAAAAGAAGATGAAAACGAAAAACAGAGGCTTTTAAAAATTCTAGACAATTCTGCAATCATGAGAGAAGTTATTTTTAATGCTTCGGAAATTGAAGAGCAATACAAAGACACAGACAGAACAATCTACGTTCTTTTAACAACTCCAAAAGACAGACTTGTAAATGAACTCGTAAAAGTTGCAAAACTTTTTAATCCGCAGCCTTCCGACAGTTCCACAGAAGAAAAAATGTCTCAGGCTTACGATAAATACGTTGCAGAAAACAGTTTAAAATAATTTTTCCATGGCTGAAAAATTAACAGCCACTGAAAACAGCTTTTTTTTATTCAAAATCCTTTGCGGCGCTGTTGTTGTATTTTTTTATCATATAAGGAACTGCGTCTCTAAGGTTTTGTTCTGTTGGTGCAAAACTGTATTTCTGGCGTAAAAGCTCAGCTGCTTTTTTTACATCATCAGAACATTTTTCGAGAGATTCAATATAGTCGGCCTTGTATTTTTTTACGCTGTAAGCATTAGAAGATGTTTTTCCAGTTCCTTTTATTGAACGCACAATCCATCTTTTTCCATTCCAGCGTAAAGTAACTTCTTCCGTTGTTTTGTAAACATTTATAACGGATTCGCCTTCGTTGTAAACAAGGTTATAGCTTACAGTATGTTTTACTTCGTCGCCCTTGTGTAAGATTTTTCCGTTTTCTTCGGTTAATGGTTTTGGATTGTCCTGCCTGCGCGGATAGCTGAATGTTGTAACAGATTCCTGACCGTCGATTTTTAAATCTGTAATTCCATATTGCCAGAAATCAGTCTGTCCCTTAAAAAAGAGCCACTGAGCCGGACTTAAAGTTCCGTCGCGTTCGTCCATTGCAAGCCGCTGTTTATTTGTAACAAAAAATCCTGACACCGTCTGAACAAGAGCTTTACTGTCTTTTCCTTTTGCAATTTCCTGAATAACAGTAACATCCGCATTGTGAATTCCATTAAAAAGCGTCTGCACGGTTTGTGTTGAAGTTAATCCAAGACTTGTTGCAAGTTTTTTGTTTTCGCGGTTAAAGTTGAATGCAACGCTGACAGTAAGAACAAGGGCAATTACGCTTCCCCAGATTCTTTTTGAATTTCGTGAATAAAATCTTTTTATTTTTATCTGCTTTGCCTGTTTTTTTAAGAAAGAATTTCGTTCAGCATTAAAAAGTTCTTCAGGTTTTGAATTTTTATTTTGTGAATTAAAAAAATCTT
>CAVKVK010000043.1:0-5249 GCA_963659855.1 Parabacteroides distasonis | reverse complement strand
ATTTAATGTTTCTTTTCTATTATTTTCTTCTTTTTCGTTTATAAAACGTCTCTCGCCAGGAATTATGCGTTTTTTATTTTTTACATTAAGGCCGCTGTTTATTGATTTAGCCAATTCAATTTCAATTCCATTTACAGCGTATTCAACAGGAATAAAATTTAAATCCGTAATATCTGCCTGTCGTTCTTCGAGCTTCTTTTTAGAAAAAGCCTTTTGTCCGGTTACGGCAGTGTAAGCAAGACTTGCGCGGGTAAACACAAGGGATTCAAGCCCTTCGAGCCCACGGTGAATAAAAGAGCCCTGAAATTCTGCATAATCAGTTGAATTTTGAGCACAGCGTTCAAATAAATTTCCAGGCAGCAAAAGAACTTTAAAACTTCCGTCGTCCATTTTGTCAGAAACAATAATTCCTTCCGGACCTGGAAGAATTGAATTTGAGTTTTCTTCATCCTGGTTTGAATTTTTGAATTCTTCTATTACTTTGTCCCAAACCTTAAAAACACAAATGATTTTTTCTTTTGACGTTTTGTCGCCAGTTTGTTTTAATTCATAAAAAGTCTGTGCAAGAGTTGAACCTTTAAAGGCAGAACCTTCAAAAGCAACGCTACTGTCGTTTAGAACTTTTGTTACATTAAACTGCCATGGCAAAAGTTCCACATCTAAAGATTTTTTAACGCAGGCCAAAATTCCTTTTTCGTTCATTATTTTGCTTAAGTCCGTGCGGGCAAAAGTCTGTTCTTCCAGAAAAGAACGCAGTAAAACAATGTTTTCTTCAATATTTACGCAATTATTAGTGTAAGCCAAAATAAAATTCTCCAGTTTTTATAACAAAGACAAAGATGTCATAAACTAAATTTATGTATTTTGAATTAAAAAAACAATAAAAAAATATCTGACAGTTGTTAAGAGCGCAGCAAAACATGCGGCGTGCCAGCAGGTTCCGGGCGAGAGGCTATTTTATAATATTGACATTAAAAAAATGTCATATTTCGATTACAACCAATCTAAAATAGCCGTAGCCAGGGTTCTGCTCACAAACGCATTCTGAGCGCAGCGAAACATGCGGCTTGGGACAGGTTCCGGGCGAGAGGCTATTTTATAATATTGAATTTTAATTGACATTTAATGCTTTTTTGTCATATTGACATTTAATCAAAAAATGTCATATTCTCTTTGTAAATCATTTAAGCGAGGCATTAGGATGGCATTTGAATACAATCTTGAAAAACAGCACGCAAAGGGAAAACTTCACGCAATAGAAAGAATCAATCTTCTGTGCGACAAAGACAGTTTTATGGAAATTTACGCTGATGCCCAGCATCAATGTACAAGCTTTGGAATGGATAAAAAAACAATTCCATACGACGGCGTAATTACAGGATTTGGAACAGTTAACGGAAAAAAAGTTGCAGTATACGCTCAGGATTTTACAGTTCAGGGCGGTTCACTCGGAAAAGTTCACGGACAGAAAATTGCAGAACTCATTGCAAAGGCAATCGAAGTCCGCTGCCCGGTTATCGGACTTAACGATTCCGGTGGCGCACGCATTCAGGAAGGTGTAGACGCACTTTGCGGCTATGGCGATATTTTTAAGCAGAATGTAAGGGCAAGCGGTGTAATTCCACAGATTTCTGTAATTGCAGGACCTTGCGCAGGCGGAGCAGTTTATTCTCCAGGACTTACAGACTTTATCTTTACAGTAGATAAAATTTCAGAAATGTACATTACAGGACCAAAAGTTGTAAAGCAGGTAATGTTCATGGATATTACGTCGGAAGATTTGGGTGGAGCAGCAATTCACGCTCAAAAATCCGGTGTTGCACACTATCGCTGTCAGGACGAAAAAGAATGTATCGAAAAAGTACGCAAACTTTTAGACTACATTCCTCATTATTATGGCGACAAAGAACCTTTTGAACCAAAAGAAAAGAAAGCGCTTTTTGGAACAAAGGCAGAATTCAAATATACAGAAAAGAAAGCTGGTGAACTTGAAACAATTCTTCCAGAATCTTCAACCAAAGGCTACGACATTCGCGGAGTAATCAGCCGCGTTGTTGACGATGATTCATTCTTTGAATCAATGGCAGAATTTGCAGGCAACGCCGTAACTGGTTTTGCAAAAATCGAAGGAAAAACTGTCGGAGTTGTTGCAAATAACCCTGGCAACTTTGGTGGCGTTCTTAACTGTGATGCTTCCGACAAAATTGCACGCCATGTTCGTTTCTGTGATGCTTACGAAATTCCTCTTGTTACTTTTGTTGATGTTCCAGGCTTTATTCCAGGTCCTCAGGAAGAGCAGAAAGGAATTATCCGCCACGGAGCAAAAATTCTCTATGCTTATGCAGAAGCTACAGTTCCAAAAGTTACTGTAATTACACGCAAGGCTTACGGCGGAGCTTACATTGCAATGTGTTCAAAACATCTTGGAGCAGACTTTGTTTATGCCTGGCCAAAAGCAGAAATTGCTGTTATGGGCGCAGAAGGAGCAATCGGAATTCTTTATGCAAAAGAATTAAAAGATCCTAACAATGCACAGCTCGTACAGGAAAAAGGCCAGGAATATCGCAATACATTCATGACTCCGGCAATTGCAGCTCAGAGAGACTACATCAGTGCAGTAATTCAACCGGCAGAAACAAGAGCACGCGTTGTACAGAGTTTTGAAATTCTCGAAAACAAACACAACACAGACAAACCTCTCAAAAAACACGGAAATATTCCACTTTAATAAAAATAATTTTAGGGTTTTATAAGAATCAAAGCCTTCTGGAATTCTTTTTTACAAAATGAATTTTCAGAAGGCTTTTTTAATTTTCTCCAGAACAAGCAAAACAAACAGATTATAAAAAAGTTATATTCTATTAAAACTATGGCTAATAAAATAAAAAGGTTATACCATAGAAAAAGTCTTTTATCGTAAAAATGATGCATTTTGCACACACGATAAAGTAAGTGAGGAATTAGCGTGAAAGCAGGAATTAAAGTTAAGATTATTTTACTCGTTGTATCGACACTTGTAATATCAAACCTTCTTGTAAGTATTACAATGTCTAAATTTACAGAAAAGTTTCTTACAAAATCAGCACAAAGAGAACTTACTGCAATTTCGGAAAATGTAGCAAATATAGTAAAAGCAACCAACGATAGAGAATTTTATTCATTAAAAGCTATCGCTTCCCTTCCTTTTATTTCGGATGCAAGCCTTTCAATTTCTGAAAAAAATCAGCATTTGCAGGAAATCGCAAATAAAAATCCTTCACAGTATGTTGCAATTGCCTTCTACGACGATCAGGGAAACACATTGCGCTTTGACGGACAGAGTGCAAACTATGCAGAAGAAGATTATGTTGCAGCAGCTTTAAATGGAGAATGTTTTGTTACAGCTCCAGAGGAAGATCCTGCAGACAACAGCGTAATAATGTTCTATTCAGTTCCTGTTTACGATCACACAAATAATATTTGCGGTGCTCTTGTTTCAATAATAAGAGACAACTTTCTGGACGACACTGTAAGACAAATTGAACTTACAGACGGATTCCATCCGGCAATTCTCGATATGTTAACTGGAGATACGATTGGAAACGCAAATACAGCAGATCAGTCAATGCAGGGAAAAAGTGTTGATTCACTTGATCAAAACAGTTCTTTGGCAAAAGTATTAAAAGCAAGTGCTTCTGGTGAAGTCGGTGTACAGCTTTTTGAAGATCCAGCAACAAAAAGAGAAATGATTGCTTCTTACAGACCTGTAGGCGGTGAATGTAAATGGTCTGTTTTTGCAGCAGTCCCATTTGACAATTACTTAAACGAACAGAGAACTTTAAGCCGCGCAGTTCTTGCAAGCACGGTTGTTGTTGTTTTATTGAGTATCCTTATCAGTTATTTTGTAGTCCGCTCAATTACAAAGCCTCTTATTCTTGTAAAAAACAGCATTAACGAAATTGCAAGCGGAAACGCAGACCTTACAAAAAGAATCAGGCAGACGACACACGACGAAATCGGCGAAGTTGTTGCAGGATTCAATAAATTCTCACAGACTCTGCAGACAATCGTAAATAACCTTAAAACCACGGATTCAAGTCTCATCGTTGCCGGAGACAATTTAACGGCAAGCACTCAGGACACATCGGCTTCTATCACTCAGATTCTTGCAAACATTGACTCAGTTCACCAGCAGATTAACTCGCAGTCAAACAGCGTAACAGAAACTGCCGGAGCCGTAAACGAAATTGCTTCAAACATTGATTCTCTTAAACGCATGATTGAAAACCAGAGCGCAGGAATTTCTCAGGCTTCCAGCGCAGTAGAAGAAATGATTGGAAACATCGGTTCTGTAAATTCTTCTATGAATAAAATGGCTTCTTCTTTTGAAGAACTTACTTCACGCGCAACCCAGGGTTCTGCACGCCAGCTAGATGTAAACGACAAAATTGAACAGATTAAAAATCAGTCTCAGTCGCTCCACGAAGCAAATGCTGCAATTTCTGCAATTGCAGAGCAGACAAACCTTCTTGCAATGAATGCGGCAATCGAAGCAGCACACGCAGGGGACGCAGGAAAAGGATTCAGCGTAGTTGCAGACGAAATCCGTGTTCTTTCAGAAACTTCAAGCCAGCAGTCAAAAACAATCGGCGAACAGTTGAGCAATATTGAAGAATCAATTTCGAGCGTGGTTGATGCAAGCGTTCAGTCAAGCGAAGCATTCCAGAGCGTAACTGCAAAAATCAAGGAAACTGATGAACTCGTACGCCAGATCCGCGCAGCAATGGAAGAACAGACATTAGGCTCTGAACAGATTAGCCAGGCTCTCCACAGCATGAACGACAGTTCTATGGAAGTCCGCACAGCTTCAGCAGAAATGGCAGAAGGAAACAAGCAGATTCTTAACGAAGTTCACAATCTGCAGAATGCAACAGAAGTAATGCTTGCCAGCATGGACGAAATGAAAGTCGGTGCAAGAAAAATCAACGAAACCGGAGTTGCTCTTGCAGAAATTTCAAAAGAAGTTCATGAATCAATCGACAAAATTGGTGCAGAAATCAACTTGTTTAAGGTTTGATTTGTAAAAAAATAAAAGTAAAAACAGACTACTCCGCAGCTAAACCACTGCATATAATAAGCAGACAAAAAAAAGAGGCTGACAACAATTGTCAGTCTCTTTTTTTAAGGTTTGTTTATAATCATTTTATCAATAAAAGACCCTGTAAAATAAAGTGTGTAAATGGCTGAAAATATGATACTCTAGGAGGAGT
>CAVKVK010000042.1:0-18779 GCA_963659855.1 Parabacteroides distasonis | reverse complement strand
CTCCAGAACAGGTAATTGAAAATCCAAAGAATGAACGTACAAGGCAGTTTTTTAGCAAGATTTTAAAATCAAGCTAAGAGACTGACATATTGTGTAAAAATTAAAAATTGATTTTTAGAAAGAACAGTTTTTGTTTGAATTTGAAAATCAGTTTTAATGATAAAAATTTATTTGAGAGGTGAACAAAATGAAAAAGACAATTTTAAAGGTTATTCTTGCAGGAATGATGGTTTTGACTGCAACTTCGGCATTTGCAAAAAAATCGGAAGTTGACAAGATTAAAAAGGCTGGCGTTTTAAAGGTTGGCTGTAAAGAAGATGTTCCTGGTTATGGATATTTAAATCCTGCAACAGGTGAACACGAAGGACTCGAAATTGAAATTGCAAAGGCTGTTTCTAAAAAGATTTTTGGAAAAGAATCTGTAAAATTTACCGGCGTTACTGCAAAAACTCGTGGACCTCTTGTTGATACAGGCGCAATTGATATGATTGCAGCAACTTTTACTGTAACAGATGAACGCAGAAAGCTTTGGGATTTTTCTACAATTTATATGCAGGATCCAATCGCCATAATGGTAAAAAAGAGTTCTGGAATTTCTTCTTTTAAGGATTTGAATGGAAAAACTGTCGGTGTTTCTCAGGCTGCAACAACTAAAAAAACATTAACCGCAGAATCTGAAAAAGCAGGAATTTCTCTCAAATTTGCTGAATACGCAACTTACCCAGAAATTAAGGCTGCTCTTGATTCTGGACGTGCAGATGCTTTCTCGGTTGATTCTTCAATCCTTGCAGGTTATATGGAAGATACAGTTACTTTACTTGCTGATCGTTTTTCTCCACAGAATTATGGAATTGCAGTTAAAAAAGGAAACACCGATCTTTTAAAAATTATTAACGAAACAATTGAAGAAATGGAAAAATCAGGCGAAATGGCTGCACTCAAGGCAAAATACTATCTTGATAAATAATTTTGAGTGCTAACGCGCAAGGGATTGTAGGGGCGCCGAAGGCGTTCCGAAAGGAATGGAGCGCTCCGACGCGGAACCCCGAAAAGCCCGGTTCTGCCGGCACTGCCGGCAGAATGCGCCCAAATCCAAATAAGGAAAAACTATGTTCAATATAAGCAGATGGATTTTATTATTTTCTGACTGGCGAATTTTTGGAGAAGGTTTTTTAATTACCGTACTAATTTCGTTTGTAAGTCTTGTATTTACACTTTTAATAAGCCTTTTTGTAGGACTTGTCCGCTGTTCCGAAAATCGTACGGCAAAGGCAATTTGTCTTGCTTATGTAAACTTTTTTCAAAATACTCCGCTTCTTGTTCAACTTTTGTTTATGTACAATGTTCTTCCGCATCTTGGAATTATGCTAAGCCCGTTTGCATGTGGTTGTCTTGGACTTTCGCTTTATACTGGAGCTTTTGGAGCAAGCGTTGTTGAATCGGCAATCAAGGCAATTCCTCGAGGACAGACAGAAGCTGCTTTGAGTCAGGGAATGAGCTATCTGCAATCTTTGTTTTTTATTGTAATTCCGCAGGCTGTAAAAATTGCTCTTCCTCCAATGACAAACCAGTGCGTAAATATGATTAAAAACTCCGCAACTCTTACTGTCGTTACTGCTGGAGAATTGATGTACCGTGCTGACGGCTGGGCTTCTGAGTACGGTTGTTATACACAGTCATTTATTATTTCTGCCCTGCTCTATTTGATTTTGTGTCTGCCACTTTCAAAACTTTCTGAATCTCTTGAAAAAAAGGCGGTAAAAGCATGAGCGACGAATTTTTAAATCTTACGACAATTCTTTTTTTGCTGAATGGACTGGGAATAACGCTTTTAATTGCTGTTTTGACAATTATTGCAAGTTTTGTTCTTGGATGCGTTCTTGGAATTTCGAAATTTACGAATAATGGAATTCTTTCAAAACTTTCTGCAATTTATATTGATGTTGCAAGAAACCTTCCTCTTATTCTGGTAATTATTTTCTTTAGATTTACTCTGCCACTTCCGACGATTGCCAGTTCTGTTTGTGCACTTACATTCTTAAACTGTGCTTTGGTTGCAGAAATTCTGCGTGGCGGAATGCAGGCAATTCCAAAAGGTCAGTGGGAAGCAAGTTATTCTCAGGGTTTTAGTTTTGTTGGAACTTTGGTTCACGTTGTTCTTCCTCAAACTGTAAAAAGAATCCGCAAACCACTTATGGGACAGTTTATTACGATTATAAAGGATACTTCTCTTTGCGCTGTGGTTGCAGTTCACGAACTTATGTATTCTGGTCAGATTGTTATGGGACGTTATGTAAAATCTTCCTATATAATCGGTCTTTACGCTGTAATTGCCCTTATTTACTTTGGAATAAATTCACTGCTTTTGTATGTTTCTAAACGCGCAATTGCAGAAATCAAATAGCACTAAAAAGGTAAATTATGAAAAGATTTGTAATAACAATTGGACGCGAATTTGGTTGTAGCGCGAGTGGAGTTGGCCGCAAACTTGCAGAAAAACTCGGCGTAAATTTTTATGAGCGTGAACTTGTAGACAAAGCCCGCGAAATTTCTGGAATGGACGAAACTACAATTTATAATCTCGACCACAAAAAGCATGGCGTGGACAAAGTAAAGCAATATGTAAATGAATTTGGTTTTGGTGTTTCAAATTCAGACTTTTCAGAAAAAGCTGTTCAGGCACAGGCAAGCGCAATCAGAGAAATTGCGGGTAAAGAAAGCTGCGTTATGTTTGGACGTTGTGCAGACTATTTTCTTTCTTCCTACGACAATGTTCTGAATGTTTTTTTGTATGCGCCAATTGATTTTCGTTTGAACCACGTTATAAAAGCCTACGATTTAACTAAGCACGAAGCTTCGGTTTTAATCAAAAAAGTGGATCGTCGCCGTCATATGTGGTACAAGTACGTAACAGGCAAAAGTCGCGAAGACAGAACAAACCGTCACATTATGTTTAATATGAAAGACTTTACTGTTGATGAAGTTGTCGAAATTATTTATCAGATTGCCGTAAATCGTTTTAATTTAAAATAAGGGCGTATCCCTGCGAAAATCGCAGGGCCGGGCTTTGCGCACTTCGCCGTCTTGCGCGGCTCATTCCTCCGCGTGCGCTCCGGAACTGCTGCGCAGGTGCTCCAATCCCTTACGCGGCAAAGTCTCAGCGTGCAATGCAAAAAAAAAGACTAACAACCGGTAGCGTTACCTTTGTTAGTCTTTTTCATTTAATCAAATCTAAAAATTAGAGAGTTACTCCGTCCTTAAAGATTGCAATTTCTCGGTAGCAGTTCTGTTCATTTTTAGTCTGTTTTCTGCCAGAACAAATGTCGCAGATTAATTCAAGCAATGAATCGCGAACGCTGTCGCTTGGTTCGTCCAAAAGACGAGCAGCATCAAAATCGATCCAGTCGTGCTTTTTCTGAGCTAAAGGATGGTTAGTAGCAATTTTTACTGTTGGGACAGGTGCTCCAAGTGGAGTTCCGCGACCTGTAGAGAACAGAATAATGTTTGCTCCAGCAGCTGTCATGTCAGTTGTAGAAACAATGTCGTTGCCTGGACCTTCCAAAAGTGTAAGACCTTTTTCTGTAAGACGTTCACCGTATTTAAGAACCCCTGTAACTGGAGCTTTTCCACCTTTCTGAACACAACCCAAAGATTTGTCTTCGAGAGTTGTAATTCCACCAGCCTTGTTTCCCGGACTTGGATTTTCGTAGCAAACCTGATTATGGCGAGCGTAGTAATCTTTAAATCCGTTAATAAGGTTTACAGTTGCTTCAAAGCGGTTTTTATCAACACAACGGTTCATGAGCATCTGTTCTGCACCAAACATTTCTGGAACTTCTGTAAGCATTACTTTTCCGCCCATTCCTGTCATTGCATCGCAGACACGACCAATCAAAGCATTTGCTGTAATTCCAGACATTCCATCAGAACCACCGCACTTCATTCCAAGAACAACTTCTGAAAGTGGAGCTTCTTCACGCTTAAATTCTTTAACGTAAGCAGCCAGACCTTCAAGAATTTCTTTTCCGCTCTTAAAGTCGTCATCGCACTGCTGAGTTGTCATAAACTTAACGCGGTTTTCGTCGTATTCGCCTAAAAATTCCTTAAAATAAGGAATATTGTTTTCTTCGCAACCAAGAGAAACAACTAAAACTCCACCAGCATTCGGATGATGAACTAAATCAGCAAGAATTTTTGCTGTTGTTTCTTTGTCTCCGCCCATCTGTGAACAACCGTAAGGATGTGTCCAGGCAAAAACACCTTCAAGACCGCCAGTTACACTTGGCTTTGGTTCTTCACCGTCAAAGAATTTATTGTTTGCCCAATTTGCAAGACGTTCAGAAATTTTATTTACGCAACCAACGAGTGGAACAATCCAGATTTCGTTTCGAGTTCCGATGCGGCCGTCAGCACGTTTGTAAACGTTAACAACTGGAACGTTATTTCTTAAATCTTCTGTTTCTTTGTACCATTTTTCATAAGCAGCTTTTGCATTTGCTTCGTTGTAAGAATATTCAAATTTTTCAGAAAGCAAAGTGTGAATATTGTGTGTATGAACGTGGCTTCCAACTGGAATATCCTGAGTAGCTGCTCCAATCGGATAACCGTATTTAATGATTGGTTCATCTTTTTTAATGTCGCGCAAAGCGAATTTATGACCAGCCGTAATATCTTCAGTCAACGTAACTTTAATTTCTGGTGCATTTCCAGAAGCTTCGAGAGTAACTTCCGTACCCTTTGCAAGTGGCTGCAGTGCAACAGCAACAATGTCAGCCGAATTAATTCTAATAGCGATTTTGCTCATAGTGCCCCCAAAAGTGACCTGAAAATCTTAATGGTCACAAATGTTCAATAAATCTACCATTTTCCGCGTAAAAAGTCATTTAAAAGTTTAATTCATATCTTTTATAATGTGCGCAAGATTCTTTGCAGTCGCAAAAATAATGACATATCAAATGAAAAAATTATTCACTTTTTTAATATTTTTTTTCGCTTTATTTACCAATTCAATTAACGCAGAAATTTCTCAAATAAAACATAATCCCTGGGAACTGATAATTTATCGCCCGGAAAATTCTTCAAACTTAAATGACATACGCTGCTGGTTAAAAATCGAAGACGAATCTGGTAACGAAGTTTCAAAAACAAAGGTAAAAGCAAAATATGAATGGATTTCAAATCCTGGCACTTTTTATAATTATAAAAAATCGATTTTTATCAACGGCGGAATGGCAGTTCACTTAAATCTAAAAAAAGGCAGATACAGATTTTCAGTTTATACACCAGAAAGCGAATTAAAATATTTTTCAGGAAGTGCAAAAGAAGTATGGACAAGCAACATTTTTGAATACAATACCGAAAATCCTGCAAAAGTAATTTTTATAATTCCACAGTCCGACAACAACGGATTTTACAGTGGCAAATGGATAATCGATTACAAATCTCCAGAATGGTTTAAATTTACAAAACCAAAGATTAAATAAAAATTGGCATAGTTTAAAAACAAAAAAAACGCGGTTCAAAACGAACCGCGTTTTTTACATCTCAATCTTTACAGGATTATTTTACGATGTCAGCAAGAGCAGCTTTCATTCCCTTAGACTGGATGTCAGCGAGATTTGCAGCTACGCTAGCTTCGAGGCCTGCATATTTTGTAAGGTCTTCTTTCCAGAAGTCAACATTTGAAAGAACTTTGTTTGCAATAACTTTTGCATCTTTTGTTTCTTTGTTGAGTGCTGCAAAGAATTCGAGAACCGGGAGAGTATCTTTGTTCTGATAAACGCCTTCGTCTCTTTTTGATTCAAGATATTTTGCGCCTTTTTCGTCTGTCTTGATTTCTGTTCCGTTGTAGAATGCAATCAAAGCTGCGATTGAGAACGAAAGAAGCTTTGGAACTGAGCCAGTCTTTGCGATTGTCTGTGTTACAGAAGGCAAGCAGCGTGTCCAGTATTTAGCAACAGAGTTCAAAGAAATTTCGATCAGGCGGTGCGGATTGAACGGATTCTGGAAGCGTGACCATACGTTTTCTGCGTATTCTTTAAGATCTTCCTGGTCTCCGTCGATTGAAGGAATAATTTCGTTGAAGATTACGTTGCGCATAAATTTCTGTGCGTCAGCGTTTGGAGTGTTAAATCCAGTTCCAACTTTTTCTGAACAAACAATGTCCTGAACGTAGTTTGAACCAGCAAGGAAAGCTGCCAGAACAGAAGATGTGTGTGCGCCGTTCAAGATGCGTACTTTTCTTGTGTGGTAGTAATCCATGTTCTGAACCCACTTAACAGAAAGTCCTGCTTTAACGAGTGGAAGTTCATCTTCGTGTGATTTTTTAGATTCAATAACCCAGAAGTGGAAAAGTTCAGCTGAGTCAAGAAGTTTGTCTTCATAGCCGAGTTTTTCGCAGATTTCTTCAGCCTGAGTTTTTCCAGTTGCTTCGTTTTTAGAAAGAAGCGGGAAATATCCAGGAACGATGCGGTCAACGAGACAAGAACAAACATCGCAGGATTCATCAAACCAGTTAATAAAGTCTGGTCCGAGCTGCCACATTTCTGCATAGCGGAGAATGTTAATGCGGAGATTAAGACCTGCCTGGTCAGAAAGTTCACAAGGAATAAGAATCATTCCCTTTGAAGTGTCTCCCTTAAATGCCTGGAAACGTTTGTAAAGGAAAGCAGTAACTTTTGCAGGGAAGTTTTTCTGTGGTTTCTGATCTAATGTTACAGGAACGCCTTCAATTTCTGTGTCAAAGCGGATTCCAGCTTCTGTTGTGTTAGAAACGATAAAGCGAAGATCTGGGCTAGAAGCCAAAGCAATGTAGTCGTCGTAATTTGTGTACGGATTAATAGAACGGCTTATAGAAGTAATTGTGCGTGTTTCAACAGTTGGTTTGCCGTCTTTCATTCCACGGAGAACTGTTGTGTAAAGGTTGTTCTGAGCGTTCATTGCATCAACCATACCTTTTTCAAGTGGCTGAACGATTACAACGCTTCCGTTAAAATCAGTTTTTTCGTTTACAATATCAATCTGCCAGTCTACGAATGCACGGAGAAATCCGCCTTCACCAAACTGAAGAACTTTTTCTGGACGTTTTACAGTTTTTACAACGTCTTTTATTGACTTTAATGCCATTTTAGAAGCCTCCAAAAATTATTCGTCATTTTATCACGTTCAAAAAAACCTTTCAATTACAAGAATTTTTCATTTTTTTTCTTCTGGAGCCACAGATTCTGCGCTGTCTTTTACAGTCGCTGCCGGTGTTCCGTGGTTCCGCGCGTGTGCGCTTCAGAGCGTTGCTCCAGCGATTGTCATCGCTGCCACTTCATACCGGGCTAAATCTTTGCATTGTTTTTTTTTGTCATAAAATTCAATTTTTGTACAAAATTGTTAGTAAATTTGAAAAAAATATTTGTACAAAAGAGAACTACTTGTAAAAAAAACGTCATAATAATAATATTCGCATAATAAAATTAGGGGATAATGACGTATGAAAATCAATAATTCTGGAAAAAGAATTGGCTTTGCCCTCAGTTCAATTAATTTTGGTTCATCATTAAAACTCTGGCTAAAACTTGCTTCTTATGCTTCTCAGGAAACCGGCTCTTTTTTTATTTTCCCTGGAAATACTTTATCTGCAAAAGAGCCAAATAATCTTCGCAACGAAATTTATAGACTTGTTAATTCAGAAAATCTTGACGGCGTAATCAGCTGGGCTTCGAGTATTGGAAACGGAGCTACAGCTGAGCAAATCAACGAATTCCATAAAAAATTTAAAAATCTTCCATTAGTAACAATCGGTCAAAAAGTTTTAAATAATCCTTCAGTTTCTTTTAACGCCTACGAAGGAATGAAAGATTTAACAAAACATCTGATTCAATTTCATGGAGCAAAAAAAATTGCTTTTGTTCGCGGGCCGCAAAATCATACTTCTGCTCAGGACAGATTTTTGGGTTTTTGCGATGCAGCAAAAGAAGCAGGAATTTTTAACGAAAATTTAATTACAGATTACACGGACTGGCACAACGGAGAACAGGCAGCCCAGCAACTTTACGAAGAACGTAATTTAATTCCAGGAAAAGATTTTGACGCAATTCTTGCCGCAAGCGATATTATGGCACTTGCCGTTGTCGAATATTTTGAAAAACGTGGCTACAAAATTCCAAAAGATTATATTTGCGGTGGTTTTAATGATTCTGCAGAAAGCAGAATTTGCCGCACAACTTTTTCTACAGTTCATATGCCGGTCGAAAAACTTGGAATTCTTGCTTATAAAAAACTGATGCAGATTTTAGACGGCGAATCAAATGTCGAAGACGAAGTTCTTCCTGCATATCCGGTTATTCGGGAAAGCTGCGGATGCAACGGCTTAAAACAACTTCAGAATTTTTATGATTCAAAAACAAGAATCAAAAATCGGGACGAATTTGCCGACGCCTTGGTAAAACTTTTCCGCGCAGACGATAAAACCCGCGAAACTGTTTTTGTTCCATTGCTCGATGCACTTTTCGAAAACAATCAGATTGAATTTTACAAACGTTTAAACGAAATTTTTTATTCATATTTTAGCGAAGGCGGAGAACTTTCTAATCTGTTTATTGCTCTTCGTTATCTGAAAAATTCAACCTTCCTTCCAGAAGAATACGTTGCAAAAGTTATAAATACGATAAATTTAATGATTCCTCAGGTTCAGGGAAAAATATGCGAAAACCGACTTTATGACGAAAGAGTTGCTTCTACTGTAAGTTCATTAAAGACTGCACTGCTCTCTTCTCACGATTTTAAAACTTTAATAGAAGTTCTTGCAAAATATTTGCCACAAATTGGAATTAAAAACGCTGCCATTGTTCTTTACGAAACAGACGATATTTCAAAATATATTGGAAGCTTTAACAATGTCGGCGAAATAAAACTCGAAAATGTTCTCTTTTCTTCAAAACTTTTAGTTCCTCAGAAATTTTCAAAAGAATACGATTATGGAGTTTTCCTTGTTCAGCCGTTGTTTGTAGAAAATCAGGCACTTGGATATTTAATTACAGGTTATTCAGATTGTGACGGAAATATTTACGAAGATTTAAGAGCTTCTGTAAGTACGACAATTCAAAGCATTAAACTTTTTGAACAGATTGTCGAAGCTCGTCATCTTGCTGAGCAGGCAGAATTTGCAAAAACAGAATTCTTTGCAAATGTTGGAAATGAACTCAGCGATCCTTTAAAAGATCTTCTGGCAAAAATTGTTCAAATGCAGGGAAATATTGAAAAAGGAATTCTTGACCAGGACATTCTTTCTGAACAATTGATTTTCCTGCGTTCTCAAATTCAGACACAACTTCAAAAAACCGTAACTCTCATAGATTTAACGCGCTCTCAGGTTGACGATTTGCCAATGGACAAAAAACTGTTCGATATTCGTCAGGTTTTGCCAGGAAGCGTTGTTGCTTCTCTTGATCAGACCTTCCCTCTTGTTTACGGAGATCCGGAACGTATAAAAAAAGCAATTCTTACGCTTTTTGCTTATGGCGACAGTTGCCCGATGGAAGTTTCTGCCGAGCCAGATGGATTAAAAATCAAAATAAATTCAATTCATATTGATCGTCGTGATCCGGAATATCTTCTTGCAGAAAAAATTGTGCTTTTGCAGTACGGAGAATTCAAAAAAATTGGCGAAAATCAGACAGAAATTATTCTTCCCTGGCCAAATCTTGCCGGACTTCCTCCTGTAAGAATGGAAGAATCTCCAAAAACGATAATCAGTCTTTCTTCAAAAAATGAAGAAAAAGAAATCTTCAATATGAAAATAAAAAATTATTCAGCAGAAAGTACAAATATTGAAGAAAACAGTCTTCTTTACTGGCGTTCAGATAATGCACCAATTGACGAATGGGTAAAAGTTTACAGTTTGCGCCATAATGAAAAACTTTTTAGAATGCCGATTCTTTGTTATAGCCACGAACTTATAAGCCATAATTTTGTCGAAATGCTTGAATCAAAAGTAAGATCGCAAAAATCGGAACCGGTTTTATTTGTAAATGCAAAACGTACACATTATGGAACCTGGGCAACGGATTCAAATACTGTAAAAATTGAATCTATGGCAGAGTTTGATCATATATTGAATGAAATTACTCCGTCGCTGATTGTTTTTGAATCAATCGATGAAGAAAGTATAAAGAAAATTCGGAAAAATCAAAAAACAGTTTTGGTTCCTGTTCTGGTTTTGCCGGATTCAATTCTTTCCAACGAAGATGTTGAAATGCTTTGTTCTCATCCGAGAATTATTCTTTGTAACAGTGGCGCTGCAGAATCTGAACAATTTGACCAGAGAATTCACGAAATTCTTGCTGGAGACGAAATTTTACCGCCTCATACCGGCGCTTTGGTAAAAAAAGCAATTTTGTACCTTAATAAAAATGCTTCGCAGCAGATTGTCCGCTGGAAACTTGCAGACAGTGTTCATGTCAGCGAAGATTATTTAACAAGAATCTTCCATAAAGAGATTGGACTTTCGCTTTGGGAATATTTAAATCGTTATAGAATTTACCTTGCAACAAAAATGCTGCTCGAAACCAACGATACAATTTATGAAATTGCCGAAAAATCAGGATTTCAGGATCAGGCATACTTTTGTCGTGTATTCAAAAAAATCTATGGGGTTCCACCTGGACGAATTCGGACAAAACAGTAGGAATTTTATTAGCATCGATCGGTTTTATCCAATAAAACGCTTGTCAATTTTATGTAAAAAAAGATATTATTAATGAACTGAGGTTAAATATGATCGCACAAGAAACATCTGTTCTTAAGGCTCCAAAGAAAGATCTTTGGAAGGACATTAAGAGACACTATTCTGTTTACGCACTGCTCGTTATTCCAGCTGTTTACTATGCTATCTTAAAGTATGGTGCAATTGTTAACGGTCAGATCGCTTTTAAAAGCTTTTTGCCAGCCGATGGAATTTGGGGAAGTAGCTGGATTGGTTTCCGTAACTTCGTAGACTTCTTCCAGTCATTCTACTTTGGCGAATTGCTCCGCAACACAATTCTTTACAGTTTGGCAAAACTTGTAATTTGTGTTCCGCTCTCAATTATTCTTTCTGTAGCTCTTTATGAATGTACTCATGACATTCTTCGTAGAGTTGTTCAGACACTTGTTTATCTTCCACACTTCCTTTCCTGGGTAATTATGTACGGTATTTTGCTTGTACTCCTTGCTCCTGGCGATGGTATGGTAAACGACATTGTTAAGTTCTTCGGTGGAGATCCTGTAGACTTCCTTACCAACGTAAAGACATTTCCTGCAATCGTTATTATTTCTGATGCATGGAAGGAAATGGGTTGGGCTGCAATTATCTTCATTGCTGCATTGATGGGAATTGACCCTTCTTTGTTCGAAGCTGCAATGGTTGAAGGTGCTTCTGCTGTTCAGCGTGTCTGGTACATCACAATTCCTTCAATTAAACCTGTAATTGTAACAGTAGTTCTTCTTAAACTTGGTACAGTTCTTGATGCTGGATTTAACCAGATGTTCATGTTGTACTCTGTTCCAGTATATTCTGTAGCCGACATTATCGATACCTGGGTATATCGTCAGGGTCTTTTGCAGTTCAAGTTTGCTCTTGCTACTGCCGTTGGTATCTTCAAGGGTGTAATTGGTATGCTTCTCGTAATGGCATCTAACGCTGTTACTAAGAAACTCGCTGATTCTTCACTTCTGTAGTTAAGGGAGAAAAAAATGACAAAACCAAGTACAGTAAAATTAACTGCCGGTGACCGCACTTTCTATATTTGTGTAAATGCATTCCTCATTTTTATTGGAGTTATAATTGCAATTCCAATGTGGTCTACAATTACACTTTCTTTCCGTCCAAATACATTCCTTGGAACAAACTTTGAAGGTATGTTCCTTCCTGTCTGGAAATGGGATACTTCAGCTTATAAGGCTTTGTTAGGTAATGCAGGATTTATTCAGGCATTCTGGAACTCAATTAAAATCATGTTCTTCGGTGTTATTACCGCTCTCGGTTTGACTGTTCCGATGGCATATTGTATGTCTGTTTCAGATCTTCCTGGCCGTAAAATCCTGAACTACTTTGTTCTTATTCCATATTTGTTCAATATTGGTGTAATCCCAACTTACCTTGTTGTAACAAATCTTCATCTTACAAACCACCTTGCTTCAATCTTCTTGCCAGGTGCTATTGGTACATACAACTGTTTGATTATGCGTGGTTTCTTTGAAGGAATTCCTGAATCTTTGAAAGAATCTGCTCGTATCGACGGTGCTGCTGAATGGTACGTACTCGTTTCTATCATTCTTCCATTGTCAAAACCAATTATCATGACAATCGGTTTGTATTATGCAGTTAACTTCTGGAACGACTTCATGCACGCAATGCTCTACTTGAACGAAGCATACTTACAGCCTCTTCCAATCTTGCTCCGCAACATTTTGATGGCTTCTGGTATGAACGAATACGTTGAAGTTAACGCATTTGGTAATGCATCTGTACAGGCAATTAAGGCAGCATCTGTATTTATGTCTGCTATTCCTATGATGATTGCATATCCGTTTATTCAGAAATACTTTACTAAGGGTACAATGCTTGGTTCTGTTAAGGGCTAAGTTTTACAAAATGTAGATTATATTCGAAATAAATGACTGGATGATAATTTTTATTGTCTGGTCATTTTTTTGTGATATAATAAAAGAACTTGATTTTTATAATCTTGTTATTAAATTGTTTTCATTAGATTCAATAAAAGGAGGATAAAATGAAAAACTTTTTTAAGAATCTTGCACTTTTAGCTTTGATTCTTGTAGTTGCTTCTCCAGTTTTTGCTGCAAAAAAATGGAAGGTAAACAAAGATGGCACAGTTGACATTGAACTTTGGTACGGTGCTGCCGTAACAGAAGCAGGTCCACCACCATCTGATTGGGTTGCTTACGATATTATCAAAAAGAAGCTCGGTATTAATCTTATTGTTACTGCACTTCCATCAAACGAATCTGACCAGGATACAAAAATCAACGCTGCCGGCGCTGCAAACTCTCTTCCTGACTTGTTCATGGTAAGCGATAACTGTTTCCAGATTTTGTCAAAACAGAGAATTCTTGCTCCTGTTGATGATATGTTTGCTATGATGCCTAACCGCACTGCAAAACTTTATGATAAAGATGCTCGCAAGCATTCTACAGTAAACGGTGTTTGCTATGGTCTCGATCAGCCAGGTACAATCGTTCGTAACGAAGGTATCCTTATCCGCAAAGACTGGCTCGACAAACTCGGTCTTAAAGTTCCAAAGACAACAGATGAATTCTTTGAAGTAATGAAAGCATTTACAGAAAAAGATCCTGATGGAAACGGAAAGAACGATACATACGGTCTTGGTGCTTACATCGAACTTAAGCCAATGTGCGAAGGTCTTGGTGCTCGTTTTGACCCATGGTTTGGTGCTTTTGGTGTTGCTGGTACCTGGTCTATGGCTAAAGATACAGCTGGTCTTAACATCAACAGACCAGAATACTATGACGCTCTTGAATTCATTAAGAAAATCATTGATGCAAAAGTAATCGATCCTAACTGGACTGCTTATAAGAAAGATGACTACCGTGCTTCTTGGAAACAGGGTAAATTCGGTATCTTCCGTGAACAGAATGCTGCTGCATTTGCTGAATCAAACTATGCTCCATTCGATCAGAACTTCCCTAACGCTGATTTGATCATCGTTGATCCACCAGTTGGTCCAACAGGAAAATCTGCTGCAGGTGTATACGATCAGGCTTACCGCCGCTACTGTATGGCTAAAACAAACGCTGAACAGACAATTAAGGGCTGGAAAGACGTTGATGGAACAAAGAAAAATATTACAAAGAAAGAAATGGTTGCTCGTCTTCTTGAATGGATGTCTTCTGACGAAGGCTACTATCTCCTCGGATATGGTCAGGAAGGTGTAAACTTCGTATTTGATCCAAAAACTGGTGCACCAACAAAAGATGGTATTCCAGACAAGAACCTTGCATTCTCTAAACCAAAGATGCAGCCTTTGACACAGCTCCGCAACCTTGTTTACTACAACTCAGATGCAGAACTTATGTCTCGCTATCCAACATATACAACAGCAGTTTCAAAGAAACAGCTTTCTTCTTTGAAGGCTCTCCGCGAAATGCAGTCTAAACCATGGACACCTGTAATTGGTGCTTCATTGCTCCCTCTTCCAGATGCTGACCTTCAGCGCTTCTACGAACAGGGTGTTGTAGAATTTATGACAGGCAAACGCCAGCTTACAAAAGCTAACTGGCAGGCTTGGTTGAAAGAATTTAACGACATGGGCGGAAAAGCTTGGGAACAGGCTGGTATTGCTAAGATGAAGGAAATGAACCTCCTTTACTAGTTTTAGTTAATTAGCAAAGCTCAGAAAGACAGTATCATTTTTGGTACTGTCTTTTTTTTTATTTAAAATTGATTTATATTCAAACTATGAAAAATACACAGAAAAAAGAACTTGCAGTTTGCGGATTTGAAGCCGTAAAAGCTTTAGCAAAAGAAAATCCTCAGAAAATAAAAAGATTTTACTATACTGAAGAAAAAATGAATTTTTTTGGAGATTTATGTAAATATCTTGCAAAGAAAAAGGCTCCGTACAATAAAGTAAAAAATGATATTGATTTAGAAAAACTTTGCGGAAGTGTGCATCATCAAGGTGTGGTTGCAATGATTGAACAACCCGAAATTGAAGCTTTAAATAGCGATATTACAGACAGATGGTTGCACGAAAAAGAATCTGCACTTTTGCTTGATAGGGTTGGAAATGCAAATAATCTTGGGGCAATTGTTCGAAGTGCAGCTTTTTTTGGCTTTAAGAATGTTATTATTCCTTTGGATGAAGCTCAGACTTCTGTAACAACAAGTTCGTACAGAGTTGCCCAGGGCGGAATGGAATATGTAAATGTTTATTCTGTAAAGTCTATAAGTCGTTTGCTGGAAGCACTCAAAGGTAAAATGATGCGTTTTGGCACTGATGTAAATGCGAAGGCGCCGGTAAGTAAAATTAAAGAATTAAGTAAAAATAAACCGGCTCTGATTGTTTTAGGAAACGAAGAACATGGAATTTCAAAGCAGGTAAAAGAAAATTGTGATGAACTTATTATTATTCCAAATTCCAGTGTTTTTGGAGAAGAAACGGAACGACCTATTGAAAGTTTAAATGTTGCTCAAGCGGCAGCTATTGTTTTATATGAAATGAGAAAATAAAAAAGCAGATTTGAATAAAGCCCAAAGATTGGATGAATAAAATTCAATTTTTGGGCTTTGTTTTTTAGCGGTTCATTTCTGACTGTTTGCCAGTCGCGTGGTGAGATTTTATAATTGCTTCAATTTCGGCAAAGTCTGAAACTGGAAGGTCTCCAAAGATTGTATTCTTTGTTGCACAAGTTGCATTACCAAATTCAACTGCTTTTTGAGCATCGTCGTAGTGCAAAAGACCGAATAAAACTCCAGCGCAGTATGCATCTCCAGAACCGATTCTATCTACAACGTCAATTTCTTTATATGGCTCTTCGCGATAGAATTTATCAAGACGTTTTAAGTAAAGAGTTGAACCAAATGAATGAACTTTTGGGCTGATTACTTCGCGCTGAGAAGTTGCAATTACCTGAATATTCGGATAGTCGCGACAGAACTGGCGGTGCATATCTTCGAGAGTTCCTGTTAAACGGAACATACGATGACAACTTTCTTCAGAAATAAAAAGAACATCAACATAAGGAAGAATCTGCTTGATTGTATTGCGGGCAGTGTCTTCGTCCCAAAGTGTTGCACGATAGTTAACGTCAAATGCAATCTGAGTTCCCTGTTCCTTAAACTTTTTTATCATGTCGATTGCAAGAGTTCTAGTTGCTTCGCTTAATGCAAGAGTAATTCCAGATGTATAGAACATTCTTGCTTTTGTATAAATATCTTCTGGAATTTCTGATTCTTTAATTTTTGTGATTGAAGAATTCTTACGATCATAAACTACAGTTGGTTTACGTGGATATGCGCCATTTTCGTAGTAATAAATGCCAACGCGTGCTTCTGGAGAATCATCCCAGATAATAAAGTCATCGCTGACAGAAGAAGAACGAATACGGTTTTTAATGAATGTTCCAAGCTGATTTTTTGGAAGTCGTGTAATAATACCAGAGCGGCAACCAAGCAAAGAAACACCACATGCAACATTGAGTTCTGCCCCACCCGCATGTTTCTTAAAAGAATCACTTTTATAGATCAGTTCATTTACTGGTGGTGACAAACGAAGCATTGTTTCGCCGAAAGTGATTAAATCAAATTCTTTATGCTCATAAAAAGCGCCTTTTTTTTCCATATCGTGCCTCAATTTAAAAATTATAACAGTTTAAGTGTAATGATTAAAAAAAAAATCAACAAGTAGAAATTATAAAATATTTTACTTTGTGGACTTTTAATTTTGCCTCAATTATACTGAAAAGCATGGCAAAAAATGAAAATAAAAAAACTCAGACGGGTTTTTGGCTTGCATGCTGGATACTTGTATCATTGATTTTGTTGATTATGTTTCTTGTTAAGCGGGATGAAATTTTTACAACTTTAAAAACGACCAGATGTTTTGAACGGCTTTTTGGAAAAACTCCATCTTTTATTGAAAATTACGAAGTAAAAGAAAAAGAAAATATCAAAGAACCAGAAAACGATGTAATTATTTTAAATACACAACCAAAAACTGCTCCAATTGTTCAAAAAGAAGAAAAAACAATTGAAGAAGTTGTAAAAAAAGATTCACCAGAAACAGATTTGCCAGAAGAAGCAAAAACTGAAATTACTCTTCCGGAAGATAAAAAAACTGTTCAAATTGAAGAAAAAACTACTGCTCAAGAAAAAGTAGAAAAAAAAGAAGAAAAGAAAGTTGAAAAAACTGAAGTAAAACCTGTAAAAACAAGTGTTCAAAAACTTTATTTTGTTTTTATAGGCGAAGACGGAACTTTGAGCCGTAAAATGATTATGCGGACGGTTGAAAAAAATGATTCTCCGCTGGTGACAAATATAAATCTTTTGCTTGCAGGGCCGAATCAAAGTGAAAGCAATAAAGGTTATAGAAATTTAATTCCTGCGGGAACAAAACTCTTGTCGGCTTCTGTGCGTGACGGAATTGCTTATTTGAATTTTAACGAACAGTTTGAATTTAATACTGTTGGAATGGATGGCTACCAGGCGCAGTTGATGCAGATTGTATTTACATCAACTGAATTTAGTACTGTAAATAGTGTTCAGTTTTTGATTGAAGGACAGAAAAAAGATTATTTAGGCAGCGAAGGCGTCTGGATTGGAAGTCCGCTTTCGCGAGGAAGTTTTAATTAAATTGAATTTTTTTTTAAGCGGCAAGGATTGCAGGGGCGCCGAAGGCGTTGTTTTGAAAAAATGCAGTTTTCTGCGTTTTTTTCAAAACAATGGAGCGCTCCGACGCGGAACCCCGAAAAGCCTGGTTTTTGCATTGCAAAAAGCCGCCCAAATTAAAAAACTATTTTGCTGAATAAGATTTTAAAATTGAATCAAAATATTTTGAATTTTGGCTGTAAGTTTCCTGAAAAACCGTAAGTGAAAGCAGCGCAATGTGATTTTCGTCAAGTTGAGTAAGGATTTTAAAATCTCGTGTAAACGACTTTGAAATATCATTAAAGAAAAGATTTTTGACAATTGTCGATTTTTTTGAAGAATTTATTGATGTCAACTCGGAATAAGGATAAGTTCCGTCGGTGCCAAGCGTAAAACGGCGCAGAAGATTTTCGATAATTTTTGTTTTTTTGCCGGAATCTTCGTTTGAAAAATCTATAACATCAAGTGCCAAAATTGCATTGCTCGAAAGTGTGTAAAAATTTTCGGCTTTTGCTGTCCATTGAGAGTCCAGCGTTATTTTTTGTGTAAATTGTTCTGTTTTTTTGTATTCAATTTTTTGTTTAGAAGATTTTTTGTTTAGCTTAAAATTAGTGTGGTTGTCTTGAGTTTTTAAAGGCAGGCCTTCAAATGCACTGAAATTTTCGTCGGCGGAAGAAGCGAGTTGCCCGCAGGTAATTAAATTAAAAACTGGTTTTCCTGTTGAATCGCAGATATTTGAAATATTAAAAATTGGTATGAGAGGGTTAAAATTTATTGTAACAGTTCCGCCAAACTGCTCAAAATCTTGAGAAACAGAAAGGTTTTCGTTAACCTGCCCTGCTTTTTGTCTGCGGGATGTAAGTTCGTAAATCATGTCGTGAAGGTAATTTATAATGTCTGTGTCGTCTGGAGTGACTGCTGAAAGTATGCGTTCGCCTGTAAGTTCAACGTAATTTTTTGTTGAATCCAGAGAAAATAAAATAAAAATGTCTTTTTTTGGTTTTAATGGCGAAACATAGGTTTGTGCAGGCGCAAAATATCTTAAGCCGTAAGTTCCTTCGTCGTAGTAGATTATGCCAAAATAAGATTCGCGCTCAAAAGTTGAATCTTTGTAATAAACAAACTGGCCGGAAATGTCGGCAATTTTTGATTCAACGCCAGGCAAGGCAAAGAGTGAAACTGAAACAAAAAGAATAAAAACGGAAGAGAATATTTTTTTTAAAAGTGTAGAATTCATTTTTTTTACCTGAAATCTGGGTTTTGAATTTTTAATATTTTGCTTTAAATGTGTTTTTATAAAGTGAAAAAAAATGGTGGCTGCAGGATTATATTCTGCAACCACCATTTATAATTTATGCCTGCAGTTTTGCAAGTTCATCTTTTACAAATTGAATTGCTTTTT
>CAVKVK010000041.1:0-18983 GCA_963659855.1 Parabacteroides distasonis | reverse complement strand
GTTTGTAATTGGATAATATGTGCGGTCTGGAAGATAGATTGAAATTCCGACATCTTTTAAAAGTTCAACAACTGATTCGTAAATTCTTCCTTTGGCAAGGAGAATGCTTAATTTTTTCATAAACTTTTCCTTAATTTAACTTAAATGTCGAAACTTTTTTAATTATTCGAATTTAAGAGTGATTCGGTTTAATGGATTTAATAATAGAAAAATAATGCATTATTTTCAATGGAAAGAATTTTTTGAAAAGTCGAGACAAAAAAATGTATTTGTGAGCCCTGCCACATAGCCCCGGATGGAGCCCCGTTAGTTGGCACGAATGTGCCAATGAGCGGATAGCGAAGGGCGGAACACGGGACGAGACTAAAAATTGCGCTCTAAAAAACAAAACATTTAAAATTCATCTTTTTTGTGGTAAGATTTTTGTTACTTGCATAAAAAATGTATTTTTAAGAGGTACAAAAATGGACGGAAAAGAAGAAATCCTTGAACTTTTGCGGGAAAATGCGCGTCTTTCGGTTGAAGACATTTCTGCAATGACAAAAAAAACTCCAGATGAAGTAAAAAAAATTATTGCTGAACTGGAAAACGAAGGAGTAATTCTTAAATACGCCGCCATTATAAATCCAGAAAAAGACGAAATAAATAAAGATAAGGTTGTTGCCGAAATTGAAATTCAGTGCCAGCCAGAACGTGAACATGGTTTTGACGCTTTGGCAGAACGCATTTATCGCTTTCCGCAGGTAAAGTCGCTTTATTTGATGAGCGGTGGTTACGATTTAAAAGTTGTGATTGAAGGTGACAATCTTAAAGAAGTCGCAGGTTTTGTTTCGAGCAAACTTTCGACTTTAAATGGTGTGCGTTCAACAAAAACTCATTTTTTGCTTAAAAAATACAAGGAAAATGATGTTCTTTATGTTGAAGACGAAACTGATCGCCGTGAAGGTGTAATGGCTTAGGTGTAACAAGAGGGGAAAGCCTTCCCCTGCGCGTCCACTTCGTTGGCCGCTACCCCTTCTGCGGGGGAGTTCCCCCGCAACGCCCCCCGATACTTTTGTAAAAGTAGAATTTTTAGGATAAAACAATGAATAACAGACAAGATAAATTTTCAAAATCTATGATGAACATTCCGCCGTCTGGAATCCGCAAATTTTTTGAAATGCTGATTGGCCACGACGACGTAATTTCGCTTTCGGTTGGTGAACCGGATTTTCCAACTCCCTGGGTAATGCGAGAAGAAGCATTTTATCATTTGGAAAAAGGACATACTTCGTATACTTCAAACTGGGGTTTGATAGAACTTCGTAAAGAAATTTCTAAATACATGGAACGCTACAATCTTTACTACAATCCAGAAAATGAAATTCTGGTAACAGTTGGAGCGAGCGAAGGTGTTGACGCTGTTTTGCGTGCAATTTTAAATCCTGGCGACGAACTGATTGTTGTTCAGCCCTGCTACGTAAACTATGTTCCTCTGGCAGAATTGTGCCAGGCAAAGGTTGTGCCGATTGATTCAAGCGTTAACGGCTACTATCCGACTGCCGAGCAGGTAAAAAAAGCGATAACGCCAAAAACAAAGGCAATAATGATCTGTTCTCCAAACAATCCTACAGGAACAATGATTCCTTCGGAAGAACTGGAAAAAATTGCAAAACTGGTTGTAGAAAATCAAATCTGGTGTATTGCCGACGAAATCTATTGTGAACTGCGCTACGAAGATGCCGAGCATGTTTCGATAGGTTCTTTCCCGGGAATGAAAGATTATGCAATTATTCTTAATGGTTTTTCTAAGTCGTTTGCAATGACAGGCTGGAGAATTGGTTATATTGCTGCTCCAGGCGATCTTTTGACGCAGATTGTAAAACTGCACGGTTACAATACAATTTGTGCGCCGATTTTTAGTCAGTATGCGGCTGTAGAAGGTTTGCGCCATGGCTGGAAAGATGTAGAAAAAATGCGCATAAGCTATCAGCAGAGAAGAAATTTAATGTATAAAGCTTTTTGCGATATGGGCTTGCCGGTTCCAGAACCAAAAGGCGCTTTTTATATGTTCCCGGATATTTCTTCGACAGGGCTTTCTTCTGAAATGTTTGCAACCCAGCTTTTTCAAAAACATAACGTGGCTGTAGTTCCTGGCAGCGTTTTTGGGCTTGGCGGAGAAGGACACATTCGCTGCTGCTACGCAACTGCAATCGACAAAATGAAGGTTGCGCTGGAACGAATTGCGGATTTTGTGGAAGAATTAAAAAAATAATCAAATTATAAAGGGCAAAAAAAATCCACCGTAGAACGAAAAATTCACCGGTGGATTTTTTTTATGAAATATCAACTCGTTTTAAAAGTTTTATTAAGCCTTCTTTTGCAATTAAATCAATTGGTCTGCCTTCTGCATATTTTTTTGCTTCCTCGGAATAAGTACCGGCTGTAAAACAAAAACCGCGGTCGGCCTTGCTTTCGCTTACCTTTGCCTGAAAGTCGCGTACAAAAAGTTCTCCAATTGAACCAGTCGTTCTGTAAAATCTGAAAACTTCTGTGTCTTCCCACTTGTTTGAGTCAACCGAAAGAAGAATTTCAACATGGTCGGATTCAACTGAAATATCCTGCAGTTTTACGTTTGCGCGTTTATAGTAAGACAGTACAATTTTGCGGCAGAGAGCAACAAAGTCCGAAGTATTGCTCATAAGATAAATCTGAAGATTTTTATTCTGGTTCAATTCTGAATAGCGCGTTAAAAGCTGCTGAACATCTTTGTAACTTGGAGTAATTGCCTGAATTTCGTGCAAAAGATTGATTCCAAGCCCGATATTTTTTGTTGCAAAACACGCCACTGCATAACGGTAACGAAGTTCAAGTGCAATTTCAGGCTGAACATTCTGATGCTTTAAACCAATTTCAAAATCCTGCATTGCTTTTTCGTATTGTCCTGCTTTTGTGTGAACAATTCCTGCAGAAAGACACGAACGTGCACCGTATTCTGGATCCGGGCGCAAATGAAGAAAAACTTTCATTGCTTTGTCGGCGTAGCCACATTCCTGCATTGCATCTGCCATGCTGTATAATGCTTCTTTGTTGTCTGGATTTTCGTCGAGTGCACGACGCAGGAATGCTAAACATTCCTTAAAATGATGTCCGTTGTAAAGAGCCATTCCAAGAGGAGCGTTAATGTTTGGAGCTTCTGGTTTAGAAATTAATGCTTTTTTTAGCAGTGGAATTGCTTTTTCGTATTCTTTGTTTGAGCTGAGTGCAAGTCCAAGATTGTAGTTTACATCAAAATTTGAGCGGTCAATCTGATACGCTGCCGAAAGTCCACGGAAAGCATCTTCTATGCGGTTAAGTTTGAGAGCGCAGATTCCCTGTCGTAAAGAAACTAAAAATGGATCTATATTTGAATGAGCTGGCGCAATGCTGAGCATTGTGTCGTAAATCTGGTAAGCTTTGTCCCAGGTGTGTTCGTTAAAATAAATTTCTCCGAGTGCCGAAAGTCCCTCTGGATTGTGAGGATCCTGCGCAAGTTTGCGAGTTGCTTCGCGAATAATCTGAGAACGGTTTTTGTTTTTTCCTTTTTTGCCACCGGATTTTTTTGTTCCAAAAGAAACAAGAATTGCTGCAACTGCAATGGCAACTACAAGGGCAATTACAAATGTTAATGAATCCATAGTCCCATTATCGGTAAAATTTTAACAAAACTCTATAAAAACCTTTTTAATGCCAGCCGTCTTAACGTTCAATTATTACTAAATTGCGTTCGCGTTCTTTTGATTCGCCTGCGTTCTCTGTTAAAAATGGAACTGTGAGTGGTTCTACTACGTATTTTGGTTTTGAACCTTCCAAAGCTTCCATTTCTTCTGCAATTTTTTCTGAACGTGCTTTGTATGCGGCAAGTTTTCCGCCGTCTTTTAAAATCCGTCTTAGAACTTTTAGCATTTTTTTGTCCAATGGACGGAAAGCGCGGAACACGCAAAGGTCAAATCGTTTTTGTTCGAGCCGCTCTGCCTGATTTTCTTCTACCGTAACGTTATTCAATTTGAGTTCATCTGCACAGTGAACCAGAAAGGCACATCGCTTTGTCATTCGCTCTACAAGCGTAAACTGCAAAGACGGAAAAGCTGCTGCAAGTGGAATTCCTGGTAAGCCCGCTCCAGATCCAATGTCTGCAAGCAGCAGGCTTTGTACTCCAAGTGCAAGATCGACGCCACTGTTCTGAATTAGCCCGGAACAAAGTTCAGCAACTTTAGACGCTCCGCTCAAACTGTCTAAAATGTGGCGGACTGCAATTTCGTCGTAGCTGTCTGTATTTATAAGGTCAAATTTTGCATTGTATTCCTGGAGAATTTTTATGTAAGAGTCCATCTTTTGTTCAAGTTCTAAAAGTGGAAGTGTTTTTATTCCAAAAAAGTCGCCTTTGTCAAATCCAAGTTGAATAAGACCTTCATGAAGAAAATTCATATAAATTCCTCCCGATTTTTTTTAAAAACTTAAAAGCATATTTAAAACTGTGCCGTTTTCTTTCGATTTTAAAGAAATTAAGTTGCCTGTTTTTTGTGCAGTTAAATTTCCGGTTTTAGTGAGTGCATAAAGATAAGTTGAACTGTCTTCAACTTCCTGAAAAACAGAAGCTTCAACAGAAAATTCCTGAATTGCGTTTTTTGAACCTTTTGAATGGAACAATAAATAAAAAGTTTCGTCTCTTTTGCTGCCGTTTACTTCATAGCGGCAGTCGCCCGTAAGTAAGAATGAGCCGTCAGTTTCTGCAGAAGAAAAAAATACAGTTTTACAAAAAGGAATCATGTCTGTGCCATTGATTAAAAAGCGTAAAATTGAAGGCGAAGCAGAATCCTGGCCAGAAGATTGCGACGCTTGAATTAAAGAATCGTTTTGTGCAGTTTTAGCGGCCTGAGCAAGAGTTTGTGCAGTTGTTGTAAAAAGCTGATCTGCGCCATTTATATTTGTTTTGCCAGATAAAATGCCAGAAAGTGAATTTAAAATCTGTGAACTGTTAATTAAAGGGTTTTCACTTTCTGTTAAAGAATCTGCTAAAGAAGAACTTAGTGCGTTGTTTACGCCGTTGTAAATTGTGTCTTTTGCAGTCTGTGTATTTTTGTATTGGCTTTGGTTTGCAGTCTGAGCACTGCTGTTTGCTGCAGAACTTGCGCTTTGCCTTCCCGAATAAAAATCACTGTTCCCCGGAATATAAAAACTATTTGAAATTTGCGGAACAGAAACAGAAGGCATTGCAGGCGACGAAGGCATAGAAATTGAGTCTTCGCCACGAGCATAAAAAGCGCCTGATAGAAAAACTGTAAGAGAAAATGCTTTTACGACAGTTTTAGAGATTTTCAAGGCTTTCCTCAACATATTGCAGGCGCTGCTGAAGTGCCGTAATTGTTTTTTCGAGGCGGTTCTTTTCTTTTTCGAGTTTTGAACGCGGATCGTCGTTTTTGTGCTGCTTTATAAGCTGGGCTACAGTGTCGGCAGGTTTTCCTTCGAGAATCTGTTCCTGAGCGGCCTGACGATCTTCCGCCTTTTTTAGCGAAGCAACTTTTTTCATGTTGTCAAAACCGATTGCAGGATTTACTTCTACATGACCAACTTTTGTAATTTCTTTTGCCGTTGTGCGTGGCAGGCAAAGAACGCGGTCAAGATAATCTTCGTAACGGATATTTGCCTTCTGGCACAGCGCATGAGCCTGGCTTAAAAGACGGCCAAATTCCTGCATGAGTTTTCCGTTTACTTCGATGTAGTCGTGTCTGATTTTTTCTGTAATTTCTTTTAGTTCAGGAGATTCTTCAATATCAATTTTATAAATTCCAAGCTCTTCTGCCTTTTGCAAAAGTCCGTGGAATTTTGACCAGAACGCTGCGTTGTGAGCTTTTCCTGTTGCAAGGAGTTTTCCGCCACTTTCTGCAAGTTTTTCTTCGTTTACAAGATGATGCGTATATTCGTGAATTGCAGTGTAAATAAGTTCTGAGTCGCTTTTAAAGTTTTTATTATGAAGTAAAATTTCCCGCGTTTCCGGATTATAAAGACCGTTTACTCTTGTAGATTCCTTGCCGGTCATAATTACCTGAAAATCCAGTTGCGTTGGCTGAATTTCCAAAAGTTTTTGTTTGATTGTTTCGTTGTCCATAGCAAAAGATTATAGTTAAAAAAAAAGACTTGGTCATTAAATTTTTGTATTGAATTGATTTGCTTTGTCCGGGCGCCTTTTTGCGTAAAACGCAAAAACCGGGCTATTCAGGGTTCCGCTGTCCGCTCCATTGTTTTTTGCAGCTGCAAAAACAACGCCTTCGGCGCCCTTACTATCCCTGGCGCAGATTCTTTAATTTAAAAAGCCCATGCTGTCTAAAATTATGCTTGCTGCAACAGTTGCCGCAGTTTCTGTGCGTAAAATTCTTGTTCCCATTGAACACAAACTAAAATCGTTTTGCTCTAAAAGATCGCGCTCTGCTTCTGTCCAGCCGCGTTCACTGCCAATGGCTGCAACTATTTTTGATGCACCTTCTTTCTGTAAAAAATCATGCAGACTTTGAGTTGCGCGGCGGTTGTCGAGTGCAATAAAAGAAGTGTCAGAATTTGTGTCTGTTTTTACTTTTTTAATTGCTTCGCTTAAAGTTTTTACAAAAATTAACTCAGGAACGTGAGTGCTTGCCGCCTGTGCCGTTCCGTCTAAAAGCATTTTATAAGCAGAACCGTCGCTTACAACGTTAGATTCAAGGTAAGATTTTTCTGTGAGTTCTGTTCCAGTTAGGATTACGCGGCAGCAGCCAAGCCCTGCAATGTCGCGCAATAGGCGGCGCAACTGTATCGGGCGCGGAAAACCGATAATCATTGTAAGCGGGTAGAGCGTTTTACCACGGCTTTTTGGTTCAAAAGTAAAACAGATATTGCCGTCGGCAGTAATGTCTGTAATTGTTGCTGTTCCTGCGGCTCCGCCGATAATGCCTGCGTCAAAAGTGTCCCCTGTTTTTTTGTGTAAAACTTTTATAATATGTTGTGTGCGTTCATCTTTTTTTAAAAGAGGCTGGGAAATTTCCTGGCTTGTAAAAAGACAGATATTCATTAGATGCTCCACTGTGTTTTTGCTGGTTTTGAGTTTAGCAGAAAAATGCGCTTAATAAAATCCTACGCCGGCGTGGAGGGGCGCCGCAAGGCGGCGTCAGAATGATGGAGCGGAAGCGTAACCCCGCAAGGCCGGAAATGGTTTTGTAATTTAGCGCCTTAAAAAGACAAGGGTTTTGAATAAAACATCGTCCAAAAAAATCAAAAAGGAATAAAAATGAAATTTTTTAAGTTGAGTAAAAATTATTTTGCAGTAAGTGTTTGTGCCATTTTATTTTTTGCTTCGTGTGATCTTGATTTAAGCAGTTCGGACAGTTCTTCTTCGTCTGGTTATAGTTCCGGCACGAGTACTTCTACTTCTGCAACCTGGGACGCTAGCAGCAGTAACATTTTTGAAGTTGAAACTGGAGTAACAACCGTAAAAATTACGGGAGCAACATCGGGGAAAAATCTTTATTTTGTAAAACGCAATACTGGCTCGACAAGCATTAGTACAGAGTCTCAGCCGTATGCTCGTATTTCGTCTTCTGAGAGGTCAGTAGCGGACGAAGTTTCTGAAGTTGAAGAACTTCTCGTGAATCTTGAAGATGAAGATACAGAAAATGCGGGAAAATGGCATTGTTATATTCCGCAGGAAATAGAAATCAGTGAAGTAAGCAGTGCCCGCTCAGCTGCAGGTACAAGTTCGGCTGCTGTAGAACAGATTGAGCCTGTCGTTGGAGAAACTACAAAAGAGATTTATGTGGATACGGATTCGAGTATTTCTGTTTTTGAACAAAAAGATGCAACACTTTATGCTGTTGGTGAATATTGTTATGTCTGGATTGTTGATGATTATTATGCGGAAGAAGCATCTGGTAAATATGTTACAAAAAAACAGGCACAGGAGTTAGCAGCTGCCTTTGATTCTCTTTATAACCTGGAACGCTATGTTTTTGGCAAAGAACTTGAATATATTTATACGTCAAACACAAAAAGAACTGCCATAAAAAATGTGAGTGATACAGGCTCAATGGTAAACATTGTTCTGTACGACATTGCCAATGATTATTATGAAGGACAAACTGGTGGTGTTGCCGGATATTTTTTCAGTAGAGATTATTATGATTCTTCTCTTTCTGGTACTGAAACAAGTAATGTAGGAAAATATTTTTATATTGACAGCGGATTTATTAATTTAGATTTTAATAATCAGGTTTCGACTCTGGCGCATGAGTTTCAGCATATGATTCGCTTTAAGTTTACTAAGGAAAACAATATAAGTGATTCAACCTGGTATAACGAAATGCTGAGTATGCTTTGCGAAGACATGCTGCAAGAGCATCTTGGTCTGGAAGACAGTGACAGTCCAAAGAAGCGAACTCAGAATTTTAATCTTTATTATTATATCTGTGGGTTGAATGACTATAATTCAACTAGTGACACAACATCGGGACTATCTTATTCCGTCTGGAGCAATTTTGGAATGTTTATTGCCCGTAAATATGGCGGGGCAGCTTTCGTACAAAAATTAACCACAATGAATGCTTCTGCTGACAGTATTGCAGAAGCTGTAAACGATATAAATGACACTTCTTATACTTTTGACGATTTATTTGAACAGTATGTGCAGGCCCTTTTGGGCAGTTCTGAGTATACACACAATATAGACGCTGCAACAACAATAAGTTATACAGGCACAGACGGAGACGAAAGCAATTCTTATTCAGAGTCAAATCCTTATAGTTATCCAATGACGGCTTATGATATTTTTGCAGATGACTACAACATTGCGTCGCTAATTCAAGAGAATGAAAAATATAAATACACAAATTATGACGGGGCTGGACCTTTTGTATTGTCAGCTACGGCGAGTGCTGCTTTGCGACCAGATAACGGTTTTACCTTGCATGGAATACAAAAAATGACCAGCACCAGCGCAACTGTAAAAATTAGTTCTAACAGCAACAGCAGGTTAAAAATGTATTTGATTTTGCTTTAAGTTTATTAAGGAAAAAGCAATGAAAAAAATTACAATGATTTTTTTTGTTTTAATTGCCGCAGTTTGCACTCTTTTTGCAATGAATAAAAACGACGGTTTAACAGAAGCAAAAGGCTATATTGAATGGTTTGGAAACATTCCTTTTGAATATTCCGGATTTAAAACTGTTGAAGGAAAACTTTATTCGCTCGAAGTTGCAGACGACGCAGATTTTAGCGTAAAAGATATAGAAGCCTTGCAGGGAAGTTTAATCTATATTGAAGGAAGAATAAAAAACACCGGCGGCAAGACAATAAATGCGTTACGCGACGGTGTTTTTGTAGTAGAAAATTTTAAAAAACTTGAATAGCAGAGCGCAGTTATTTTGCTATCTGACTGTCTCCAAATTGTTCGGAGATTGCTTTTAATTGTTCGCGGGTGCTGTCTTCTTTGTGTTTTAATAATTCAGCAGGAATCTGATAGGCTTTTTCTAAATCTTCTGACGTTAAAACTTCTTCTGGAGTGCCAAAAGACATTGAACGATCCGGATAGAACAAAAGAACGTTGTCTGCATATTTTTTAGAAAGATCAAGTTCGTGCATTGAACAATAAATTGTTGTGCCTGTCTGTTTTATAAATTCTTTAAGGTAGGCGAGAACTGTTTCTTTCTGGCGGTCTTCCATTGCAAACATTGGTTCGTCCATAAAAATTGAAGAACTGCCATATAAAAGACTAAATGCAAGAATTACGCGCTGTTTTTCGCCCTTGCTTAAATGCGTTAAAGGACGGTTTGTTAATTGAGACAGTTCAAGAACATCGATAACTTCTGCCATAAAGTCGCCGGTGGAACGCAGTGCCTTTGCATTGTTTTTGAGTGCTCCAGCGGAATAAACCTGGGCTAAAAGTTCGCCGACAGTGTCTTCTGTTTCAAATTCAAGATTTTGATAAATTACGCTTGCAAGCAGATTTTTCTGTTCCTGGTCTAATGTAAGCGGATTCTGGCCCAAAAGTGTAACCGTGCCGTTATCTGGAGCAAGACGGCCAGAAGCAAGCATTAAAAAGGTTGTTTTTCCGCAACCGTTCTGGCCTACAAGGCTTACAAAACAGTTGCCTGGAAGTTCGCCGGAAAAATGTTCAAAAACAGGGGAAGGAACAATCTGTTTGCCCTGTTCGTCTAAATCGCCTTCAACTGGCGGATATGTAAAACTAACATCGTTAAATTGTAAAAAGTTCATGGGAATATTTTATTAAAAAAAAGTGCCTCGTTAAAGTGGTTTTGTTGTTCGAGACAGCGGATTGGTTTGTGAGCAGAAAAAATTAGCCCCGGGTGGAGCCCCGAAGTTGGCAGCGCCAATGAGCGGCAGCGAAGGGCGGAACACGGGACGAGAATGTAAATTGTGCTCCAAAACAAAAAGAAAGAATTTTTTAGTACCGGCAATAATTGAATAAACGCTTTATATCCTTTAAATTTACGAAAGTTTTAAAATCAGGAGTTTACAATGGATTGGGCGCTTATTGCAAAGATTCTTGCATTTGTTTTGTATCTTGGAGCAATGGTTTATGTTGGCTTAAAAAGTGCCAGCAAAAATAATACTTCATCGGACTTTTTTTTGGGTGGACGCAATGTTGGTCCATGGGTTACGGCGCTTTCTGCGGAAGCTTCGGATTCGTCTGCCTGGCTTTTAATGGGTTTGCCGGGACTTTGCTATCTTGGTGGCATTAAAGAAACATTCTGGACTGCTCTTGGTCTTTGTATTGGAACTTACGTAAGCTGGCTTTTTATTGCAAAACCGTTGCGCAAATGTTCGGTTACTTTTGGGGATTCAATTACAATTCCAGAATTTTTTAAGAACCGCTTAAACGACAAAAGCAATCTGCTTTCGATTATTTCTGTTATTTTTATTGTTTTCTTTTTTACGATTTATACGGCTTCGGGATTTGTAGCCTGTGCAAAGCTTTTTAATTCTGTTTTTGGAATTCCTTATCTTGCAGGCCTTGCAATTGGTCTTATCGTAATTCTCTGCTACACGGTTACCGGCGGATACACTGCAGTTTGTACAACAGACTTTATTCAGGGAATGTTGATTTTTGCAGCAATCGTTGTTTCCGGGGCAATTGCAGTAATTTCTCTTGGCGGACCAGTTGCAGCTTTTGAAAGTGTTCAGGCTTTTGATGCCCGTGCAGTTGCAGGCAATTTTGGCGAAACAATCAAAAATGCTTTTGTTGCAAACAAGAGTTACAGCGCAATGAATATTATTTCGGCTCTTGCCTGGGGCCTGGGCTACCTTGGAATGCCACACATTATTGTCCGTTTTATGGGAATCGATTCTCCTGAATCAATCAAAAAAGCCCGCAGGATTGGAATTTCCTGGATGGTAATTTCTTACATTGGAACTTTTGTTCTTGGAACAGTTGGAACAGCCTTCCTTCTTAAGCATGGAATTATTCTTGGACTCGACGCAAACACAATCGTAGAAGGCGTAACAAAAACTGGCGACGCAGAAACGATTTTTTCTGCAACAATCCAGAATATTTATCCGGCATTTTTTGGTGGAATTTTCCTTTGTGCAATTTTAGCAGCTTCTATGTCTACGGCAGATTCTCAGCTTTTAGCAGCATCTTCGGCAGTTGGTCAGGACATTTACAAAGGACTTATTAAAAAGAATGCAAGCGAAAAAGAAATTCTTACAGTAAGCCGTCTTACAGTTTTCTTAATTTCGCTCGTTGCTTTATTTTTGTCGCTTAATCCAAATTCTTCAATCTTTGGGCTCGTTTCTTATGCCTGGGCTGGATTTGGTGCAACATTCGGACCGCTCGTTCTTCTTGCACTTTACTGGCGCGGACTTACAGCAAAGGGAGCAATTGCCGGTTTGATTGGTGGCGGAATTGTAGTAGTTTTGTGGCATCAGCTTTCCGGCGGAATTTTTAATCTGTACGAAATTGTTCCAGGCTTTGTAACCTGCCTTGTTCTTGCAGTTGTAGTTTCGCTTTTAACAAAAAAAGATGAAGCAATACTTGCAAAGTTTGCCGAATACAAAAAAGCATAATTTTTTCAGGAAGGGGAGAAGTCTCTCCCCTCGCGCGCACTAACGTTGCGCGCTCCCCACTCTGCGGGGGCACCCCGCAACGCCCCGAGGAATGGGAAAAAAATCAATGTTTAATCTTCCAAAAGCCAGTCAATAATATTTTTGTGTTGAATTCCATTCTGGCTTAAATCTACCGGGTCTGAACTTATTACAAGTTTTGGAAAATTGTCGTTAATTTTTATCAGGTTTCCAAATTCCCGTTCCCTGTCATTTCCTGTTATAAGATACGCAACCTGAATATAAATTTTTTCTGTTCCGCGGTAAGCAATAAAATCAATTTCTTTATTTTCAAGGCGACCAATATTAACAGAATAACCGCGTGATTTTAATTCAATAAAAACTACGTTTTCGTAAATTTTTGAAACATCAATATTTTCGCTTGTTCTCGAAAGCGTGCAGAGCCCTAAATCCGAGGAATAATATTTTTCGTTGCTTTCAAGTAATTTTTTGCCGGTTATGTCGTAACGTTTAACTCCGCGGATAATAAACGCATTTTGAATGTAGTTCAGATAAGTTAAAATTGTGTCGGTCGAAACCGTTATGTTTTCTGATTTTAATTTTTTACAGATTGAATTTGCCGAAAACTGCAGGGCAACATTGTCGAGCATAAAATTGCACAAGGTTTGTAAAAATTGCGGATTATTAATTTTGTTCCTTGCAATTACATCTTTTAAAACAACTGAACTGTAAATGTCGCTCAGATAAGAAATAATTGCATTTTCATCTGAAAACTGGAAACGCTGCGGAAATCCGCCAAATTTTAAATAATCTTCAAAAAGTTTTTGGTTGGTTGTAAATGTACCGTTTTTAACTGCAAAATCTTTTGCTTCCGACAAAGTAAACGGATAAACTTCAAAAGAAACATAACGGCCAGCAAGCAAAGTTGCAAATTCTCCCGAAAGAAGATTTGAATTACTTCCTGTAATATAAATGTCGCTGTCAAAGTCTACCCTAAACGAGTTAACTGCTTTTTCCCATTCAAAAACATTTTGAATTTCATCTAAAAACAGATAGATTTTGCCTTTTATTTTATTTTCGCCTTCGACCTTTTGCAGAATATAGTTATAAAGATTTTCTGCTGTGTTTAGAGTGCGGAATTTCATTGATTCAAAATTTATATTAATTATATTTTTTTCAGAAACTCCGCTTTGTTTTATAAGATTGCAAACCTGAGCTAAAAGTTCGCTTTTTCCAGAGCGGCGTATGCCTGTTATAATTTTTACGAGAGAATTATTTATAAATGGTTTTATGTCGTTTATTAAACGTTTTCGTATTACTAAACTTTTCATATTGTCGATTGTAGTCGATAAAAAGTCTAAAATCAATATTTTTATCGACTGTAATCGACAAAAATTGAGAATTTAATATTTTTATCGACTGTAATCGACAAAAATTTAGGTTAAATATCAATGTCGTGTAATTTATAAATTACTGCAATTTTTTATATATCTAATTATAAATTCCTCCCATAAAATAAAAAGGATTGCGAAAATCTGCAAAAACGATGTGAGTTGTAGGAAAAAACTCATTCTGGAGGAAAAAATGAAAAAAATAAACAGAATTGTCAGTGTGCTCGGTGCATTGGCAATTATTTGTGGTATGTCCGGGTGTTCGGATGGAGGAAGTGACGGAAACTCTTCTCAACAGACTTCAATTACAAAAAACACTGACGGTACTGTTACTATAAAATTTGAAGAAAGTGGAGATGGAGTTTTAGGAACAAATGGTAAAATAAGCACGGATACAACCAATGCTCAGGGGGTAAATACTTCAAACGGATATTATTTCCAGAATTTCCCTTCTTCTGCTAACAAAGATACAGAAACAGCTTATATTAAATATATTCTTACGACAGATACAGCTGGAAGTTATACATTAAAAGTTCGTTATGCTTTTGGTGGACATTGTGACTATTTGCGCGATGCCTATGTTTATGTTAACGGTACAAAGGTAACAGACTCAGATGGAAACGCAAAAATTTTACAATTTGATTACACTGTAAAAACCTGGTCAACTTACAGCGACGCTACAATGACAATTCCTCTTGTTGTTGGTTCAAATACAATTTTAATAGAAGCTGCTCTTGGTACAGAACGTACAATCACCCATAACAGCAGCTGGGCAGACTGGGACAATCTTAAGGTTGTACCAGATAACGGACAGATCCGCGGTGTTACAGTTTCTCTTGCAAATATCGACTATACTTCAGTTACTTCGACAGTAAGTGGAGTAACTATGGCTGCGGGTAAGTCTTCTGATGCATATAATTCATTTGCAGTGGCTTCAGAAAATGAATCTTATGGAACAGTTTCTTCTAGTTATACAGACTTAAAAACCGGTTCTTCTATAACTGTAAAAGCAACTCCTGCAAGTGGCTATAAATTTGATGCCTGGTATGGACTTTCTGGCAGTAACTGGATTGGTTCAAATGAAGCAGAATATACATTTGCTATCAGCGATGATACAAGTCTTAAAGCACACTTTGTTCCAGAAAACGCACAGGCACTTTCTGGTCTTGTTGGTTACGGCGCAATAACAGATGATTCAGGCACATCTTACATAATTACTGGCGGACTTGGTGGAGAAGAAATTACATTATCTTCAAAAACTGATCTTGATAGTGCAAAAGAAAAACTTTCTGGTAACGACCCTTACATTGTAAAAATCAGCGGAACATTGACCACAGAAGACAATGTAAGCGTAAAATACGATATTGGCTCGAATAAAACTATTTATGGAGATACAACAAATCAGGGACGCCTTAAAAATCTTGAATTTGTAGTAAGTGGAAATAATGTAATTATCCGCAATATGATGTTTGGAGAAGTTATTTCTGACAATTATTGGAAAGGTTCTGCAGACGATGCCTTAAGCTTAAACGGCGCAACTCATGTTTGGATTGATCATTGTGAATTCCAGTCTCACCTTAGTCCACAGAATAACGATGGCACTGAATTAAGTTATAGTTCTGGTAAAACAGAAGCAACATCAGAAGACAAATTCAAAAAAGACTTTTATGACGGTCTGTTAGACATTAAAAACGGTTCTGCATTTGTTTCAATTTCCAACTGTTATTTCCATGATCACTGGAAGGCTTGCCTTTGCGGTTCAAGCGATGTTACAGAAAATGGTGACACAAAAATGCGTCTTACTTTCTATAATAATTACTGGGAAAACATTAATGCACGTCAGCCGTTGTTCCGCTATGGAAAGGCTCACGTATTCTCAAGTTATTTCTATGAAAGTTCTACAGAAACAAAAGGTTCTGCAACAGGCATTAACTGTCGTGCCGGAAGTAGCGTTTATATAGACAATAACTATTTTGAAAACGTAAAAACTCCGATCGGCTACTACAACGACATAAGTGCAAGTAATACAGGTTACTGGGTAAATAAAAATAATACATTTAGTAATTGTACAAACAGCGTTGATTCTTCAAGTACAAGTTATAAGCCACCGTATGAATGGACTCCAACATCTGCAGCAGACTCAAAAGCAAATCTGCCAACTTCAGTTGGTGTCGGTAAGCTCAGCGCTACAGATTTGCAGTAAACTGTTAATTTAACTACAGTTTTTTGCAAAGTCTTTTAAAACCTAACAGCCCTGATTTATTAAAGTTTTCTTTATAAAATCAGGGCTGTTTTTTTATTTTGCCATAATTGAATCAATCGACTTTATACATGCGTTTCTTAAGCCGTTTTCTTCTAAGGCAGTAACTCCGCGGATTGTGCTTCCGCCTGGGCTGCAGACGTTGTCTTTTAGCACTGCCGGATGTTCGCCTGTTGCAAGCTGGAGTTTTGCTGAACCTAAAACTGTCTGGCTTACTAATTTGTATGCTGTCGCGCGTGGAATTCCATATTTTACGGCTGCATCTGCGTAGCTTTCTAAAAATAAATCTACAAACGCCGGTCCACATCCGCTAATGGCTCCGCCAATTCCCATTAAATTATCTGGCAATTCTTCTACAACGCCCAAATCTGCAAAAAGTTCAAAAAGTTCTGTGCGTTCTTCTTTTTCTAAGGAATTTGATTTTTCAAAAAGAAAAACTCCTTCGCCGACCATTGCAGGCGTGTTTGGCATTACAAACTGAATGTGTGGTTTGTTTGAAAATCCAGCAAAAAATTTTTCGTAAGTGTGGAAATTCCAGCCGAGAGCAATCGAAACAATTGTTTTGCCTTCTAAAGATTTTCCAGCTTCTTCAATAACGTCTTCAATCTGATAAGGTTTGCAGGCTATAAAAATTGTCTGTGCCGAATTTATTGCCTGTAAAAGCGACTCGCAGGGACAAAAACCAAATTTTTGAGCATTTGCCTTTAATTTTTCCTGATGTGGCGCAAACGCAAAAACATTTTCTGCCTTTACTCTGCCACTTTTTACAAATCCCGCAACTAAAGCCTTGGCCATGTTGCCCATTCCAATAAAAGCAATTTTTTCCATAATTTTTTCCTTTTTATTTTCTGGAGCTTCCCTTTCGCCTGCGCTCCAGGTCGGGCTGTCCAGGGTTCCGCGCATTACGCGCTGCATTGCTGCGCAACGCCTTACGGCGCCCTTACCATCCCTAAGCCTTTTTACGTTTTTAGTTATTCTGCCAGGAATAAACTGCCTTTGGCAGTTCCGTTGCACAGATTGTCCAGAATATTTTCTTTGCCACCGTTTGCAAGCAGCATTGGAATTCCGTAAACGGTTGTTTTTTCTGCTGCCTGAATTTTTGTTTCGATTCCGCCAGTGCCAAAACTGTTTGCTTCGCCAATGTGGATTGTTTCCCGCAATTTTGGAATTGAATCAATTACTTCAACCAGCTTTGCGTCTTTGTTTACTTTTGGATTATCTGTAAAAATTCCATCAATGTCGCTGAATAAAATTAAAAGATCTGCGCTCCACAAAATTGCAGTAAGGGCAGAAAGGTTATCGTTGTCGCCAATTGAAAATTCAAGTGTAGAAACAGAATCGTTTTCGTTGATGATTGGAACAACGCCTTCGTCTGCAAGTGTAAAAAGTGTGTTGCGGATATTTAATGAACGGTTGTTGTCGTCAAAATCTTCTTTTGTTAAAAGAATCTGCCCGATGTGGAGACCCTGTTCATTAAAAGCTTTGCGCCATTGAGCCATAAGTTCAACCTGGCCGATTGCGCACAAAGCCTGTCTAAAATGCAGGTCTTTTTTGCGTGCCCATTCTTTTAAAGTAGAAACTCCGGAAACCTGAGCTCCCGACGAAACCACAACAAGCTGCTTGCCATGATCAATAAGGTTTTTGCATTGTCGTGCAAAGTTAGCCATAAATTCTGTGTTTTGTGTGCCGTCTGCCTTTGCAAGCGTATTTGAACCAATTTTAATAACGATTTTGCGCGAACTTTTAAGCGCGTCCTGAATATTCAACATAAAAAGCATTTTAATGAAAACGCAGGTTTTAAGTAAGGTGATTTTTATTTAGTTAAAAAAACACGCTTTTTTTTGATTAATATGTTAAATAGCCGTAGTCGGGGTTCTGACCAAAACGCACATTGAGCTTGACTCAACCGTGCGGGTTCCCGATTTTTATTTAAATGTCAAATATTCATAGCCAGGAATTTTAGTAAATGACCGCCACGGATGGCGGATAGAGAAAGGCAAAAACTAAAAAGTTTTTGCGATAAAGAAAATGTCAGGACGACATTTTCTTTATCAAGGTTCTTGTCGAGAGGCTATTTGAGTAGTTTAATTAATTCGACATTCACACTGGAGAAAGATGTATGCAAAAATTATTTTATGATACACGAAAATTAGATGCAGCCTGCAGACAAAAATATGCGCTTTCTGAAGAATTGATGATGGAAAACGCTGCTTCTGCCCTCGAATCAGAAATTTTTATTCAAAATAAAGAAACAGCTTTTACAGAAGTTTTAATTTTGTGTGGAAGCGGAAATAACGGAGCCGACGGTTATGCACTTGCACGACGCCTTGCTCAAAAAATTAAAACAAAGGTTTTTGCGTGCGGCGAGCCAAAGAGTGAACTGTGCATAATTCAATCACAGCGGGCTAAAAATTGCGGAATTTGTTTTTTGTGCATAGATGATTTTTTAGCAGAAGAATTAAATCCTTCAAAAGTTGTAATTGACTGCATTTTTGGAAGTGGTTTTCATGGCAATTTTACTGGAAAAACCGGCGAATCGATTGTAAATGTTTTGAATAAAATAAATTCCAGCGGTTGTAAAAAAATTGCCTGTGACGTTCCAACAGGAATTTGCGCAGATGGAATTCTTGCTCAAACGGCTTTTTGTGCAGACGTAACAATTACAATGGGCGCAAATAAAATCTGTCTTTACAGCGATTATTCAAAAGATTATGCAGGAATTATAAAAATTGCAGATCTTGGAGTTGCCCGCTCACTTTTTGAATCTTATTACGATTCTACAGCAGAGGATTTTTCTGTCTTTTTGCTGGAACGTTCAGATATGAGGCTTCCTTTCAGGACAAAAAATCTTGTAAATAAAGGAAGTTTTGGCAGTGCTTTTATTGCTCTTGGTCAAAAAACCGGAGCCGCCCTTATTGCAGCAAATGCTTGTTTTAAGTTTGGTGCCGGACTTGTAACTTTGATAAATCCAGATAAGGAATTTTTAAAAGAAAAGGAATTGCTTTTTCCAATTGAAATTCTTAGTTCAACAGAATTTTCTTCTAAAGTAAGTGCTTTGAGCGTTGGAATGGGGCTTGGAAAAAATGAAGATTTTGCAGACTTTTATGCAGACTATTTAATTAAAAATCCAGTCGTAAAATGCGTTCTTGATGCGGATTTTTTGTATTCGAAAGCATTGGTAACAATTTTACAAAAACGTGCAGAAGGCTGTGTTTTAACTCCGCATCCAAAAGAATTTTCTGCTTTACTGGAACTTTGCGGACTGGGAA
>CAVKVK010000040.1:5252-19132 GCA_963659855.1 Parabacteroides distasonis | reverse complement strand
GCAGAATAGACTTGATGCGATTTCGAATAATCTTGCAAATGTTGATACGGCTGGCTATAAACGCGACATTTCTATGAGCAAATCTTTTTCCGAACTTCTTTTAAGAAGAACTGAAGCTGACGGCGTTTATAAAACTTCTGTCGGTTCGGCTGATGCTGCTCCTGTTATAGGAAAACTTGGTCTTGGCGTTGAAACTAACGAAAATTATACATCTTTTGAACAGGGCTCTTTCAGGGCAACTGACTCTGCTTCGGATTTTGCTTTGTCGGGAGAAGGATTTTTTTCTGTAGAAACTCCTGCCGGCGAACGCTACACACGCAACGGAAATTTTATTCTTGGTAAAGAAGGAATTCTTGTAACAAAAGACGGTTATCCGTTAATGGGCGAAAATGGAGAAATTCATCTTGAAGATGATAAATTCAACGTTAACGAAGACGGAATGATTTATTCAAAAGACGGAGAATTTATTGACAGAATCAAAGTTGTCCGTTTTGACAACGAACGTTACTTAAAAAAAATGGGAAACAGCCTTTGGTCTGCAAATGATGTTTCTGGTTCTGCCTATGTTGCTGAAGGCGCTGAGCGTCCAAAAATGATGCAGGGCTATGTTGAAACAAGCAACGTAAATGTTGTTGAAGAAATGGTAAAAATGATCGAAGTAAACAGAGCTTACGAAGCAAACCAGAAAACGATTCAAAGTGAAGACGCAATGATGTCAACTCTTTGGACAAAAGTTGCTTTATCTCGTTAAGCATTTGGGAGGAATAAATAAATGGTAAGAAGTTTGTGGACAGCCGCTACAGGAATGAACGGTCAGCAGTCAAATCTTGATGCAATTTCGAATAACCTTTCAAACGTAAATACGACTGGTTTTAAGCAGCAGAGAGTTGAATTTGAAGACCTTGTTTATCAGAACGTAAAACTCGCAGGAACTCCAGCAACAGAAGATACTGTCAGCCCGGTTGGAATTCAGCAGGGAGCAGGAACAAAGGTTGCTGCAACACAGAGAATTTTTTCTCAGGGTTCATTGCAGAATACTGGCGTTGACACAGATGTGGCTGTTGTTGGCGACGGTTTTTTCAGGGTTCAGCAGTACGATGGAAGTTATGCTTATACCCGCGACGGTTCATTTAAGGTTGACATGAACGGACAGCTTGTTACTTCTAACGGATTACGTGTTATGCCGGAAGTTGTTTTGCCGGAAGGTTTTGACATTCATTCTCTTACGATTGCTGATGACGGACGCGTAAGTGTAAAAGTTTTTGGCCAGAATGAACCTGTTGATGTTGCCCAGCTTGAACTTTATCGCTTTCCAAATAATGCGGGCTTAGAAGCCAGTGGAGACAATCTTTACAAGGTTACAAATGCTTCTGGAGAAGCCATTGCCGGACGCCCTGGCTTTGACGGTTTTGGTGTTACAAAACATAAGTTTGTAGAAATGTCTAACGTTTCTGTTGTTAACGAAATGGTACAGATGATTGTAGCCCAGAGAGCCTACGAGTTTAACTCAAAAGCAATCCAGACTACAGATTCAATGCTGAGTACAGCAGTTAACTTAAAACGCTAAGTTATAAATAAATAGATGCTGTTTAGTTAAACTTTTTGGAGTAAATAATGACTGTTGGACTTACTAGTGGAATAAATGCAATAACAGGCGGACAATCTGCATTGCAGAGCGCTCAGTTTTCTGGCGAAAAAGGCAGGTTTGAAGAACTTGTACGCAGCGTTTACGGTAGTGTTTCTGACGGAAAAAATCTTGCAGGTGAACAGATTGTTCAGGAAGGCCGCTTAAATGGCGACTTTAGTTCTGGTTTTGCAGAAACTTTTACTTTAGAAAAAGATAAAAACTCTTTGCCGGTTGGAGCTGCTGCAAATCAGTCAAATCCACATGTTCAGCAGAGAACAATTGACCGCACTTCTAAACTTTACGAAAAATCCCTCGAAATGGAATCTTACATTGTAAAAATGATGGTAAATCAGATGCGTAAAACAGTTATAAAGGCTGACTCAAATTCTGATTTTGCATCAAAAATGTACGAAGACATGCTTTTTGATGAATATTCTACAGCTTTGACAAAAAATGCAGGTTTTGGACTTGCGGATCAAATGTATTTACAGCTTTCTGCAAATTCTGTGAGTGTTGAAGCATAAAGTTTTTTGTTTTAATTGTTAAATTGCGTTAGCGATTGTAAGGGCGCGCGGAGCGCGATGCGTAGCATTGCAGGCGAAAGCCGGAACCCTGAAAAGCGCGGCCCGTGCGAACTGCGCGGGTAACGCCCGGATATTCACCATAATTGAACGAAAACTTCAAAAGAAGTAAAATAACTTCAAATGAACGATTCTTATTTGCCAGAAAATCTTGCTGGTTTTCATATTCACTGTGTTGGAATAAAGGGAACTGGAGTGGTTGCCCTTGTTGAAATTTTGCATGCGCGTGGTGCTGTTGTTACAGGAAGCGATGTTGCCGAACGTTTTTATACGGACGAAATTCTTGAAAAACTTGGAATAAAGGCTCTTCCTTTTGGGGCGCAAAATATTACGGACAGCGTGCAGCTGGTAATTTATTCAAGTGCGTATAATCCAGATACAAATCCTGACCTTGCAGAAGCAAAAAAACGTGGAATTCCTTTACTTCTTTATACTCAGGCTCTTGGAGCTTTTTCGAAAAATGCTTATTCGTGTGGAGTTTGTGGAGTTCACGGAAAAACAACGACGACGGGGCTCTGCGGTTCAATTTTTAAGGAATTAAAATTGCCGGGCGCAGTTCTTGCAGGAAGCATAATTTCTTCTTTTGGAGGCTGCACTTACACAAGTCCGGAACACTCTGATAAAACAAAGCCTTTTTTTATTGCAGAAACCTGCGAATATCAAAGACATTTTATGTCTTTTTTTCCACAAAAAATTATTTTAACTTCTGTAGAAAGCGACCATCAGGATTATTATCCGACATACGAAGATATTAGAAATGCCTTTGTTGACTATGTTTGCCTTCTTCCTGATGGCGGAACTTTAATTTATTGTGCCGACGATAAAGGAGCTGTTGAAGTTGCCAGTCTTGCCTTAAAAAAGCGAAATGATTTAAATCTTATTCCTTATGGCGAAACGGCTGAAGGAATGTATAAAATTGAATTTGGTGAGATAAAAAACGGAAAACAATATTTTACTGTTGCAGGCCTTGGAGAATGTGCAGTCTGTGTTCCAGGTTTGCATAATGTAAGAAATTCCGCTGCTGCAATTGCCTTAAACGTTGAATTATTAAAAACTGCCGGAAAAAATCCACAGGAGTATTTTGAACAGATAAAAAACGGACTTTTAAGTTTTTGCGGTGGAAAACGCCGCAGCGAAATTGTTGGCCGGGCAAAAAATTCTCTTGGGCAGGAAGTTATTTTTATTGATGATTACGGACATCATCCGACAGCAATAAAAACAACTCTTGCAGGATTTAGAGAATTCTATAAATGCCACAAAATTATTGTTGATTTTATGAGCCACACTTATACGAGAACCCAGGCTTTACTTGAAGACTTTGCAGACAGTTTTTCGTGCGCTGACAGGGTAATAATCAATAAAATTTACGGCAGTGCCAGAGAAAACGGAGCAAATTCTAGCGTTAATGGCGAAATTCTTGCTGAACACGCCCGTAGATATCATAAAGATGTTACTTATTGCAAAGAATTTGACGAAGCCAGCAGGGTTGCGCTAAAAATGCTTAACGAACCTTCGGGCAAAGAATATCCAGACGGTTATCTTTTTGTAACTATGGGAGCCGGAAACAACTGGCAGGTTGGAACTAAAGTTCTGGAAGAATTAAAAAAATTGTAGATATTTTAGAATGCCAGATTGTCCCAGCGACTTTTGCACAGCTTTTTTAACATTTTATTTTTAAGGAAAAAATTATGAACAGCATGACAGGCTACGGCTTTAAAGAAACTATTATTGACGGCACTCAGATTAGTGTTGAAATAAAATCTGTAAACAATCGTTTTTTGGATTTAAATGTAAATATTCCGTCGTTTTTAAATCCGCTTGAATCAAAATTAAGAAAAATTGTTTCTTCAAAAATTGTACGTGGCAAGGTTGACCTTACAATCCGCGTAAAAGACCTGAATTCTACAGCAACAGTAAATCCAGATCCACAGGCTGCCGTTATGTACCGCAATGCAATAGCAAAAATAAGCGAAGCTTTAGGCTATGATACAAATAACATTCCGCTTTCTCTGATTGTTGCCCAGGACGGAGTTTTGAACATTACGCACGAGTTTGACGCAGAGTCTTACTGGACAAAAATAGAAGGCGTTTTTAACGAAGTTTTTGAACAGTTTGTAAGCGACCGAATCCGCGAAGGCCAAAACTTAAAAGTTGATTTACTAAAAAAACTCGATGTTCTCGATTCCTGCGCAGCATTTTTTAAAGAATGGCAGCCAAAAATGGAAGAAAAGTTTAAAGAACAGATTACAACCCGCTTTACTGAACTTTTAGGCGACAACGTTGACCAGAACCGCATTATGAGCGAAGTTGCTTCGATGCTTGTAAAATATACAATAAACGAAGAAATTATACGACTGCAGAGTCATCTTGCGGCCCTTCGTAAAGAATTTTCAGAAAATCCGGTTCCAGGAAAGCGTATTGATTTTATCTGCCAGGAAGCAAACAGAGAAATAAACACAATCGGTTCAAAAAATCAGTTTACAGATGTGGGGCAGATGGTAATAAATGCAAAAGACGCCCTCGAAAACATCCGTGAACAAAGCAAAAACGTTGAATAATCTTGTAAAAAACGTAACAAAACTTTTTCTAAAAATAACGTCAAAGTTTTTATTTACAGGTTTGCGTTGCAGACTTTTTTATCATTTTTTTGGAGAAAATTATGGAATTAAAAAAAGAACTCCGTGTTGCAATCAGCGGAAAATCTGGCTGCGGAAATACTACGGTTTCGACACTTTTGAGTCAAACCCTTGGAGTTACTCTCATAAATTATACGTTTCGCCAGCTGGCAGCAGAAAAAGGTTTAACCTTAGCTCAGGTTATCGAAAATGCCAAAACAGACGATTCTTATGACATTTATGTCGACACACATCAGGTAGAACTTGCAAAAAAAGAAAGCTGTGTTCTTGGAAGCCGCCTTGCAATCTGGATGTTAAAAGAAGCAGATTTAAAGGTTTATCTTTATGCAAGCGACAAAACCAGGGCAGAGCGCGTTTTTAACCGTGAAGGTGGCGACTTAGAAGAAATTGCCCGTTTTACAGCAATGCGCGACAGCGAAGACAGCAGAAGATATAAAAAACTTTACGATATAGACAATAACAAATATGATTTTGCAGATTTAATCATAGACACAGCTCTTTATACACCAGAGCAGATTGTTGAACTTATTCTTGCAGAACTAAAAAAACGCGGGTTTATAGATTAGAATTATTTTTATAATACGGGCGGTCCGGCAACCTGCGTTGCCGTCGCTACGACCGCCATTACGCGCGTTAAGCGCTCCAGTCTGCACCTTGCGGTGCAGACCGCCTTCGGCGTGGCTATCATCGCTACCGCTTACTAGTATTTTGATTCAGCGTAGCCAATCCAGCCTTCATTTTCGATTAATGCTTTTTCAAAGCCTTCAAGCTTAAACGGATAGCTTTTAGAAAGTGAACCTGCAATCAGTTTTACTTTCCAGGTTCCGTCTTCTTTCTGTTCAATCTTACATTCACAGTCTTTGTCTGCAAAGGTGCGGAACATATCTTCAATATCTTTTTTTGGCATATCGAGAGCCATAAGACCACAGTTGTACATATTCTGGCGGAAAATACGTGCAAAATTTGGAGCTATAACAGTGTAAATTCCGTTTACTTCGAGAGCCCACGGTGCGTGTTCACGGCTTGAGCCACAACCAAAGTTTTCGCGGGTAATGATAACTTTTTTTCCAGGAACATCTCTTTTTGCGTCAAAGCCTTCGAGTTTAAGGTCTTCGAGACAATAAGGCTTTAAAGCCTGTTTTGAAATTTCTGTCAAATATTTTGCAGGAATGATTTCGTCAGTGTTAATATCTGAACGATCCAGAAAAAGTACCGGTCCACCGAATGCTTTCATATTTTTTCCCCTTTTTATTTTATGCAGAAAATGAACTTAATCATTTTCTGTATTTTTGCTTTTTAATTCAGAGCTTAAACTTAGCCTTTATAAAGTTCTGAATTTGTAATTGTTCCAGCAATTGCTGTTGCTGCTGCAGAAGCAGGGCTCATAAGATGAACCATTCCGCCTTTTCCCATACGTCCGTTAAAGTTACGGTTTGTTGTAGAAGCACAAACTTCGCCTTCTGCAAGAACACCGTTCGACATTCCAAGACATGCACCGCAGGTTGGATTTGTTACACAGAATCCGGCTTCAAGGAAAATGTCGATAAGTCCTTCATCAACTGCCATTTTATAGATTTTTGGAGTTGCTGGAGAAACAATACCGCGTACACCTTCTGCTAACTTTTTGCCTTTTAAAACCTGTGCAGCAATTCTAAGGTCAGAAATGCGTCCATTTGTACAAGAACCAATGTAAATCTGGTCTACATGAGTTCCTTTCATTTCTGAAATTTTTTTAATCTGATCCGGCTTGTAGTTGATTGTACAAACTGGTTCAAGATCAGATAAATCTTCTGTAATTACTTTTTCGTAAACAGCATCTTCGTCGTCGTGCCATTTTGAATAATCTGCAATTGCTTCTTCCTTTGTTTTGTATTCATCTTTAATGAATTCCCAAAGGTAATCAACTGTCTTTGCATCCGGGAAACAGATTCCGCTTGTGCCACCAGCTTCAACTGCCATATTGCACAATGTCATTCTTTCTTCCATTCCCATGTTGTCAATAACAGGACCTGTAAATTCAACTACACAGTTTGTTGCACCGTTTACACCGATTTTTCCGATTAAATAAAGAATTACGTCTTTTGCGTAAACTCCGTCTTTGAGTTTTCCATTCAGGACAAATTTAATTGTTTTTGGTTCACGGAATGAACATACGCCCTTTAAAATTCCAACTTCAAGGTCTGTTGTTCCAACACCTGCGGCAAATGCTCCAAAAGCACCGTGAGTACAAGTGTGAGAGTCTCCCATGATTACTGTGTAACCAGGGCGTACAAAACCTTTTTCCGGGAAAATTGCATGGCAAACGCCGTTTGCTCCAATATCAAAAAAGTCTTTTACGTTGTTACGTCTTGCCCAGTCGCGTAAGATTTTTCCCTGTGTTGCTGTTTTGCTGTCTTTAGCTGGAGTTACGTGATCAATTACTGCCTTGATTTTTGTCGGATCAAAAACACGATCCATTCCACGTTCTGCAAGATCATTGATTGCAACTGGAGTTGTAATTTCGTGGCAGAATACGCGGTCAAGTTTTAAAACGTATGTTCCTTCAAAAGGTGCATCAACCAAGTGTGATTCAAAAATTTTCTGAGCTATAGTCTTTCCCATCTTTAGTACCTCTTAAGTTCTGTAGTATTTTTAAATAATCTACACTTTTTCGTAATTAAGTACAAGACTTTTATCTGTTAACAACGTTAATGCTTTTGCCAGAAACAAAGGCTTTTAAATTTTCAAGAGTGATTTTAAAAAGTCTTTCTCTGGTTTCAAAAGGTGCCCAGGCAACGTGAGGCGTAAGAACGCAGTTTTCTGCTCCTAAAAGCGGACAGTCTTTGTTCATTGGTTCGTGAGCAATTGAATCTGCTGCATAGCCTGAAATTTTTCCTTCATCGAGGGCTTCTCGTAAATCTTTTTCGTTTACGAGACCACCGCGTGCTGTGTTTATTACATAAGCAGTTTTTTTCATTAAGGAAAGAGAATCTTTATTTATAAGATTTGCAGTTTCTGCTGTTAAAGGAGAGTGCAGGGTTATAAAATCGCTGTTCTTAAAAAGTTCTTCTTTTGAAACAGATTTTTCGTTTCCTGTAAATGATTTTGAAGAATGTACATGAATAAGAACGTTCATTCCAAACGCATGTGCAATGGAAGCAACCTTTTGTCCGATTGAACCAAACCCAAAGATTCCGAGTGTTTTGCCTGTTAATTCTGTGAGCGGACTTTTCCAGTAACAGAAATCCGGACATTTTACCCAGTCTCCGTTTTGAACTGAAATTGAATGTTCTTCTACATGATTTGTAAAATTCAAAATTAAGGCAAAAGTATGCTGAGCAACTGAATCTGTAGAGTAGGCTGGAATATTTGTTACAGTAATTCCTGCTTCGCGCGCAGCCTTTGTGTCCACACCGTTATATCCTGTTGCCATTACACCTACGTATTTTAAATTCGGGCACTGAGCAATTATTTCTTTTGTAATATCAATTTTGTTAATGAATATTCCGTCAGCGTTTCCAATTCTTTCTGCAACTTTTTCTGGAGGGGTTCTGTCGTAAATTGTTAATTCAGCAATATCCTTAAAAATGTCCCAGCTCAAATCACCTGGATTTGCAGCATAACCGTCTAAAACAACAATTTTCATCATAATTTTTTAGTTAAGAACTTCAATACCAAGTGAAGAAATCGCTGAATTGATTGCGTTTTCATCACTTCCTTCAAAATCAACCAGAACCTGCGATTTATCCGCATTAGCAACACAATTTGTTACTCCGCTGACTGCTTTTACTGCTGCTTCTACTTTTGCACAGGTGTCAGCGTCAAACATTCCAACTACGTATATTTTTTTCTGCATAAAGATTTATCTCCTGCAAATAATCTTAAATTTCAACCGTATTATAACAGTTAGTAAATTAACTGTCCAATAACTAAAATGTAAAACTCTCTTCGACTATTATTTTAAGAAATTGCGTTTCCGTATTTTTCACTTCCTGATAGTTTTTTTCCTTCTACAATTTTATCAGAAAGTGTTTTTCCAAGCTGACCGCAGGCTCCTCCAATTTCTCTTCCTCGTCTTGTGCGTAAAGTTACGTTTAATCCTGCTTTTTCGAGTTTTTCTACAAATCTGTGACATTCGTTATTTGAAGGTTCTGTAAACGGTAAAGTTTCAACCGGATTCCAGGGAATAAGATTTATATTCACATCAATTCCTGTTGCAAAATCAATCATGTTTTGGGCTGATTCTTCACTTGTGTTTGTATCGTGGAGAAGGGCTGCCTCTAAAGTTACGCGCCTGCCTGTTTTTTTTGCATAATAATCAATTGCTTTTCTTAATTCTGCAAGACTGTTAGTTTTTGTAATCGGCATAATCTGTTCGCGCAAAGAAGAATCCGCTGTTGTGAGTGAAACCGCCAGTCTTATTGCCGGCCCGTTATCTGCCAGATCGTAAATTCCTTTTATTACGCCAGAAGTAGAAAGAGTTATTCTTCTGCCAGAAAGAGCTCTTCCTCTTTTATCTGTTAAAATTGAAATTGCTTTTCGGACTGCAGAAAGGTTCATCATAGGTTCGCCCATGCCCATAAAAACAATATTGTCCAATGGTCCTGCATATTTTTCCAAAAATAAAAACTGTTCTACGATTTCTGACGGCGTAAGGCTTCTTGCAAGTCCTAAATTTCCAGTCTGACAGAACGCACAGTTCATTGCACAGCCAACCTGGCAGCTTACACAGGCGGTTTTTCTTCCTTCTTTGTCTGTTAAAAGAACTGTTTCTACTGCAAGACCGTCGTTTAGTGTAATCTGGAGTTTTATAGTTCCATCAGGATCTTTTAACACTTTAGAAACCTGGCAGCATCTTAAAACTGCCTTTGTTTCAAGTTCGTCGCGGAGCGATTTACTCAAATTTGTCATATTTTCGAACGAATCGACACCTTTTCCAATCCATTCAAAAATCTGTTTACCTCTAAACGCTGGCGAAATATTCAATTGCTGAGAAATTTCTTCCGGTAAAAGTCCTGAAACTGCTATCTTTTTTTGCATAATGAATAAAAAAATAACGTTTTTTTGAACTAATTTAAAGGCTTGCCGTTAACGATTTTATCGAGCATTTCTGATATTGCAGTACTCTTTGTTCCTGTTTTAGAAAAATTCTTTAAAATCTCAATTGCCTTGTCTTTTTTGTTCATTTTTAAATAACAGTCGGCTAAATCAATATAAAGTCTGTAGTTTTTTGGATCATTGCTTATTAATGTATTCAATTTTTCTACAGCTTCGTCGTATTTTCCCTGACCTTTGCAAAGAAGGGCAAGCCCAAGGGCAGCGTAAATGTCAAAATCAATTTCCATTGCCCTGTTGTAATATTCTTCTGCAGTTTTGTAGTCGCCAGTGTTTCTGTAGGCGTCTCCAGCCCGGGTTAAAATTACTTTGTTGTCAGGATCATTTTTTAGGATTCTATTCCAGTATTCAATTGAACGGTACTGCTGGTTCATTCCCCTGTAGCAGTCTGCAAGCCCAAAAAGAACGTAAAAATTTTCAGGATCCATTTCCAGTGCGCGTTCAAAATATTTTATTCCCTGAGAAAAAGTCTTTAATTTGCGGTGGCAGTTTCCAATTGAAGTTAAAACCCGAATATCAACGGCATTTTCGTTAATTTCCAGCATTTTTGTCCAGTAATAAAGAGCATCCTTGTATTCTTTAAAATCGTAATAAAGATGACCGATTCCAATTAACGCATAAGCATTGGTTTCTTCCATGTCTAAAACTTTTAAATAAAGTTCTTTTGATTTTTTAAAATCGCGGATTTTTCTGCATGCGTCGGCAACGCGGGTCAAAACCGTAATGTTTCTGTCATCGTGAACAAGATATTGTTCCCAGATTTCAATTGCTTTTTGATATTTGTTTAAGGCTTTATAGCAGTCTGCAAGACCAAAAAGTGCATAATTGTTGCCCGGATGGCAGGAAAGACATTTTGAATAAAATTCAATCGCGTCTTTAAAGTGATTTTGTTTTCGCTGACAGTCGCCAAGCCCGACAAGTGCATAATTGTTGTTTTTTTCAATGCTTAAAATTGAATTAAAAGCATTTATTGCTTCTTCGATTTTATTTTCTTTTAGCAACTGGTAACCTTTTTTTGAAATTTCTGCAATTTGTGCCGAAATTTCATCTTTTTCTTCTTCAAGCCCTTCTGCTAAAATTTCTTCTGAAAGTTCTGTTTTTAATTCTTCTGACATTTTGTACTCCCCATTTTTTTAGATAATTATTCTTTTTGCAAACGTGAAATTATCTGCGCAATTTTTTCGTAAATCGGTTCACATTTGTTTTTGTTTTTTGCCAGAATATAAAATTTAAGAGCTTTTAACGATTGATTTTTTTTTGAATAAACGTCTCCAACCCTTGTAAGGCCGTCAGAGTAACCGGTCGTAATAAAAATTCTTGCGGCTTCCTCAGTTCTGCCATTGTTAAAAAGTTCATTACCTTTACGGTTTAATGCAACTTTCTGCTCAGAAGTTAGAGTCTGCAATGGAGAATCCGTGACTTTTATAAATCCACCGGCGTTTCTGTGAGATTCTACAGTAGAGAGAAATGAGCTTCCAGATGTGGTATTCACTTTTTTACCTTTATATTTTGACTAGAATAAATTCTAGCATGAACATTTATAAAGTCAAGAAATTTAGAGGGGCGTTCCCTGCCTGGCCGGCAGGTCGTGCTGTCCGCCCTTGCGGCTGTCGCCTTCATTGGCGCAAGGCGCCAACGCCTTCGGCGGGGCTACCATCACTAACGCTTTTTTCTTCTTCGTTTAAATCTTCAATTCTTTTATAAAAATTTACAATTGAGCGGCCGTAAATTCTTTTATCCGTTAAAACAAGGTTCCCGATTTTTTCCGGCAATGAATCTTCTTCCGGATAGTGGATAAGGACTGTTCCATTTGGATTTAAAAGGGAATATTTATCAACCGCTTTTATTAAATCTTTTCTAAACTTATACGGAAACGGAGGATCAAAAAATATAAAATCAAATTTGTCTTTGCAACGCTTTAATAAAAGTTCAACTGCCATAAAATGACAGCCGATTTTTACGCCACATTCTTTTTCGGTAACAGAAACATTGTCCAAAACTGTCTTTATTTTTATTTTGTCTTTTTCGCACAACTGAACCTGGGTTGCTCCACGGCTTACAGCTTCTATTGCAATTGTTCCTGAGCCACTGAATAAATCCAGCCAGCTTTTTCCTGTTAAATCTCCAATGACAGCAAAAACTGATTCTCTCATGCGGTCCATTGCCGGTCTGATTACTCCGTCTGGACATTTTATTATTCTTCCTTTTAGTTTTCCGCCAGTAATTCTCATTTTTATTCTCCAGAAATATTCAAACTCCAGTAAATTTCATCGTGTGGCATTTTTTTGTTTTGACTTGCAAAATCAAAAGCCGTCATGCCGTTTCTGGTTTTGTATGTTTTTTTTGCTCCTTTGCTTAAAAGCCAGGCAATCGTTTTTGTGTCTTTATTTGATTCTGCCGCATACATTAAAGCTGTTTTTCCGTCGTAAGCAGCGTTTAATGGAATTCCTTTTTTATAAAAAGCTTCCAGAATCTGTATGGAAGCAGAAGAACTTACTGCATAAACAAAGGCCGATAAAACTTCGTTGTCAGTAGCTTCGTATGCGTCAAGAAGTTCTGAAATAATTGCCGGTGAATCAGAAAATCCTGCAGCAAGCCTTAAAGAAGTTACTCCGTAATTATTTTTTTTCTTTATGTCAGCGCCGTTTTTTACAAGAAGTTTTACCATTTTTGGGCTTGAAGAAAAGCGTGCAGCAAACATTAACGCTGTCCAGCCGTCATTGTCCTGTGCGTTTACATCGGCTTTTGAATAAATTAAGTTTTCTGCAAATTGTAAATTACCTTTTTTGCCGGCAAGCATTAGTTTAGTTCGTCCGCCTAAGTCTTTTGAATCTGCATTTTCTATAAATGTGTGGTTGTCGTCAGAAGAGGCCAAAGGAACTTCTGTGTCCTGTTCTTCATCGCAGGCAAAATCAAACAAATATGTTTTTGAATAAGGTGAAATCTCTTCGTCTTCTGTTTGATCTTGTAAGTCTTCTGTAACGGAAGTTAAATCCAAAAGGGGAGGCAGGTTTTCTGTATTTTGTGAGTTTTGTTCAGATTCTGTATTTTGAGCAGTATTTTCTTCTAAAGGCTTTGCTGGGGCAGAAACTGCAGGCAATGTCTGTGCACTAGCTTCTTCCGCTGGAGTTTCCTGTTTTTCTTCCTGTGCTGTGCCTTCTGTCTGAGCCGTTTCTTCCTGAACCTGTTCCTGTTGTGATTGTGTTTTATTTTCTTCCTGAACTTTTTCCTGAGGAATTTCTTCTACAGTAAACTTGTTTAAAACTGCAAGCATTTGTTCTGGTTCAAGACTTTCGCGGGCATAGTCAAAAGAATTCTTTCCGTTAATGTCCTTTTTTAAAATATTCTTTGCCCTGAAATATTTAAAAAATGAAGTTGATTTTATTAGTTTTTCAAGAACTTTTGGATCAGAAGAATATTCACAGGCATACATGAGTGAATTTCTTTTTAAATTGTCCACCTGCATTGGCTGTGCGTCGTATTTAAGCAGAATTTTAATGACAGAAAGCGGACGATCTGCTTTAAGGGCTGTCATTAATGGATTTATTTTTTCTGCACCATCTCTAATGTTTACGTATTCAGGATTTTCTTTTAAGAATGATTTAATTTCTTTTTCTGTTCCAGATTCAACAGCAGCAAAGAGAGTATCTTTTTTTCCGCTTGCAAAACTGTTGAACGAAGTAAAAATAAAAGCTAAAACAAAAAATATTTTTATCTGACGATTCATTCTTAAAATTATATAATTCAAAAAACTTGTTATCAAGCATCGAAAAAAAATCCGGCTCGAGATAAAACTTCAAAAGCCGGATTGATTTTTTTACTTTGCGTTGTAATTTTTGTCCTGGTTTTGCGATACTGCCGTTAAATCTTTTGAATTAAGCAAAACAGGTTTGTTTTCGATTGAAGTTACAAGAATTCCGTTTTGTGTAATTGTAACTGGAG
>CAVKVK010000040.1:0-5242 GCA_963659855.1 Parabacteroides distasonis | reverse complement strand
GTTTTACAGAAACCGGAGATTTTAAAAGGTTTTCTGCATTTTCGTTGAATTTTGCAACAACAAAGTTTTTGCCTTCCAGAATTACACAATAGTAAGAAGTGGAGTCCTGAACTAAAACTGAATTTTCAGCAACAGTTTCTGTGCTTTCTTTTGTAATTTCCATATTTTCTTTATCGAGAACTACAAGTTTTACAGTTCCTGTTCCTGTCGTTACTCCGGCAATTGCAATATATCCGTCAGCAGTTTCGTAGATTGTGCGGCTTCTTATAACTGTTACCGGAGATTCTTTTATTACGTCGCCTGTATTTGCATTCATGCGGACAAGGGCAGAAAGCAGTCCAAGATCATCAATTGCGCGCAATCCGTAAACACTCGGTGCACTTTCGTTTGCGGTCTGTTCGCGTACAATTGTCTGCTGATCCTGGGCAATCGTCGTGCGTTCACTCTGGGCTTCTGTGCGTTTTGTGTCTGCCTGAGACTGTGCCTGAGTTGCTTCCTGCTTAGCTTCTTCTGCTTTTTGTTCCTGCTCGGCAGCTTTTTGTTCCTGTTCTTCTGCAGCCTGCTGTTTTTCTTCTGCAATTTCCTGCTTTTGTTCTGCTTCTTTTTGAGCTTCTTTATCCTGAGGATTTTCTTCAGCCTTTTTCTGTGCTTTCAGAGCTTCTTTTTGTGCCTGAGCTGCTTCCTGCTTTGCTTTCTGAGCCTTCTGCTGTTCTTCTTTTAATTTTGCAGATTCTTCAACTGCCTTTTTCTGAGCTGTATTTGCCTTTTCCTGTGCGTTGTCGGCTTCGCGCTCTTTTATGTCTACCATCTGCTTTCTTGAGTCAACGCCTTTGTCATCATCTTCCTGCATTGACTGAACAACTTTTTTGTCAGAAATAACAGAAGTGTCAACTGTGCTCAATCCGCCTTTTAAATCTGCAAGCGGAATTACAATTTGAGTTTTTCCAGGCCATTCACGATAGCTTAAGGCAATTCCGGCTTTTTCCTGCGTAAGATTGTCTGTAACAATTTTTTTGTATTTTGAAGAAAAATAAGAAAGGTTTCCGCGGTAAACTGCGTTGTAAACTGTTACGAAAGTTGCAACTGTATCAGCGTCGGCCTGTGAATAAGAATATGCCTGAACTAAATACGCGGCAATAATTCTTCTTACGTTTTTAATGTGGTCGATTGTGGAAGATGAACCGATTACAAAAATGTCTGCGTCGAGTTTTCCCTGTTCAGAAGCGTCAACAGCGTGAATAATCTGATAGCGCAGTGAAGAACCTGCTGTTAAAAAAGATTCCGGAGTTTTTGCAACTGTTGTTCCCATTTCGCTTCCGATTCCTGCAATTTGAGAAGCTGTATTTATAACTGAATGCGGGCCTGTGTAGTTTTCAAAAACAATTGTCTGTGCAGAAACGCTTTCAAGTTCCTGCTTGTCTACTTCAATCGCAAAAATTTGTGCGCTAAAGGCAAAAATAAAAAGCGCAGTACTAATCAGTTTGCAAAGTTTCATAAAAATCCTCCAAAACTTAAAACCGATTATATCACGAAATGAATGGCTGTGTAAAAAGTTGAAAATGCTATGTTAAAGAAAAATTGCGTAAAAAAATCTTACAGATTCATGATTTTAGAAAAAGTTGTGCGTGCGTATTCCTGAATTTCTTTGTCAAAGCGTGAACTCATTAAAGCCGAAACAATCTGCTTGCCCTGTTTATAAAAGGCAGGACGCCCCATAAAAGAAACAATTTTGTAAGTTGAATCGCATATAAGTTCTGCTGTTTTTGTGTCTTTTCGCATAAGTTTTTTAGTTATAATATTTTCGAACGCTTTTAAGATTTCTCCGTCCCTGTCGTAAAGACAATTTCCTGCCTGAGCTATAAGTGTCTGCAGCATAAGCGGAGAATTTTCGTTTTGTAAAAGAATTGCAAAATCACCTGTAAAAATGTCTGTTTCACTTTCGCTCATTGCCTGTAAAACCGGCTGTGTGTAAAGCGGATTTTTAGAAAAAAATGAATTATCTTCGTGGCTGTTTTTAGAAAGTTCATAAAGTTCTTCTTTGTAGCAAAGAGAAAGTTCCTGCAGTTCTTCGAGCATTTGTTTTTCTGAAGTTCCAAAGTTTTTTGAATAAAATGCTTTTTTTATTTCTTCAATTCTTTTGCTGCTGATTGAAGAATAAATTACGCCGTCGTATTTTTGTATTTGTTTTGAAGGCTTTGTGTAGGGGTGAATTTTTTCTTGATTGATTGAGTTTTTTTTGCCATTTACCGATTGATTCATTACATATGCGTTTAATGTCCAGTCTTTTTGGCATAATAAAAGCTGATTAGAATTTGTGTATGAAATGTAATTCCATTTTGCGCGCGAAGGAAGAAAAGCTTCCCAAAAAACAGTTCCTTCCTGATTGAATTCTATTGCGCGGAAACTGTCGCTTATAAAAAATCCCTGGGGAGTTGCTCTAAGAGATGTAATGTCGTTTAAGTTGAGATTTCCGCATGAAAAAGTTTTTAACAGTTCGCCCGTTTTATTTTTAATTATAAGAATTTTTAACAGAGTTCCTTCGTTATAAAATAAGGCTGAAATTTCTTTTGAACTTATAATTGCTTTTATTATTGAAGAAGGCTGATTTTTTAAAACCCATTTAGAAACAGCTGCAGCGTCTTCGCTTGTGCAAAGTCCGAATGAACCGTCAGAAAAAGAAAGAAGAATTCCGTCTGAAGAATTTGAAGCAAAAACGATTTTTCCTGCAAATGTAATGTTTTCGAGAATCTGTCCAAAAGGGCTTATTCTTATTCCTTTTGTTTTTGAATTTTCTTCATTTTTTGTAAGTGCAAGAAGAGTGCCGTCTGGAAGTTCATTTATCTGACAGATTTGTGCGTCTTCAATTTTTAAATTCCATTTTTGACTTCCTTTTAAACCGTAGCAGGCGACATTTTGTGTTCCATAAACAAAAACTCTTCCGTCGCGTCCGCATAAAGGACTTTGAATGATTTTAAAACAGCTGTCAGCACTCCAGACTGTTTTGCCACTTGGATTTATAAAATTTATAACAGAATCGTTTGTAACTGCATACAAAAAGTCACCACAGGAAGTAAAAGCAGAAGAAGGACGCCCTTGAATGCTTTTTTGCCACATTACGTTTCCGCTAAAAGTACAGGTGCTGATCATCCGGCCGTCTGTTACGACAGCAAAACCGTAGGAAGTCTGGGCAACTGGTGCAACGCTTTCGCCACCAATAACTGCCTGCCACGAAGGTTTTGTTTTAGAAATATTTACCGACCGTAAGGCTGAATTTTCCTGCGCAAAAACAGCGGAAACTGTCGCAAATGCAAAAATAAAACTGAAAAAATGTCTTGTAGAAAAAGTTTTTAAACTCATTTTTGATTAAATATATTCAAAGCAGGCAAGGCTTTCTATATGCGCTGTCTGCGGATAAAAATCGAGCAGATACAGCTTTGCAAGTTTGTAGCCTGAGTTTATGAGTTTTTTTGCATCCCTTGATTGCGTAGAAGGATCGCAGGAAACACTTCTGATTTGTGGTGTTTTGTTTTTACAAAGCCAGTCACAGACTTCTTTTTCCATTCCTGAGCGAGGAGGGTCAATTACAACTGCATCAAATGAACCGTTTTTTGCAAGAATCTGAGGAGCGTTTTCTTTTACCCACTTGCTTCCGCTTAAACCGTAGGTTTCGTGGAGTTTTCCTGCCATGTTTATTTCTGCGTGAACAAGAGCGTCTCTGTTGTGTTCAACGAGGTATGTTTTAGTAAAAAGATCTGCAAGAAAGACAGAAAATGTTCCAGCGCCACTGTACATATCAAGGACATTTGTTCCGCCCATGTTAAAACAGACAGCCTTTATTGTTTTTTCGAGAACTTCCATATTTGACTGAAAAAATCCCTGAACATCAAATTCTATCAGTTTGCCTGAAAGATTTACTGTGCACAGATTTTTTGAATCGCCAAAAGTTCCTGCAAAGCGTTGTTTTACTTTATTTTTTGCAGTTTTTTTTGCCTTTCCAACCTGTTTTTGAGCCCAAAGTTCCCTTTTTGTTTCGTCGGCAATTACAAGCTGTTCAAATTGATCTTGCGACGAAGAAACAATTCTTTTGTCTCCAAAAAAGTGAACTCTTCCTTCCGGGCGTTCATTCTGAGAAACTTTTGAAAGATAATTATTGATTTGTTGTGTTGCAACCGGGCAGGAATTTAAGTTTAAGACATTATTTGAATTTTTTTCGTTTAATCCGCCGTCAGTTAATTGCAGGCGTGAACGGTAATTTTTTTCGTTTCCACTGATTATTTCGATTTGAGGACATTCAATTCCTTCCCGTTCAAAACAGTCTTTTAGCATTGAACTTCTTAACTGTCTTTGATATTCAATGTCTATGTGCTGCATGTTGCAGCCGCCGCATTTGCCGTAAAGAGGGCAGAATGGCATAACTCTGTGAGGAGAAGGTTCAATAACTTTTATAATTTTTGCAAGATCGTAGTCGCGGAATGATTTTGTTATTTCGATTTCTATTTTTTCGCCAGGAATTGCAAAAGGAATAAAAACATTTTTACCGTTAACTTTTGCAAGACAGCTTCCGCCAAAGACAATTTTTTCGGGAATTATTGTGAATGTTTCCATAATGCAGTTGTTCAGCTTAGTTAAATTTTTGAAAATATAAAATTGCAGAATGTTTTAATTCTGTTCATAAAGGAAATTTCTATGCGTTTGCTTAAAAACCAGACCTTTGGACAGTCAACACCACCGATTGCGTACAAAACCCAGTTGTCGCCGTCGCGGAAAAGCGTAATGCAGGACTTCATTTTTTGAGGTTTTACGGCAGTAAATTTTTCGTGATAAACGAGTTTGTCGATATTTTTTGTTTCGTAGTAATAAAAACTGCTGTTGTCTGTAATATTTATCTGTGCGTTGAATTTGCCAAAAAGAGACATTTCTAAAACACAGTCGAGCGTTCTGTCTTCGCCTTCCTGAGTAATGTTTTTTATTTCTGCAGAAGAATAAAGTTCGTACCATTTTTCTGCCTGCTGAGAATAATAAGGAATGCCTACGTAGCCTTCGATATTGCAAAGAATTTTGTCGATTTCTTCTTTTAAGTTTTCGTTTCCTTTGTAAGGGCGGACCTGTATTACTTCTGCAACGTAGGCTGGATCGAGTTTTTTCATTGTTGAAATAATTTTTTGAGTTTCTGGACTTTCGTTTACACAGATGTCTTTGATTGAATCGATGTTACGGATTAAAACTTCGCCAGATTCGAGAG
>CAVKVK010000039.1:16127-19141 GCA_963659855.1 Parabacteroides distasonis | reverse complement strand
TTATATAAAATATAAATATAAGGAAACACCGCAAGACTTAAAATAGCACTTCCCCTTGATCCAGAAAGTACAGATAACCCAAAATTCAAAATAACTATAATAAGTTCCTCTTTCCAAAACTTTCTTTTTTCACCTTTTATTAAATAAAAAAAACAATCAAAATAAATGATTTTTTGAAGCGCAGATTTTATCATAAATAAAATATCTAACGCAAAATTAGATTTGTCCATTTCTGCTGAATGAGTAGTTTTATAGCCTAAAAACTGCATCAAAACAGTTATACACAGACAAAAAATACAAATTATCAGAATTGAAGTTCGGGAAGGGTATAATTTAAAACATTTTATTTTTGTTTCAGAACTTTTCCGCATTGGAAAATTACAACCAGCAATTATTCCAAGAATACAAAGTCCGATATAAACAGCGGATTTGTTGTATATTGATACAGGATAAATGTAATATCTACGGTTAAGCATATAATTGCAGGAAAAACAAATAAAAGTCATTATTACAATTATTATTTCAGGCTTTAGAGTTAATATTCCATTTGTTTTCAAATAAAAAGCAATATACAAAATTAAAAATAAATTTAGACTGGGATAAATTGAATATGAAGCATTGAATTCCGAAATAATATAGGAACTGATTAAAAAAACACAGAATAAAGGAAAAAATATTATATTAAAATTTGTCTTCACACAAAAAGAAGCTACCATAGTTTTTTCTCCATTGTAAGTGACAAGTTAGTTAAAACGAATGTTCCATTTTTATCTCCCATTCTTTTCTCATGACACTTATCTTTACTAGCAAAATCAGAAGTAATTACAGTGCACTAATCAAGTCAACAAACTTTTAACTTCATTATAAAACATCAAGATTTTATCCTCAGCCATTCCGCATGATTTACAAACGGACAGCTTAAGTTCATTTGCATTAACAATATACTTTAAGGACTCTCTTAAGGCTTCTTCAGTAGAAAGAATATTACCGTCTATTATGTAGTTATATTCCAATGCCTTAAAAAAACCTTCAAATTTTCTGCTATAAGAAAACGGAATAACAGGTACCTCCGTTGAAAGAGCCGCTATCGTTGAGTGCATTCTTGCCCCTGTAAAAACATCCATTTGAGAAATCACGCCCTTCAATGCCGCTGGAGAGAAATCATTATCTATCAATTTTGTATCTGGAAACTTTCTGTGCATTTCAAGACATATTTTTAAGTCATTTTCAACACTGTTAAAATCGTCCAATGTAATCACATGGGGAATCAGATATACTTTATACGCTTTATTTTCTGACAAGATTTTTAAAAGTCCCTCGATATACGCTTTGTAATCCACTCTAAGATTGAACTGGTTATTCTGAGTATATCCACCGTTCCATAAAAGCCCAGAAATATTCACACCAACTTTTATTTTGCAATTCTTGATGTTCTGTCTAACATCTGGCTTCAAAGCAACAGCAATATCGGTAACGACCTGCACGTCTCTTCTTTTCTTCTTTGGAATTTGCAACAGAGACAATTCGTCCCGGGAATACACTTTTTTTGCATGTGCTATAACCCATGAAGCCCATATTCTTGAAAAGACCGTTTTGTAAGGTCCGAAAGTCTGAGGACCAAGAACCAGATTTCTTCCTTTTTTAATAACAAAATTCTTTATAAAAGTCTGTGCACAGAATCTTTTTAAGCCATACAAATCTGTAAAGCTGTCACCCTCCGTAAAGTCAAAGCACACAGTAGATTTTTTCACATCCTCTTTTAGACTTTTCCAGAATCTCCAGTTAAATATACTTTTTCTAAAGTGAATTTTTTTTATGACAATAGATAAATTTTGCCAACCTGGATTCTCCAGAAACGTAACATTTTCTTTCTGCGAAAAAATATATATAACAACATCAAGTTCTGTTGAATTTTCACAACATATTTCCTGTAGCAGATTAAGGAATGAATATGCAAGAGCTTCACACCCTTTATTGTCAGAAAAAACAGTCAAGCCAAAAAGAGCAACCTTCAATCTTCTATATCTCCCTATATATCTTTATTTCTTCCGCAAACTTTAATGGTTGATCCATCAAGTCTAAAAATTTCAAAAGCTCGTCCACAGAAAGCTCCCACCATCTGCATTTCTCAAGGCTTTCTATAACCTCATCTGAAAATCTTTTCCGAATTTCTCTTCCGGGATTTCCTACAACAATTGAATACGGTGCAATATCATGAGTAACTACAGTCCCACCCCCAACAACTGCGCCGTTTCCGATTTTTGTACATTTGTTTGTGATTAAAACATTTGAGCCAATCCACACGTCATTTCCAACCGTAAGTTTTTCTCTCTTAATGTCATATTTTTTATCAACCAAGCCCAATGCGGGATTAAAAAAACAGGCCGCCGTTGAGACATGCTCCAAAGGATGATTTCCCGCCAAGTATCTTACGCCCGAAGCAATCGAACAATAGTTCCCGATTTTTGTTCCGGCAGGTAAATCCATATATCCGTAAGAACCGACTCCGACTTGTATATCAAAATATTTTTTTACGGCTTCATGAAATTTTTTATTCCACTGCTGGTTGTCAAGATTTTTTCCCATTCGCCTTAATCGACGTATAAAAAGTGTCTTTACAATCCTCATTTTCCACCTCTAATTTTTCGTTTAATAAAGTTAAAAAATTGTTTTCGCTCCTCTTTATTCAAGCAGATTGGCAAAGCAAAAAACGCTATCGATAAAAACGATACAAGAACAAGTAAAACAAGCCGTATAAAAGAATCTGCCAACATAAAATATACAGCAACAGGTAATATGCAGGATAAAAATGCGGTTATAAAACACGGCAGGAATGTTTTTAGGAAATAATCTTTAGTTTTTAAACCTGTCAGGCGGCTATTTATAAAAACGCGCAGAACAAAGGCAAGAAATCCAATGAATATAGCTACAAACTGCACCGAATAGGCAGAAAAGCCCATTTTTAATGCAATATATCCAAATGGAAGATTTAAAAGCAGAACTCCGCCCACAAC
>CAVKVK010000039.1:0-16117 GCA_963659855.1 Parabacteroides distasonis | reverse complement strand
CTCTGATACAACTTCATTTTTCCACTTGCCTGTGAAAGAGACTGCAAAGGATAACTAAAAGTGTCAAATATAAATTCAATCAAAATCAGCCGAGTAAATGTAACCGTCATTTCAGGAACATTTTTAAGCCACAAGTTCAAAACATAGTCCATCTCAAGATAAAGCGGCAGTAGAAACACAAAAAGAAGAAGAAACGACATCTTCGTACTTTGAAAAACAAGTCTGAATGTTTCATTTTTGTTTCCTACTGAATAATTCTTTACAATCTGAGGGCGAACAGCCATATTGAAATTACTTGAAAAACTCATGACTGCAGAATTTACATTAATTGCAATTCCACGAGCAGCATTTACAACAGGTCCCAAAAACATATTCAGAAAAATATTTGTTATCTGATTTTTTACAATTCCGGCGCCAGTTCCAAAAAGACACCAGCCGCTAAAACTTGAAATCTCATTAAATATTTTTTTATCCCAACACAAATCAAATTTTGTTTCTTCATACCTCACTTTACAGTAAGCAAAATAAGCAAAAGCGATTACAAACGAAACAAGGCAGAGCAAAATTCCATACAAAATCAATTTGTCAAAATTTAAAAATTTCAATGCAAGTACAACAGCCAGTTTTAAGAATGCTTCAATTATGCTGGCATAGGCATAAACCGACATATCTTCATGAGAGATAATCAGAGCCATAAAAGGAGCAGAAATAAGACCAAAAATAAATGTAAAGATTGCAAACTGATAAACAATCAAAGCAGAATTCAGCCTTTCAGAAGGAATTACAAGCTTATGACCAACAAACCATAAACCGAAAGTTTCAGAAAGAAGAAAAATAATAAAAATTAAAATCACATAAATTTCGAGAGTAATGCAGAATATTTTTCTAAGTCCATGCTTGTCATTCTGTCCAAGTGCAAAACTATAAAATCTCTGCGTAGAAGCCGCCATCGCTGCGCTTAAAAAATTAAACATTGTGACGATTCCAGCGACAACGTTGTAAATTCCGTAGTCCTCCGCCCCCAGAACATTAAGAACAACCCGGACACTATAAAGACTTATAAACAATATAAGAATTTGCCTAAAGTAGAGCATAAAAGTATTTTTTACAATGCGCTTTTTATTTGAAACTTCTTCCATTAGGCTTTTCCTTGAAGTTTCTTTATAATTTTTTTTACAGATTTGGGAAGAATACGGATAGCAATTTTTCTCATGTAGAATTTTGCATAGCTCGGAGTTTCTAAAGATTTGAAATATTTGTTCAAGTTTCCGTCAATTCCGTTGTATATCGTATTCCTAGATTCAGGTCTTGCAGATGGTTGGTTATAAGCTATATTTACTTTTAAGGTTTCTTCTTCAGGGCAGTCATAGACACTAAATTTGTCTTTTACGAGTTCAAAAAGTTTTTTTCCCTGCAGAGTATTCACAGAGCAAAGGCTTATTCCGTCTTTTGCAGGAATATCTGGATAATTTTTATCTGTTCCCCAAAAATCACCCATCGTAATATCACCAACTCTTTCTATTTTTTTTGCAAATAGACAGACATAACAAGATTCTCGGTACGTTCCACAAATCAAAAACTGATGATAATAAGGATCACAGAAGCCTTCGATTGTCTTTGTCTTTGTCTTTGTCTTTGTCTTTGTCTTTGTCTTTATTCTTACCTTTCCGCCGCAGCTCCAGCCAGAAACATCCTTGTCACGAAATCCGTAATAAATTATTTTTCCATGATTTTTTTTACCGAGCCATTCCAAATATTCTCTGAAAAGTTTTGCACTAGGAACACCGTGGCAAATTAAGTCCATCGTATACAGATTCTCATATTCCTTACCTAAATACGCTCTCAAACCTGCAATTTGACACGGAGAGCCTGAATAAAGAACAAGCCTTTCGGTATTTAAGAGTGTCTTTACTTGCTCAAAAGTCCAGCCTGTATTACAAGTTACATATTTTGAACCTTGAATCTTATAAAGCTCATTTTTTGATTCAATTCCAATTGTATGGACATTAAGATTATCATCATAAGCTGCACCAAAAACAACACCGCCATTTTCAAGAAAGTAAGAAGCAATCCCCGCAAAAAGCCCTCCAGAACTAGAACTAGAAAGAATCTTTTTATCCTTTAAAATCAAGGCACACCTATCAGACTTTATCCAAGCTAATTTTACAGGAGACAAAATCGGGCATTTTTTTACACAAAGTCCGCATTCAATACATTTTTCTGCGTCAACAGCAGGATAAAAAAATCCCTCGTAGTCTTCTTTCATTGAAATACATGATTTTGGACAACTTAAAAGACATGAACGACAACCAACGCATTTTTGACGAGGTAAAGTAAAAATGTTTTTAATCATTCTAGAACTATTCGACAACTCTACACTTCCCTCACATCATATTTTCCGCATTTATAGTTCACTAAAAATTTCACCAGCTTCATCTGCCGCACCACACGCTTGAATGAAAAACTTGCAAACAGTCTAAAAAGCCATTCAAGTCCGAGGCGGATCATAAATTGTGGTGCGCGTTTTGTGTTCCCGCTCCAGAAATCTACTGCGCCGCCGTTTCCGAAGATTATTTTTGCGTTCAGTTTTTGCTTGTTTTCTGTAATCCATTTTTCCTGTAATGGACAGCCTTTGCATACAATCAGGATGTCGGGGTTTGCGGCGTTTATTTTTTTTATTAGAAAATCGCCGTCAAATTTTGTGTAGCCAAACGTCCATTCGATTATTTTTACGTTCGGATGTGCGCTTTCTATGCGAAGTTTTGCGTCCTCAAGGTTTTCAATTTTTGAGCCGTAAAGATAGACGCTTACTTTTTTATCGTCAGGAAGATAATCAAAAAATTCAGTTCCAGGATAACGGTCAGTGGCAGAATACGAAGTGCCGAGTATTTTGTTAACCGCGTACAAAAGATTTATTCCGTCAATAAAGTTGTATTCTGTACTTTTAAAATATTCATGAAGAAGCGGATTCTTCTGCTGAGCCAGAAAGATTTCTGGATTTATGAACGAAATTACAGACTGTTCTGAGCCATCAAGCATTTGTGAAAAAACAGATTTTATTTCTGTAAGACTAGAAGGAATTACAAGCGGAATTTCTTCAAAGAGATATTTTTTCATAAATTATGCTCTCCAACCTTTTTTGCCGGAACTCCCGCATAAACTGAATTTTCTTCAAGATTTTTAGTTACCACGCTTCCTGCTCCGACAACGCAATTTCTACCGATTTTTACGCCTTTACAGATAATCGCATTACAGCCAAGAAAAACATTTTCTTCCAGATATAAATCGCCCGAGTACCATTTTTTAGAATGTGAATTATAAAAGTGAGTCAACAGTACCCCCCCCCGTGTTACTGTACATTTGTCTGCGATATGTATACCAAGAGGATTTACTTCGTCTAAATAAACATTTGTTCCGATAAAAACTTCTTTTCCGATATTTTTATAGCCAATCAGCCTGAAAAGTTTTGCCCGCTGGAATCCCGAAATAAATACGCAGTTTTCAATCAGCGGTCTAAAAAAGTGAATAAAAATTCTTTTAAAATTGTATTGAGAGCGGTGGCTTCGCATAAAAAATCTCTCCGGACTGCAAAAAAAGAGCCGCCATCCGGGCCGAAACACCGTAACAGCGGACAAAAAAAAATACATCAATTGACATATTCTTATTTATTATATGTAGTTTGATATATATATTCAAGTTTAAGATATGTCGATTGATATAATTCAATTTATGAATTCTTTTAGGGAAAATCTTCGCAATGAACTGGACTTTAAGGGGCTTACCGTTAAAGAACTTTCGGCTAAAACGGGAATTATAAAAGGAACCCTGGACAATTATCTTGGCGTGCGGGCTTCTATTCCGCCGGCAGACATTGCGGTTAAAATTGCCGATGCCCTGAATGTTTCTGTTGAATATCTTGTAACCGGAAAATCTAAATCGAATTCAGATAGTTATAGCGAAAACTCCTGCGTTAATCCTGAAGAAAAATCTCTTTTAAAGGATTTAAATTCTTTTCCTAAAGAAATGCAAAAAACTTTTAAAACTCTTATTCACCAGACTGCCCAGAATTTAACTTCAAACTTTTAATTCCTTTTTGTGCTAGAATATCCGCATGAGCGATTTGTTTGATTCTTCTAAAACTCAAAAGGAGCCTTTGGCTTCTCGTTTGCGGCCTCGTAACCTTGATGAATACATTGGTCAGGATCATATTGTTGGTAAAGGCCGTCTTTTGCGCCGTGCCATTGCTGCCGACCAGCTTACTTCCGTTATTTTTTACGGTCCTCCCGGTTGTGGAAAAACAACTCTTGCACGCGTTATTGCAAACCACACAAAATCAAACTTTATTACGCTAAATGCTGTTTTAACAGGCGTCGCAGAAATCCGTGCTGCAATTAAACAGGCTGACGATTATTGTAAACTCTACGGCAAACGCACAATTTTATTTGTTGACGAAGTTCACCGCTGGAACAAAGCTCAGCAGGACGCTCTTTTGCCCTGGGTAGAAAACGGAACGATTATTTTAATCGGAGCAACGACAGAAAATCCTTTTTTTGAAGTAAACAAAGCCTTAGTTTCGAGGAGCCGGGTTTTTCAGCTAAAACCGCTTACAAAAGAAGACCTTTTAAAAGCTGCTCATTTTGCACTCAACGATACAGAAAGAGGCTACGGTCACTGGAATGTAGAATTTGAAGCTGGCGCTCTTGAACATCTTGTTGATACTGCAAACGGAGATGCACGTTCTCTTTTAAATGCTTTAGAACTTGCGGTAGAAACAACTCCAGAAAAATGGAATCCTTACAATGCAAATCCGGAACCTGCCTGGGGTTCTACAATTTATATTTCTAAAGAAACCGCCGAAGAATCCATACAAAAAAAAGTTGTTTTGTACGACCGCGACGGCGACTATCATTACGACATAATTTCTGCATTTATAAAGTCTTTGCGCGGACGCGATCCAGACGCTGCAATGTACTGGCTTGCAAGAATGGTAAGGGCTGGAGAAGATCCGCATTTTATTTTCAGGCGGATGCTTATTTCTGCCTGCGAAGACACAGGACTTGCAGATCCAACAGCCATTACAATAGTAGAAAGCTGCGCACAGAGTTTTGACAGAGTCGGTCTGCCAGAAGGAAGATATTTTTTAGCACACGCTGCCCTTTATCTTGCAACCTGTCCAAAATCTAATTCGAGCATGGCTTTTTTTGATGCCCTTGCAAGCGTAGAAAAAGAAGATGCCGAAGTTCCAAATCATTTAAGGGATTCAAGCCGCGACGCCGAAGGCTTTGGACACGGAAACGGCTATCTTTACCCGCACGCATACCGCGACCACTGGGTTGCCCAGCAGTATTTACCAAAAGAATTAGTTGGCAGAGTTTTTTATACACCGACAGAACAAGGCTACGAAGCAAAAATAAAAGAAGATGTTTTGAGCCGGCGCGAAATTCAAATTTCTGCAATTTTAGAAGGTATAAATCCAGAAAAACCAGAAACAGACGCAAACTGCGGAATGCACCCTCTGCCACACTTTGCAAGCGATTTTGAAAATCCGATTGGCGAATGGTGGATTAACAAAAACTTTTCAAAAAACTCAACGGTAAAGGAAGAAAGTTTGACTTTTTCGCCAAAAGATGAACGCAAAGAAAGCGCCCTTGACCGTGCAGACAAATCCTGGAGGGCAAGGCTAGACTCTAACAGAGCAGAAGTTTTAACGACAGTGCGCAATGCAATGATTCAGCTGGCAGATTTAACGCGGCATACACGTAGCCTTGTCTGGAATGCAGACGACGGACTTTTATTGTGGGAAGTAAGCAGAAAAACTCCCGAAGGCGTTACAGCAGGATTGTGCTACACACAGCGCGGACTTGAAATTTTAGAGCAGTACGGAAGAACTTTAAGCGACCTTGACCGCCCTGTTTTAATGAAACGCCCGGAAAGTATAGAAAACTACTTGAATGCAAAAGTTTTTGCAGGCGTGCTCGAGAACTACAGCGAACAGGGAATGATTTTTGACAGAATATTTTTCCGCGATCCTTTTAACTGCCAGGACAGCGTAGACGTTCTATCTTATGCCTTAGAAACTCTGCCAGAAGAACTTATTTCCAAAGATTTTAAAGTTGTAATTTCTCAGAGAATTCCTTCGAAGGGACAAAAATTGTGGGAACTTATTTACAACCAGGTTTTAACGCCAAACACAAGAGCAGGTTTTGAAAGCATTTTAAAAAAGATGAAGGATTGCGAAGAAGATTTTTTTGGAAATCAGGAAAATCCGCTGTTTGCCTGGAACGGTGCAAGCATAGAAAAAGCATTTAAGGATCGCAGTTTTGAAGTAAAAGCTGCCGGAAAAACCATTACAGAAAAAAGGCGGATTACAGAAACAGAAATTAACCGCTGGTTTGACAGCGAAAACTCATCTTATGGAAGTGCAATGGAAAAAGGAATCGGAAGTGAAGATTTAAAGAAAATTAAAAACCTTCTTGTTTCTGCAAGTCAGAACAGACTTTTTAACTGGAGCACGACAATTGAGTTTTTAACGGTTTCTGTAGTAAAATAAGAGCGTTAGTGGGTGTAGCCATGGCGAAGCCAGTCGCGAACGAAACGCAGTGGAGTGAGTGACCGAGGGTTACCGAGTGGCGAAACACACGACCTGCCGCACGGCAGGGAACGCCCAGATTTTTAAGGAGAATTCAAAAAAATGAATTTTATTTTTTTAGGACCACCAGGAGCCGGTAAAGGAACACTTGCTAAAGAAGCTGCAAAGGCTTACAACATTCCACACATTTCTACCGGCGATATTTTCCGCGAAAACATTAAAAACGGTACAGAACTTGGAAAAAAAGCAAAAGCTATCATTGATGCTGGTGGTCTGGTAAGTGATGAAATTACAATCGGTCTCGTAAAAGACAGACTTTCTCAGCCAGACACAAAAAACGGTTATATTCTTGACGGATTTCCACGCACAATTCCACAGGCAGAAGCTTTGGACACATTTGCAAAAATTGACGCTGCTGTAAACTTTGACATTGCTGACGAAGCAGTTGTTGAACGTCTTGGCGGACGCGTATGCTGCAAAGAATGCGGACAAATGTATCATCTTAAGTTTAACCCGCCGAAAGTTAACGGCAAATGCGACAAATGTGGCGGAGAACTCTACACTCGCGACGACGACAAAACTGAATCTATCCAGAATCGTCTTGTTGTTTACAGAAAGTCAACAGCTCCACTCATCGACTTTTACAAGGCAAAAGGCAATCTCGTAGACATTGACGCCCGCCCGGCCCCGGAAAAAGTTCTTGAAGAATTTAAATCAAAATTTAAGGCTTAAATAAAACCTTTTTTTGACTAAGACGGTGCATAAAAATCAATGTGCCGTCTTTTTTTTATTTACAACTAAATGCAACAATTTTTACTAAAGGCTAAAGTTCAAAAAGTTTATCATTGCAAAAAAAATCATTTTTTGAAAAACTAAAGCTATGTCTCTCAACTGTAACGAAATTGATTTAATCTTAAACGAACTTGACATTGAAGGCTCATTTATTCAGGAAATTGTACAACCTTCTTACGACAGCATTGCCCTTTACACTTACAAACCCGGAATTCCAAAAACAGTTTTTATCTGCCTTGCCGGCGGAGAATGCAGAATTCACGAAGTAAGACGAAAAATTCCAAAAAACGAAAAACCTCTGCGCTTTAATGAATTGCTGCGTTCACGCGTAAAAGGCGCAAAAATTACCTGCTGCGCACAACTTGCAAAAGAACGGATTATAAAAATTTCGACCTACCGCGAAGGTCCACTCTACGTAATGCCGGCTGCCCAGGAAAAATTTGCAAAAAAGAAAAAGATCGATTTTGAAGAAGGAAGCGAAGAACTGAATCTTTACATACGATTGTGGTCAAACGCTGCAAATATTTTTCTGTGCAATAAAGAAAACGTAATCTTAGACAGTTTTTACAGGCGACCTGCAAAAGGCGAAATGACTGGCGAAGTTTTGTCTCTGCCACAAATTTCCGTTAAAACTCAGGAAGAAAAAAGGGATGAAGAAAATTTTATAAAGCAAAAGTTTCCTGTACGCGATTTTAAAGAAATAGAAATTCAAAATGAACAAAAACAGAACGCACAGAATTTAGCAGCGCACCCTCTTTCGTTCAACGAAAAAGTTGACCTTTATTATTTACAGAACGCAAACCGTAATTCTCTCGAAAGCCTTTTAGAACAGGGCGCAAAATGGTACAACGCCCACAAATCAAGGCTCGAAACAGCTCTCGAAAAACTTGAATCCAAAAAAACTGCATTTTTAAATGCTGCACAATGGAAACACTACGGAGATTTAATTCTTTCGTATGCGCATGCTTTTAGCGACGGTTCAACCAGAAATGGATTTTTAGCCTGCGAAGATTTTGAAACAGGAAAAAAAGTCCACATAAAAATTGATTCTTCAAAATCCGCCCAGCAAAATGCGGCACAATACTACGAAACTTACAAAAAACAGACGAGCGGTCTTACAGACCTTGACCACGATATTCTCTTAACAAAGCGCCAGATACAAGAATTAGACAAAAAATATGAATCCATGCTCACCGAAAAAAATCCTGTAAAACTCGAGCAGATTCTACGCAAAACTCAAAAACCACGTCAGCAGGAAAAAAAGGAACGCCCTGGTTTAAGTTACGAAGCAAAGGGCTGGACAATTCTTGTTGGCCGCGACGCCGACGAAAACGATGAACTTTTGCGCCATTATGTAAAAGGCGACGACATGTGGCTGCACACACGCGACTACGCAGGAGGCTATGTTTTTATAAAGGCAAAGAGAGAAAAAACCGTTCCGCTTGAACTTTTATTGATTGCAGGAAATCTTGCAGTTCATTATTCAAAAGCAAGAAAAAACGGAGAAGCAGATCTTTATTACACACAGGTTAAACACTTACGCCGTGCCAAAAACGGACCAAAAGGCCTTGTTCTTCCAAGCAACGAAAAAAATATCCACATAAAAATGGACAGTGCAGTTTTACGCCAGCTCGAAGATTCTCAGATTCTTATTTAAGAGGCTTATATGACAGAGAAACAAAAAATGCTTTCGCAAAAACTTCACTTAGACAGCGACGAACTAATCAACGAACGAAAACGCGCAAAAGATCTTTGTTTTAAGCTCAACAGTCAAAAACCTTCTAAAAAAAAGAAAATCGAAAAAATAGCAAATAAACTTTTAGGCAAAGCCGGCAGTTTTTTAGAAATAATTGCTCCATTCTGGTGCGACTACGGCTACAATATCGAAGTGGGCGATCATTTTTTTTCTAATCATAACCTTGTAATTTTAGACTGCGCAAAAGTAAAAATCGGAAACAACGTATTTTTTGCCCCAGACTGCGGAATCTACACAGTAGGCCACCCGATCGACACAGAACGCCGCAACCTGGGCTTTGAATACGCATATCCGGTTACAATTGGCGACAACGTCTGGATTTGCGCCGGAGTAACAATTCTTCCAGGAGTTACGATTGGAAGCAACGTTGTAATCGGAGCCGGAAGCGTTGTTGTAAAAGACATTCCAGACAACTGCGTTGCACTCGGAAATCCTTGTAAAGTTCTACGGCCAATTACAGAAAAAGACAAAGCAAAAATCTGGGACAGATAAAGTACAGATAATTTTTTTTAAGGAGCGCAATTCAACTAAAAAACTACAATCTGTTTAAGCCGCCCTTGTTTTTCTTAATTTCCCGCTCTTGCTGCAAGTCCTCGCTTACGCTGCGGTCTTTCCGCAACGATCGGGGCTAGTTTTTTTTGTAAGCGACAGCTGTAAATAAATAATTTGTGCTGCAACCTTTTTTATTCTTTTGTGTCTAATTTAACAGAATGCGCATTCAATCTGATTTAAAAGGATTGAAAATGAATTTTTACAAGGATTTTGTTAAAGACACAAAAGATTTTACAGATTACGAAGATTTTAAAGCTAACTTTGAGCTTAAAATTCCTTCAAACTTTAATTTTGCCCGCGATGTTGTTGACCGCTACGCAGAAATAGTTCCTTCTAAACTGGCACTTGTCTGGTGCGATGACAGTGGAGAAAGTCATTATTTTACTTTTAAAGAAATTTCTCAAAAATCAAAGCAGACTGCTGCTTTTTTGTCTGCCTCAGGAATTCAAAAAGGCGACACAGTAATGCTTATTCTGCGCCGCCGCTATGAGTTCTGGTTCTTCTTACTTGCCTTGCACAGAATCGGGGCAATTGCAGTTCCTGCGACAAACCAGCTTTTACAAAAAGACATAGAATATCGTGCGCAGGCAGCAAACATAAAAATGATTGTCTCTTACGATGACGAAGAAGTTCTGCAGAGAATTCAAAATGCTGCAAAAAATTCTCCCTGCGTAAAAAAACTCGTTACAACCAGCAAAGAAAAAAAAGGCTGGATAAGTTATTCTGAAGAAATTCAAAATTATTCTTCAGACTTTGAACCATTACAGTCCACGCAAAACACAGACACAATGCTTGTTTATTTTACTTCCGGAACAAGCGGACAGCCAAAAATGGTTCAGCACAATTTTATATATCCTTTGGCTCACATTGTAACAGCAAAATACTGGCAGCAGGTAACAGACGGAGGTCTGCATTTAACAGTTGCAGAAACTGGATGGGCAAAAGCCATGTGGGGAAAGATTTACGGTCAATGGATTTGTGGTTCTGCCGTTATGGTTTACGATATGGCAAGTTTTTCGCCATCAAAAACAATCGATGTTATTGCAAAATATCGGGTAACAACTTTCTGTGCACCGCCAACGACATACAGATTTATGGTTCGCGCTGACATAAAAAAATACGATCTTTCTGCATTAAAACACATTACAACTGCCGGCGAAGCACTTCCAAAAGAACTTTTTGACAAAGTTTACGAAGCAACTGGTTTAAAAATGTGCGAAGCTTTTGGCCAGACAGAAACAACTGTCCTGACAGGAAATTTCCCGGGAATGAAGGTAAAACCAGGTTCAATGGGAAAGCCTTCTCCACTTTACGACCTTGAAATTGTCCGCGACGACGGAACAAAATGCAACCCCAACGAAGAAGGAAGTATTGTAATTCACTTAAAACAAAACGAACAGCTTGAATTTCCGGCTGGACTTTTTCAGGGTTATTACAAAAATGCAGAACAGACAAAAAAAGCATTTATGAACGGCGACTATTACACCGGCGACCGCGCATATTACGACAAAGACGGATATTTGTGGTTTATCGGCCGAAACGATGACGTAATAAAAACAGCAGGCTACCGCGTAAGTCCGTTCGAAATAGAAAGTACGCTTCTTTTGCATCCATGCGTAAGTGAATGTGCAGTTATTGGAGTTCCAGACGAAAAACGAGGCCAGGCAATAAAAGCCGTAATTGTCCTTAAAAAAGATTTTGAACCGACAAAAGAATTAAAACTTCAGATTTTTGAATTTATGAAAGAAAGAACAGCAGCCTACAAACACCCAAGAATTATTGAATTTGTAAGCGAACTGCCCAAAACAATTTCCGGAAAAATCCAGCACGCAAAATTACGGCAGGAATAAATGTGCAGTTTAACTTCCCCAAAAATAAAACTTTTTGTTGGAAAGATTATTCTTTATTGATTTTTTAATTATTGGTAATATACCTTATTGAAAGGATTTTTAGTTTGCGTTGCAAATTTCCTTCAAATTTCTTACTTGGAGAATTAAAAAAATGACTAAACTTGGTGCATTTGTTGCTGGTGCTGCTTGTGGCATCGTTGCTTATGAACTCGTAAAAACTCCGGCTTTTAAAAAGGCCTGTGCTGCAATTGTTGGAAAAGGACTTCAGCTTAAAGACGAAGCTGCAGCCTTTGCAGAATCTGTAAAAGAAGATGCTCAGGACATCGTTGCAGAAGCTAAATATGCTAATGCAGAAGCTAAAAAAGCTTAAAAATAAATCATAAGGCTGTCTTGTTTTTTCAGGACAGCTTGTTTTTTATGGGAAGTATAATCTAAAAATGAACGTTACTGTACATCACTCCCTGCCTGGTCGTTTACGTTTACACTATGAACAGGGTTCACTTTATCCAAAACAGGCAATTCTTGCACAGGGGCTTATTGCCGTGCAGGAAGGAATTACAAACATAGACTTAAACACTACAACCTGTTCTTTTTTAATCCATTACGATCCGAAAATTCAATCCGAAAAAAATATTCTCAACCTTTTTAAAGCGTTGACTTCTAAATATCTCGAAGATGAAAACTTATTAAAAAAAGTTGCCGAAGTTCCAGTAAAAGAAAGCATTGGCGGTGTTTTTGTTTCTACATTTGTAACATATTTTGTAAAAAAACTTCTGCCGCTGCCGATCCGCACAATTCTTTTGTACAAAGATCTTATTCCGCGGATTTTTACAGTTGTTAAACGCGTAAGCGAAGGAAAAATCTTTAGCACAGAACTTTTGGACGCTACAGCGCTAACCTTTGCAACCTTAACCGGTAACCGCAACACAGCAACCCAGATTTCTACACTTTTAGGAATGGGCGAACAAATTGAAGAAATTACACGCAGACAGTCATACAATAATCTGGCACAGACTCTCCTGATTTCTCACGAAAATGCCTGTCTCATAGAAGGAAACGAAGAAAAGCAGGTTCCTGCTACAAGCTTAAAAAAAGGAGACCTTGTTGTTGTTCGCAAAGACTGTCTTATTCCTGCCGACGGCGAAGTTGAAAAAGGAACAGGACTTGTAAACCAGGCAAGCATTACAGGCGAATCCCTGCCAGCAGAAAAAAATCCAGGAAGTTCTGTTTTTGCAGGCACAATCTTAGCAGAAGGCGAACTTTATGTGCGCGTGCGCACAACGGGCAACGAAACAAAAGTTCAGAATATAATCAAAATGATTGACTACTCTCAAAACCTTAAGGCTTCTGCACAAAAACGTTCAGAGCAGCTTGCAGAAAAAGTTGTTCCATTCAATTTTTTACTTGCCGGCCTTACCTGGTTTTTTACAAGAAACCTTACAAAAACAATGGCAACGCTAATGGTTGACTATTCGTGCGCAATGAAGCTTTCTGCACCGATTGCCGTTCTTGCTGCAATGAAAGAAGCAGCCGAACACGGAATTTCTGTCAAAGGCGGAAAATATCTTGAAGAAGCTGCAATGGCAGACACTGTTATTTTTGACAAAACAGGAACTTTAACATTTGCAACACCAGTTCTCGAAGAAATTTATCCTACAAACGGTTTTACAAAAGAAGAAGTTTTAACATACGCAGCCTGCCTCGAAGAGCATTATCCGCATCCGCTTGGAAGGGCTGTCGTAAAAGCTGCAGAAGAAAAAGGTCTTACGCATCCGGAAGAACACGCAAAAGTTGAATACATTGTAGCTCACGGAATTGCTTCAACCTGGCGCAATAAAAAAGTGCGCATTGGAAGTGCTCATTTTATTTTTGATGACGAAAAAGTTCCTCTGCCACAGGAAGCACAAAAAATCCAGGATGAATGTCAGAAAAACGGCTACTCAATGCTCTATCTTGCACACGACGGCGTTCTGGCAGGAATTCTTGCAATTGGAGATCCAGAACGTCCAGAAACAAAATCTACAATTAAGCAGTTGCACGCCCTTGGCGTTAAAAACTGCGTAATGATTACAGGCGACACGGAAGGCGCTGCTAAAAAAATTGCAACAGCAGCAGGAATTGACACCTGGATAAGCCAGGCTCTGCCAGAAGATAAGGTAAAGTTTATCGAAGAACAGAAAAAGCTTGGTCACAAGGTAATAATGCTCGGAGACGGAATAAACGACGCCCCAGCCTTGAGCGCAGCCACAGTCGGAATTGCAGCCGAAGGCTGTTCTTCTATTGCCGGAGAAACTGCCGACATTGAATTAAACGAAAACGGCCTTGAAAACCTTGTAACAGTCCGAAAACTTGGAATGGGACTTATTGAAAAAATAAACATACATAACGTAGCAATAATCGGATTAAACTCTGCCCTGCTTGGAATGGGAGTATTTTCGCTGATTAGTCCGGGAATTGCTGCAATATTGCATAACTCACTGACAGTTGCAATAAGTTTACGCGCAATGGAAAATATTCTGGAGGAAGAAAAAAGATGATTGTAACTTCTTTTTTTCCAGGAAGAATACGCTTACGCGCTCCTGTTTTTAAGGATAAAGAACTTTTTGAAAAAGCCCGTTCAATAATCGAAAACGGAACAGACGCTGTTAAATCGATTGAAAACAACCCGATTAACGGTTCTGTTTTGATTACTTATATACCAGAAAAACTGCCAGTAGAAAAACTTACAAACCTGCAGGATTTTTTCTTAAAACTCGGTAAAAAGGCTGAACATTACACTCCAGACGACAAAGAAGAAGTAATGAAGATGCTTGAAGAGTTCGAAGAAATTTCTAAAGCCTGGAAATAAAAAACTGCAAAATAAAAATCCTGTATTTTTATTAAATACGCCGGCGTGCAGGGGTTGCAGGGCTTTAGCCCTGCAAGTCCGAAGGACCGCGCGATTTAGCAAGCCCCGAAAGGCCGGTATTGTGTGCCCTTCGTCCTAAAAAAAAACATTAAAATTGTTGGTTTAACTGCCTTAATGACAACTGCAGTTGCCAATATTGAAAAAACGATTATTTCTTGCGCTCTGCCTTAAAAGAAAATAGAAAATCTGTTAAGATATTTGCCGATGGCACAGTTTTAACTGCTGATTTTTCTGCTCAGATTCGGGAAGATTATTATTCAAAAGAACAATGCAGTCTGCTGCCATAAAATGAGGAAGTTTTTAATGTCTAAACTTACAAGAAAAGAAAAACGCGACAAAAAATTTGCAGAACGCGAATTAAAATCATTCAGCGGAACTTATCCGTATTTTAGATTATTGTGGTCACCAAGAACTGCTAAAGTTTCGTGGAAATTTTTATACACAGTTACAAAGAGTTACCTTGGAATTCAATTTTTTGAAAAATGGGGAATTTATCACATTCCTGTAGTTCATGTTGATTCTCCTTTAGACAAAAAAATTCCATTTACGCCGGAAAAAGTAAAAATTTACATGGACTTTGTGTACATGTTTTTGCGTCCGCTTACAATGTTCATAAAACGTTTTGGAATAAAAAAAGCCGCTCCAATCTGCAACGAATGGTTCAGCGCAACAACAACGGTTTATCAGCAGGCAAGCAGAATGTACCGCCACTGTCTTTCTACAACAGAAAGACCGAATTACAGAGAAAATTTTCATTTTAAGATAATTCATGCTTTTGACCCTCACCTTTTGTGTGTTCCAAGTCTGCACATTGCGCTTATTGCATTGGCAGAAGTTTTCTATAAAAATGCATTCAAAAAAGCAGGCTTGAGCGACGCAGAATGTTTTCAGAAAAGCACAGAGATTTACAATAATTCTATTGAAATTGCAGAATCCGTTCTTTATATGAAGCAGCATTCTGTAAACTGTATTCCGGCTGCCCTTTACATGATTACAAAACTTTTTCCTTCTCTTTTTAGCCCGAATGATGCAACTAATTTTATCAATGATATGTTCCTTACGGCAGAAAATATAAGCCCGAAAGATGTCGTAGCAATAAAAGAGCATATTTCGTTTATGTATGAACGCTATCTTCTCGAAGGAGTTGCAGCAGACGACTGGAGAGAACCTGTTATCCGCTGGATAGAAAGTTACGACTGGAAGGCAGAAGCAGCAAAGGCAGAACTTGCGCAAATAGAAAAAGAAAAAAAACAGACAAATAAGCAGGAATAAACAAATGTTTGAAGTAAGAGTTAAAGATGATTTTGCTGCAGCACATTTTTTACGCGATTACAACGGAAAATGCGAAAACCTTCACGGACACAATTACACAGTTTATGTTCACGTAGAAGGAAACACTCTTGATGCAGGCGGAATGTTACTTGATTTTACCCTTTTAAAAGCTGGCTTAAAAGAAGTTCTTTCTAAAATTGACCACACAAACTTAAACGATATAAAGGAATTTGACCAGAATCCTAGCGCAGAGCGCATTGCAATGTATATTTATAAAAATCTGGTAGAAAACTTAAAATCAAAAAAAATTGATCTTTCGCTGAATTCCCCAAACGGAACGAAAATTTCAAAGGTTGATGTTTTTGAAACAGAAAAAAACAGGGCGCGTTATATTCCAT
>CAVKVK010000038.1:0-19230 GCA_963659855.1 Parabacteroides distasonis | reverse complement strand
GTATTATAGCGATCGCTTAAAAGACCAGGCAATGGCTGTAATTACTGAACTTTTTAATAAAAATCCGCAGGTTAAAAAAGTAATTCAGCTTAAGCGAAGAATCGAAAATATGTAAAGTAAAAAAAACTGTGGTAAAAAAAACAGAAATGAAAATAAAAACTAACTTAAAAATAAAAAAAATCCTCGTAAGCCTCCTGTTTGTTTTTGGGTGCATGCTTTGTTATGGTCAGGAACTTTATTTTGAACTTCCTGAGGTTTTGACTGTGCAGAATACGCAGTTTCCGGTTGTTGTCAGTGCAGACAATAAAAACTATGTTTTTTTTGAAGAAAACCGTGGCGGAAAACTTTACGTTGAATATATTAAAAAAGACAAATTTGACAGTTCCTGGTCGCAAAAAAAGAATGTTGCCGGGCCTTTTGATTTTTACGGAGAAGTTCCTGATATTTATACGGCAGCAGTTTTAGACAATGGAACTTTGTGCGTTGCGCTCAGCCAGTCTCAGTACGAAATTGGAATTTTTACTTCAACTGACAGTGGCGAAACTTTTAGTCATGTAAGTCTTTCTATGGCAGAAAAACGCCTTGTTGCTCCTAGAATATTTAAAACTAAAAATAATTCTTTTGTTTTGTTTGCATCTTTAAGCGAAGACAATAAATTTTCAATTGCTTTTTCTACTTCTTCAGATGGAAAAAAATGGTCTGGTTTTGAACAGTTTTTGCCTGCCAGCGGCCTGGACAATTCATTTTCGCCTTATCTTTGCCCGCTGGAAAACGGCGACATTGTTGTTTTTCAGTCGCATTTTAGTGTTCCAAATAAGCCAAAAAGTTTTCAGCTTTATACAACAATTTCTACCGACGGCTTAAAAACTTTTTCGCCTGCCGCTCTTTTAACAGACGATAAAGCAAGTCCTTCTGGAATGGTAAATTCTTTTATTGAATATTCTAACCAGAGCCCTGTAATCTATTCTTCCAATGGAGAAATCTGGTGCGCCTGGGAAAGAAACGAAGTCCGCTCAGACAACACTTATATTTCACTTTTAAAATTAAAAACTGACGGAACCATTGCAGAAAATTGCCGCATTCGTGAATATTCTGATTTAAGAAGTTCACATCGTCCGCTCTTTTTTAAATACAATAATTCAACTTTTCTTTTGTGGTTTGACAATAACGGCGCTTATTCTGCTCAAAAAATGGCTTCTGGAACATTTGGCGCAGAACGTCTTATAAAAAACAGTTCCGGGGCGAGTTTTGTTTATCCGCTGATTTTTAATTCAACTAATGAACTTTCTTACATCTGGCAGAAAAATGAAAAATCCCCACGAATTTTTATTGTAAATCAGGATAAATATGTTGATTCTCCAAAACTTACGCCTGTAAATTTCCGCGAAAACAAACGTTCAACCCAGCAGAAAATAAAAGTAAGCCTTACAGTTCCAAAGGACACAAACGGAGTTGCAGCTTATTCCTACAGTTTTTCTTCTGACCCAGACGCAGAACCTTCTACGCTGGACTCTGACATTATTATTGAAAAAAACATAGCTTCTGGAAAATCCTATACTTTAACGGCAGATGCCGGTGGCGACGGACAGTTTTATTTTAAGGCAAAGGTTCTTGACGTTGCAGGAAACTGGTCAAAATCTTCTGTTTTAAAATACTATCGCGACTTAACTCCTCCTCAAAAATGTGAACTTTTGCCATTTAAAAAAGATGAATTTGGTTTTGCTTCAGAAAATTCTTTTGCACTCAACTGGCAGAAAAACGAATCTGACGATGACGTTGCAGGCTACAGCTGGACTTTTACGAAAGTAAAGGAACTTGATTCAAGATTTAAGGATTCTAAAGAGCGGCCACTCCGTGTAAATTCTGCAAAAAAAGCAGAAATTCAAAAATATCTTGAAAATATTCAGCAGAATAAAGAACGGTTTGTAAAAAAAGGTGCAAAGCTTTTACATTCTGTAAAGACTGTAAAAAATTCGCTTTATTTTACAAATCAAAAAAACGGAATTTATGTTTTTTCGGTTTGTGCAATTGACGAAGCTGGAAACATGGGCCCGGTCACTTCTGAAATTCTGATTTTGAATAAATATAAGGCACACACAATTCTTTCCGCTCTGGAAAAGAAAAAAGATGAACTTGGTTCACTTGAATTGACCGTTCATGGCCAGGATTTTAACTACGACGGACATATCGATGAAATTTATGTTGAAAAATCAGGCGATCCTTTAAGTAAAAAAACTTTTTATTACGACAACGGCGATTTTAAAATTGCTTCTTCAACTTTAATTACAGGTTTGTGTCTGGAAGATCTGGAAGAAGGTTCTTACACTGTAACCCTGCATCATTCTGAGCGTGGACTTTGCAAACCGGGCAGAAGCGGAGTTGATACTTTTACGGTTGATGAATCTGGAACTGTAAAACTTGAACATCCTTACGTGCTTACTTCGGAATGGAAGGCTGATTCAACTGACAGAAAATTCAGCGTTCAGGTTGTTGATCTGCTGTTTTTTATTCTTGTTGTTTTGTGCGCTCTTGTAATTATTTTTGCCATTTGTGGAATTATTGGAATTATAAAAGAATCATTGCTGATTGAAGCAGAAGTTCAATCTTTGCTGACGGGAGAAATTATGCCACTGAATAAAAAAGAAAAAGTTCAAAAACTGAATAAGCGGAAAACAAGTCTTAAATTAAAACTCGTAGGATTTACGATTCTTCTTGTTCTTGCAATTGTTGTTATGGTTTCTATTTCGCTTGGCCGCAGAATGATTCAAACTCAAAGACAGACTCTCGTAGAAAGCATGAAAGAACAGGTTGTCGTTTTAATGGAAGGAATGGCAAATTCCGTTCAAAATGCAATGAACGACGCTGTTGAAGGCGGTTCTTCCGTTGCTTTGATTGACCTTATAAGACAGGCAAATACTTTTAAGCCTGCTATCTATGCAAGCCTTATGGGGCGCCCTTTAGATTCAAAAGACACAAATCTTGATTATTTCTGGTCTTCCACAGAAACTTCAGATTCCTTAAAAGACAAACTGAATACTCCAGAACCGCTTTATGGCAGAAGCAGATTTAAAAATGAAACTGTTGAAGCAGAAATCGCCTTGATTTGTTCAGAACTTGAACAAGAAGCACATTCTCAGGTTGATTCAATACTGGCAGAAATTGCAGAAAAATATTCTGTCGAAAAAAAAGATGAATATACTCAACTCCTTCGTTCTCTTTCCCGTTCTGTAACGCAGGCAGTTCCTCAGTTTGATGAAAAATCTCTTGAAAATGGAGATAGCGTTTATACTTTCTATTATCCGGTTTTTTATAAAAACAATAACGATTCAACACTTTTGCACGCAGTCCTTGTTTTGCAGGTTTCGGCGGAAGAATTGATTTCTTCAATTTTTAAATCAAAGACCGCAATTATTACGATTGCTTCGATTGTTGCAGTTTTTGCCCTGATTCTTGGAAGTATTGGTGCGTGGATTTTAGCTTCGCTCATTGTTGAACCTATAAAAAAACTGATGTCTCACGTAAAAGTAATTACAGAAACAAAGGACAAAAAACAACTTAAGAATTTTCAGATTCATGTAAAGTCGCACGACGAAATCGGCACTTTAGGCGACGCTGTAAACGAAATGACTTCCGGGCTGGTTCGCGCTGCTGAAGAAGAAGAAAAAGCTCTTGAACAGGAAAAAATGTCTCTGGATGCAAAGGCAGTTCAGCAGACATTCCTTCCGCTTTCGTTGAGTGAACGTGGCGGAAAGCAGACTACGGCTGTTGAAAAAGAAAAAGATTTTGAACTTTTTGGCTATTACGAAGGAGCGGATGCTGTTTCTGGAGATTATTTTGACTATAAAAAACTAGACGACCGCTTTTTAGCAATAATAAAGTGCGATGTTTCCGGGCACGGAGTTCCTGCAGCCCTTATTATGACTGTTGTTGCAACTCTTTTCCGTAAATATTTTGAAAACTGGACTTTTAAAACCCACGGAACAAAACTCAACACTCTTGCAGTTCAAATCAACGATTTTATTGAATCTCTCGGCGTAAAAGGAAAATTTGCAACACTTTTGTTAAGCCTTTTTGACACAAAAACCGGAGATGTCTATCTTTGCAACGCCGGCGACAATATTGTTCACACTTTTAGCAGAAAAAACTTAAAAATGAATACTCTTACCCTGCACGAAGCGCCTGCGGCCGGTCCACTTCCGTCATTTATGGTGGAGATGAAGGGCGGGTTCAAAGTAGAAAAAACTCATCTGGAAAGCGGCGATATTCTCTTTTTGTACACTGACGGTATAGAAGAATCTACAAGATTTTTCAGGGATTCAGATTTTAATAAAACTGTCTGTGCACAGGAAGGATTAAAAGAAGGTGAAGTTCACGGGAACCATAAAAAAGGGCAGGAAAGTGAACAGCTTGAATATGAAAGAGTCCAGGAGATTCTTGAAGCCCTGCTTAATCACAAAACTTATGTTTTAAAAAAGTATCATTCTCCAAAAGCTGACGAAGAACTTATTTTTGATTTTTCAAAACTTTCTGGTACAACCGAAGAAGCAATTACTGCTCTCGTTGCGGTTGAAAAAGTATTCCGAATGTATAAAAGTCCGTCTTCAAAAGGTTCTGTTTTGCGCGGAGAAAATAACGAAGTTGAACTTTCGGGCGACATAATCCGCGTGGACAGAAAAATTGATTCATTCTTAAAAAATACGTTTAACCTTTACGATTATTATTGCGCAGGCGTTGTCGATATGGAAGAATCTAATTATGTTTATTATACGGATGTAAACGAAGATCCTCAGGCAGACGACCTGACACTTCTTGCCGTAACAAAACTGTAAAAAACAATTCTGGAGGAAACTATGGCTTTTAAAGAAGATGTTCAAAAATATCTGGAAAAAGGTGTAAAGGCTTCAAAAGAAGCTTTTACTAAGGCTGGAACTGCAGTAACAAAGTTTGGAGACGAAAGCGTCTTAAAAATTGAAAAAAAACAGTTTGAAAGCAATCTCAAAAAAGAACTTACTGCTCTTGGCGGAGAAACTCTTGCTGCTTTTGAAGGCGGAAGCGAAGTTTGTGCAGACAAAGAGCCGTTTGAATCCCGCTTAAAAAAGATTGCAGAAATAAAGGCAGAAATCAAAAAACGCGATGATCTGCTAGAAAAATAACAGAACAGAACTAAAAAACTTACTCATAACACTTTGTTTTATAACAGTTTATTGACTTTTTCGGGGGGGGGTATAATTCCTTGTTATGAGTGAGTTTTGTAAGTATTTTTTGATTTTTGCATTTATAAGCTCTGTTTCTTTTGTTCAGGCCCAAACAAAAAATCCATTTGTAATAAATATTGAAAATGCTTACGGCTACTTTGGCTTTCCTGCGTGGAGCCCTGACGGTTCTTCTTTTGCTTCCGTTTCCGACGGTTCAGTTGCAGTTTTTAATTCTGAAGATTTATCAATTATAAAAAAGTTTCCACCACCACCTTCAGACAATAAAAGAGCGCTTATCAGTTCAATTCAATTCAGTCAAAATGGGAAAAAATTACTTGTCTTAAAAAATGATCATTCAATTGCGGTTTACGATGTTGTTTCTGGACTTTTGAATTATTTTATTCCTTCAGAAAAATGTTCGGCAGAAACTGTTACTTTTGGTGAGAGTGATTTTAGTCTTTTAATTCCTTTTGATGGAAAAAATCTTTTCAGTTATTTTTATCTTATTGCTTCGCAAAGTTATATTCTTACAAAAAAGTTTGATTTTAACAAAAAAATTCTATTTTTGAGCAGAGCGGCAGATTCTAAAAAACTGCTTGTGTCGACAGTGGACAGTAAAACCTGTCTTTTAGTAAATAAAGATGATTTATGGCAGAATTTAGCAGAATATTCCTGGAATGATGAATCCTTTGTCTATCCAAAAATCAGTTCTGACGGTTCTGCTTTTTTATTTGCGACTGCAAAAAACAAGATTGTTGTTGCCCATGTCAGCGAAGACGAAGAAGAAGAGCCGGTTCTTACAGAAATTCTTTTGAATGAAGATTTAAATGGCGAAGCTGATTTTTCTGTTGACGGCAAATATCTTTTTTTGGGAACTAAAGATAACCGCCTTTGTGTTTACGACACTTTTGAAGGCAAACTCTTAAAAACTTTAGTTCTTGGAGAAACAGAAAGTTTGTCTGCCGGAGCATTCAGCCCTGACGGACAAAAACTTCTTTTTACGACAAAAAAAGGAAGCCTTTATTTGTGGCAATATCTTGCAGACGACAGTGGACTTGAACTTCTGGCAAACAAGCCTGAATTTACAGAAACTTCCGTTAACTATGATACAGTTTTAACTGCTGTAATTACAGGCTCTTCACCTGGCAACGGCAACGCCGAAGAAAACGGAACTGACGGCGCAGGCGTAAAACTGCCTTTTAATGTTGATTATCTGCAAAGAAAAGGTTTGTATACTGAGCTGCAGTTTGAACTTTCTAGCGTTCCTGATCCTTTTTTGCTTTCCTGTGCTGCTGAGCTTTCTGTTATTTCCTACGATGTTTTAAAACCATTCTTTATTGGTGGCAGAGTGCGGCCTTTTATTGCCTTTCCTGAAAAAGATTTTCCTTACAGTTACACAAATAATGACAAGTCTTTAGATTCTCCTTGTCTTGCAGGTTCTGGCATTTATATTCCGTTTGGAATTTTTATGATGCCTTTTGTTGACAAAAAATTTGGTTTGAGCGCAGAAGTTTCTTGCGGGGCAAACCTTTTGTATTTGTGGAATAAAAAGTTTGGAGAAGAATTTTATCGTTCTAATATTTTTTATTCGTTTGATTTTGCGGGGCGCGTTGCCCTTTATTTTAACTGGCTGAATGTTTTTGCAGGCGTGCAATGGGATTCAATTTTAAGTTTCGGCGTAAATGCGGGCGTGGGCTTTTGTTTTAGAGCTGGTGGCAAAAATTGAATATGAAATTCCTTAAGTTAAAAAAGTTTGTTTTGCTTATATTTTCTCTTTTTTTGTTTGCTACATGTTCAAATTCGATTGATTCAATTATTTCTGATTATAACTCTGCATTTGAAAGTGAAGTTTCTGTAAAAAAATCAACTTCTTCTCTTTCGCCTGGCGATGACGGCTTTGAGCAGGAAAATATGCTGAAAGAAACTTACTTTGTAAGCAACAATGCAACTTTAAATCTTTACGGACCTAAAAACTGCGCTTCTTACAAATGGAAACTTTTGCAGATTGAACAGGTTACAGAAGTTAATTTGACTTATTCCGTTGAAAGGGCTGTAAGTTACAGTCTTAGCAATGGTTCTTCTGAGACATCGAGAGCGTTTATTTTGTATATTCCGACTTCTAGTCTGGAAAACGGAACATACAAACTCACACTGACAGTAACGGACAAGGAGGGTAATGAATACAGCGACAACTGTAGAATCGTAGTTTATCAGCTTTAAGAATCACTTTTTAATTGTAATTTTTTTTTGGAGGAAAAAAATAATGAAATTAAATGGAAAAATGGCTTTGCGTGCTGCAAAATATCTTGCAGCCTTTGCAGCTATGTTTGTTTGCGCTTCGTGTGCAAATCAGCTTACAGAAGCCTCTGTAAGCAATTCAGGCAGCAATTCAAAAACATTGAATATTGCTGTTACAAATTATTCTGAGCTTGTTTCTTCGGATTCTTTAGATTCTTCTTCTCAGAATTCTGTAGCAAAATCTGCTGCCAGAACTATTATGTCAACTTCTTACGACGCTAACACTGTTGACCTTTATATTTACGGCGTTGCAACAAACGGCGATGTATTCGACGCTCCGGTTAAGGTAGATTTTATTTCAGATTCTTCAACTACTGTAGGAACAATCAAGATTGACGCGGATGTTGCTTTCTGGGAATTTACTTTGGTTGCAGTAGAAAAGAATTCAACAGCCCCAACTACACTTTCAGAAATGAAGGAAAACGCTGTTCTTATCGGTTATGCTTCTCTTGATATGACATACGCAGACACTGCAAAGTTCACACTTTCGCCAGACGGCCTTACAAAAGAAGCTGAAGTTGCATTAAAACTTTATAACGACGACTGGACAACTCCAGACGGATATTCAATTACAGCCGGAATCTACAAACTTACAGACGGAGCAGATGCAACTGTAAAAGGCGACGGAACTGGTGACGCTACTCTTAAGACAATTACTCTCGATTCTTCCGCACCAGCAGAGGCAAACTATTCTCTTACCTCAATGGCTCCTGGAACTTACGTTTTTAAAGTTACTTATACAAATATTGCAACTAGCAAAACTTTTGTATGGAGCGACACTTTAATCGTTCTTCCTGGAAAAACTCTTAATAATTCAATTGCAATTCCAAACGTAATTGGCGAAGTTCCTTCTGTTCCAACAGACTTTAAGGCAAGCTACGAAAACAACGCAGACGCTGACAGAACCGGCTATTACACAGTAGACTTTGTCTGGGAACGTGGTTCTAAGAACGAACTTTCTTACGAACTTGAACTTCTTACACTTGCAGACACAACAACAGATCTCCCGACAACAGATGATGAATGGACAACAGCAAAAGCACTGACAGGCGCATCTTTTGTTACTTATGATTCTCATTTTTCTTCTACAGAAGTTTATGCAAGCGGTTCTCTTTTAACTGGAAACAAGGCAGCTGCTTTGTATGCTGAACTTGGAGTTCGCTACGCTGCAAGATTGCGCGCTGTAAACGATGCCGGCTCTTCTGATTATGCTTACGTAACAGTTGACGGCACTACAGGAACAGCATTCACAAGTGCAGTAATTAACCGCTACAGAACAACATATCACCTTAACGGCGGTATTTATTACACAACTGGCGACACAACAACAACTGGCTCTCAGACTGACATTGTAGAATATTCCTGCCAGAGTGCTGACGGAAACGCAATTATTCAGCCAAATGGCGGAACAACAGGCGCTCCTCTCCTTAAGTATTCTTCAGATGATTCTGCTGCAGTATGGAGCAAATGGGTAGACGGCGAAGGAACAGCAGTTACAGACACAACATATACAGGCTCTGCAAACCTTGATCTTTACGCAAAGTATTCAAACGGCACTCAGAAAGTAGAAATCTTACAGAAAGAAGATTACTTTATTAAAGGCACCTGGATTACAGTTGATGGAACAGCCCTTACAGAAAGCCAGAACACTGTGACTATTGATGCAGCATCTGCCACAACTTCTACCTGGAACTTTAAGCCGGTTGCAGACGACAAAAAAATTACAGAAGACTTTACATATGATTCTGTAGTTCTTACTCTTGCAAAAGGCGGCCAGACATACTACGCAAAAACTGAAAGCGATGCCGGAACTTCTGGCGTAGATTTTATAATTCCACTTTCAAAACTTTCTGTTGGAACTTATCAGGTAACAATTTCTGCCAGTTATTCAACATCAATCTATGTTTCTTATCCGGTAACAGTTACGATTGTTCGCTAAAAATTCGTAGCGCAATCTGCTTTCTCGTCCGCAGTTACGCAATTCGGTAGCCCTCAGTCCTTCGGACCGGCTGCCGCCGTTGCTCCATTGCGGGCTAGAATTGCAGACAAAAATGCGCATTCTTTAGTCTCGGCCGGCAATAATTGTCTTTGCCTACTTTATTGATAAATTGTATACTCTACGAAAAACAAAAGAGGAATAAAATTTATGAAAATTGCACTTGTCGGATATGGAAAAATGGGCCACATGATTGCTTCCTGTGCACAGGAAGCAGGTCACGAAGTTGTTGCAACAATTGATGTTATGGCAAAAGACGCTTCTGTTATTGTTCCTGCCGGAGACTCAAAGGCAGTAGCCGAGGCTGTAAAAAAGAGCGGAGCGGAAGGCGTAATTGAATTTTCTCATCCGGCAGCTGTAATCGGTAATTTAAATGCTTTAATTCCACTTGGACTTCCTGTTGTTGTTGGAACTACAGGCTGGGCAAAAAACGAAGGCGAAATTGCAGAACTTTGTGCAAAAACAAACGGAACTGTAATGCGTTCTTCTAATTTTTCAATCGGCGTAAATATGTTTTATAAAATCGTCGAAGAAGCTGCAAAAATCATGTCAGAATATTCAGAATACGACGTTGCAGTCTGGGAAGCTCACCACAACCAGAAAGCAGACAGTCCTTCAGGAACTGCTTTAGAAGTTGCCCGTCGCGTAATGAAGTCAAATAAAACAAAAACAGAAATGGTTTTTGACGCCTTCCACGAAAAGCCAAAGTCAAATCAGCTTCATGTAAGTTCTACTCGTGTAGGTTTTGTTCCAGGCACACACACAGTATTTTTTGACAGTCCTGCCGACGAAATTGAACTTACTCACCGTGCCCGCAGCCGAGAAGGTTTTGCAAGAGGCAGCGTAAAAGCATTGGAACGCCTTTGCTCAAAAATTAACTCCGGAGAACTTAAACACGGGCATCTCTACGGAATGAGCGACCTTTTCTAGTCTTTTTTACAAATCCCTTTAGATTGTAAAAAACACCTGTTTTTTGTAAAATCAATGGCGGGTGGTTTATGCAAAAGAATTCTGTTGTTATTTATAAAAGTTCGTGCGCACTTGTTGAGTCGATCGAAGGAGACAAATTTTTAGTAAACTGGTGTGTTTCCAGAGCTACGGTAAGTGGCAAAAAGGCTGTTTTTGCAAGCCAGAAAGTGCGTCTGCGCGATGTAATTCTTTTGAGTAAAGAGCCGGCAGCGTCTTTAGATTCCTGCCTGGACTTTGCAGAATCAGCTCTTGCTCCAGAAAGCGAAGTAGAAAATCAGATAAACGAAGTTCACGAACTTTTACTCAGCGAAAGCGAAACTGCAAGTTCTCCGCTTTTATTTACAGACTTAGTTGAACTGATTCGTGGAAGTGTAAAAAGCGGTGAAGTCTGGGGCATTTACTGTGCGTTAAAAAAGGGCTTTTGCTTTGAAGAAAAAATTGACCTTAGCGGCACAGAAAATGTAAAACTTTATTTTATTCCCCGCAGCTTAGAAAAAATTGAAGAAATAAAAAACAAGGCTTTCGAAAAAGAACATGCAGAAGAACTCCGCCAGGCCTTTATCGAACGCCTTAAAAAGTTCAGCCTTGATCTTCCTTCCGACGCAAAATACATGCAGGAAGTAGAAGCCTTTGCTCTTGGAAAAACCGAACACTGTAAAATCTTAAAAGATGCAAATCTTAAAGAAACTCCAGAACGTGCTCACGAAGTTCTTTTAAAGTGCAAAATCTGGGACATAACAAAAAATCCTTATCCGCTGCGCTGGGGCTTAAGCATGAAAAGTGCAAAACTCAGCCTTACAACTCCACCAGAAGAAGAAAGAATAACAGTTCCGGGAGTCAGCTATGCAATCGACTCTCCGTGGTCAACAGACCCGGACGACGCAATTGCTTTTGACGGTGAATATTTGTGGGTTCACATTGCTGACCCTGCAAGCACAGTTTTGCCGGACAGTCCGATAGATATCAGTGCCCGCGGAAGAGGTGCAACTCTTTATATTCCGGAAGGGGCTGCGCGCATGCTGAGCGAAGACTGTCTTGAAGATTATGCACTCGGATTAAAAGAAATAAGCCGTGCCTTAAGTTTTAAAATAAAACTGACAGAAGATTGCGAAATTGAAAACTGCGAAGTTTTGCGCACAATTGTTGACGTTAAGCGGCTTTCGTACGAAAAAGCAGATGAATTAAAGGACACTCCAGAATTAAAACCTTTGTTCGAGATTGCAAAAAAAACTTTTAAACGCAGAACTAAAAAAGGCGCAGTTTCTATTACAATGCCGGAAGTTCACGTTGTTGTAGACAGCGAAACAAAAAAAGTAAGCATGGAAAATGTTGTTCATTACGAAAGTGGTGAAGTTGTGCGTGAATGTATGATTTTAGCCGGAGAAGGGGCTGCCCGTTTTGCTTTTAAGAACAACATTCCTTTTCCGTTTATAAGTCAGGAAAAACCAGAAATTCCAGAAACTCTGCCTCCAGGGCTTGCCGGTCAGTACAGACTTCGCCGTTGCATGCGAAAAAGAAATGTAGGAGTTACGCCTTCTTCTCATGCAGCGCTCGGTCTTAGCATGTACAGTCAGGTTACTTCTCCATTGCGCCGTTACGGAGATTTAATTGGACACGAACAGTTGCGCGCATTTATAAAAGGTGAGCCTTTAATTGACAAAGACACAATGCTGCTTAGAGTTGCTGCCGGAGATGCTGCTGCTCGTGCTGCGCGACAGGCTGAACGAAACAGCAATACTCACTGGACTCTTGTTTATCTTTTGCAAAATCCTCAATGGCAGGGAAAGGCAATTTGTCTTTCTAAAGAGCCAAAACAGACAGTTTTTTTAATTGAAGAACTGGGAATGGAGTGTTCAATTGAAGGCACTGATTGTGATCTTAACGACGAAATTCTAGTAAAGGCCGAAAAAATAGATCTTTCAAATCTTTCAGTCGTCTTTAATCCTGTAAAATAAAACTGACTCGGATTTGAAAAACTGCTTTAGTTGTGCACAGTCTTTTATTTCATTATAATTTTTAATTATGATAGTAATGAAATTTGGTGGCTCAAGCGTTGCTAATGCCGAAAGAATTAAACACGTTGCCTCTATTATTCAGGCTTATAAAGAAGAACGTCCTCTTGTTATTTTGAGTGCAATGGGCGACACAACAGATCACCTGCTCGAAGCTGCAGATATGGCAGTAAACGGTAAGGTTGATATTGAAAAAGTTGAAAAACTTCATCTTGATACAGCAAAAGAACTTGAAGTTGACGTTCCTGCTGTAAAAGAACTTTTGGGTGAATTAAAAACTCTGCTTACAGGAATCAGCATGCTCCACGAACTTTCTAAACGTTCGCGCGACTATCTTGTAAGTTTTGGCGAAAGAATGAGTGTTCGCCTTATGGCAGCTTACTTAAATAAAGAAAAAACTCCTGCTAAATTTTATGATGCCTGGGACGTTGGCTTTGTTTCTGATTCAAACTTTATGAATGCAGAACTTCTGGACGAAGTCTGGAAAAACATTCCGGAAAAATTAGCCGATTACAAAAATGGAATTCAAAAAGAAATTCCAATCGTTACTGGTTTTATTGCAAAAGACAAAAACGGAGTTATTACAACTCTTGGCCGCGGTGGTTCAGACCTTTCTGCAACAATGCTCGGAGCGGCTTTGGGCGCAAAAGAAATTCAGACATGGAAGGATGTTGACGGAATTCTTACTACAGATCCGCGCATTGTAAAAAATGCACGTCCAGTTCCAGAAGTTACCTACGAAGAAGCTCAGGAACTTGCTATGTTTGGCTCTCAGGTTTTGCATCCGCGTTCAATGATTCCTTGCCGCAAAACTGGAACTCCTGTCCGCGTTAAAAATTCTTACAATATCAAAAGTGAAGGTTCTGTAATTCTTGCAAAACACACTGGTACAACTCCACGCGTACTTGCAATTACAAGCGTAAAAAACGTTGATTTGATTGATATTCAGTCAAACAATATGTTTGGTGCCTGCGGATTTTTGGCTCATGTTTTTAATCAGTTCTTAAAATGGAATGTGAGCGTAGACGTTATTGCAACTTCCGAAGTTTCTGTTTCGCTTACAGTTAATGCTTCTTCTAATCTTGAAGGTCTGGTTGAAGATTTAAAACGTGCTGCTGACGTTACCGTAAAAACAGAAAAAGCAATTGTTACAATAATCTGCGATGCTTCGGCTTCCAGTTCAATCCTTGCGGACGCATTTACTGCATTAAATAAAGAAAACATCAACGTTCAGATGATTTCTCAGGGTGCAAGCAAGGTAAATATCAGCTTCCTGGTTGACTCAAGCCAGGCAAATACAGTTGTTCAGACTTTACATTCTGCTTTGTTTGAATAGTTTTTGTTTATAAAAGGGCTCTCCCAGTGGTCGCAGTCAGTGTTCACGGTGGTTGAGCCCGTTGAAACCACCAGCGCATGTTTCACCGTTGCTACAGAATTTTACACGTTTTATTTTGAGTTGTATAATTCAACTTATGCAAGATACTACAATTGTTACAAGTTCACCAGTTGGGCAGCATCTGGAAAAAATTGCTGATTCTAGTCAGGTTTCTTATCTTATGTTCAACCGTAAAAAAATCAATCTTGTTGCAAAAATGACGATTGGACGTTCCCCGGAATGCAGCATTGTTGTTGACAATAAACTTGCCAGCCGTATGCATGCTACAATTCAAAAAATAAAAGATGTTTTTTTTATAAAAGACGAAAATTCTACAAACGGAACTTTTATTAACGGTAAGCGGATTCCAAACGACAAGTACGTAAAGCTCAATAAGGGCGACAAAATTACGATTGGCTCTGTAAATCTCGTTTTTGCCTAGGGTGAGTTTTTTATTGTGGATTTACGAACCTGCCTTGATTCAATTTATAATTCAAAAGATTTTCCTTCATACGATTGTCTTTTTGAACTGATTTCTAAAACTCTTTCTCTTCTCGAAAACGAAGATTCTTCCTATCGTCCAAAAGCAAAGGGTGGACAGAAGTTTTCCGGCGGTTTATTGAATTTTTGCACTAAAAAAGAAAATTCCAGTAACGAAAATATTCAAAATCAAAAAACTGTGATTGTTGTTCCGGATCTTCATGCCCGCGCTTATTTTTTACAGGATATTTTAAATTATAAAATCAAAATTCAGGAATCTCAGATTTCTGTTCTTGAAGCCTGCCAGAAAAAACTTGTTTACCTTGTCTGCGTTGGCGATGTTTTTCATTCAGAGATGCGAAGTTATGCCCGCTGGAAAAAAGCTTATGCCCAGTACAAAAACGGTGTAATTTTTAGTCCGGAAATGAACGAAGAAATGCTGGAAAATTTAAAGCTTTTTAGAATGCTTTTAACGCTAAAACTCAATTGCCCCCAGAATTTTCATTTGTTAAAAGGCAACCACGAAAACGTGCTCAACGAAGAAGGCTTTGGAAATCATCCTTTTTATAAAATTGCCCGCGAAGGCGAAATGTTTTATCGTTTTCTTTTTGAACAATACGACGATGCAATTATTTATTTGTGGAGTTGCCTTGAACACGCCCTGCCTTTGTGTGCAGTTTTTGACAACCTTGTCGTAAGCCACGCAGAACCGGCTGTCGTTCTTACAAAGTCTAAAATAATAAATTACAGGGAATTTCCAGAAGCGGTTTATGCTTTAACCTGGACAGCAAACGGCGAAGCGCAAAAAGGAAGTGTTTCTAAAACAATAAAAAATCTTGTCGGAAAAAATTTAAAAAATGTCGTATGGATTGGTGGCCACAGACCTGTGCGAAAAAATGTTGAATTAAGGCAGAGGGGAAAATATATTCAGATACACAATCCAGAAAAAGAAAACATTGCAGTTGTCAGACCAGACGAAAAATTCAATCCGGAAACAGATATAATCTGTGTTTGTGAACAATAACAAAAGGAAGAATTATGGCAGAAAAAATTCCTGAAATGATTGGCAAGTACAAAATTATGGGGCTCGTTGCAAAAGGTGGAATGGGGGCTGTTTACAAGGCTGTTCATCCTTCGCTAAAACGAATGGTAATTATTAAAAAACTTACAATACGCAACAATAAAATTGTAAAAGAACGTTTTAAGCGTGAAGCCCAGATTCTCCTTGACATGCAGAGCCCGTTTATTGTTCATTTGTTTGACTACTTTATTGAAGGTCAGAGCCATTATATTGTTGAAGAATTTGTAGAAGGTCTTTCTCTTGCCCAGATTCTGGACAAACAGATTGCCTTAGAAACAGAACTTGCACTTTTGATTTTTTTAGATGCCTGCATGGCTTTAAAATTTGCCCATGCGCGTGGAATTGTTCACAGAGACATAAAACCAGGAAATATTTTAATTTCTAAACGTGCAGAAGTAAAACTTGCAGACTTTGGAATTGCCTCTTCAGAAAGCGAAGAAGAACTTTCTGATTCAACCGGACAAACGGATACTGAGCCAACAAAGGTTAGCGACGGACTTACTCAGCACGGCGTTACTCTCGGCACTCCTGCCTATATGTCTCCAGAGCAGATTACAGACAGCCGCAGCGTAGACAAAAGGGCAGATATTTATTCAATGGGCGTAATGCTTTACGAAATGCTTACAGGAACAAAACCATTTCCTTCAGTATTAAACGAAGAAACTCTCGAAAAAATAAAAAAAGGAAGATATGTAAATCCCCGCAAAATTGACAAATCAATTCCAAAAGTAATTTGCCGGATGATAAAAAAAATGCTTAAGGCAAAGCCAGACAGACGATTCCAGTCAATTGAACCTGTTATAAAAATCTTAAAAAAATATCTTTCTCATTACGACACTCACAAAATTCGCATTGCTCTTGCACAGACCGTTCTTACAAAAAGACAGTTTGCAATTCCTGCATTTGAACGCAAAAGTGAACGCGGTAAAAAAATTACTGCAGGAATTATTCTTGGCGCCATTCTCTGCGTTTTGTGCGGCTGGGTGTGGAACAAAGGATTTGTTCATAAAACAGTTTTGAGCCACTGGTATAAAAGCGTTGTCTTAAACATGGAACTTCCGTCAACATCTTCTGTTGCAAGCGATTTACCTGTAAGGGCATTTTTCTTTGTTGATGACGGAAAAGACATTCCGGAAGTAAATAACAGCCGCCGAGTTTTTACGCAAAAAAAATCAAAAACTTACGAAACTTATCCAGTTTATCTGCGTCCTGGAAAATACCGCATAAAAATTGCCGTTGGCCCTTATATTATGTGGCAGACGCTGGAAGTTAAAGGCGAAAAAATAAATCTTGATATTAAAAATCTTGAAAAAATAACTCGCCCGATAAAAGTTCATGCACAGAGCTACGACCGCGAAACTGGAAAAGATCTTACAAAATCTACAAAGTTTTATCTTTCTTATCGAGGCAAGTGGGTTTTGTTAGACGAAATTCCTGCCGGGGAATTAAAAACTGGAACTGTTTACAAAATTCTTGCCAAGAGCAATGGATATAACGATGCTTTTTATTCGCTTATTCTTGACTGGTACCAGGATGAACTTTTTTTAACAGCCGGACTTGAACGTTCTGTAAAATGATTTTTATATTGTCGAGCAGATGTTTTGTTAGTAAATTATAAATATGGCAAAAAATAATAACGACGATAACAAAGATCTGGACAGTACTATTGAACAGGTTACTGAGCAGTTTAAAAACGTATTAAATGATTTAATCAATGAAAATAAAAGCGATAAAGATGGTAAAGACATTCCCGTTGATATAGAAGTAACTGTAGAAAAGGACGGCAAGTCAAAAAATCCAGAAAAAGAAGATTCTAAAAAGAAGAAAACTTCCGGCAAAAAAAAGGAATCAAAGAACGGTTCTTTTGGTCCGATTATTTCGATTGATCAGACTTTGCCGGTAAAACTTCCGCTGATAGCCCTTAACGGACGGCCTATATTTCCTGGAATTTTTACGCCGCTTATGATTTCTAATGCAGATGACATAAAAACTGTTGAAGACGCATTTGCAGGCGACGGCTTTATTGGGCTTGTTCTTGCTAAAAATGAAACAGAAACTCCTTGTGTGAGCGATTTGTATTCAATTGGAACAGTTGCCCGCATTATTAAAAAAATCAATCTGCCAGACGGTGGAGTAAATATTTTTGTTTCTACAATAAAAAGATTTAAGATAAAAAGAACTTTGTCTGCAACAAATCCGGTTGTGGTATTTGTTTCTTATCTTGAAGACGAAGAAAGCGACACTTTTGAAACAAAAGCCTTGACTCGTGCGCTTATCAGCGAAATGAAAGAAATAAGCGACAACAATCCTCTTTTTTCAGAAGAAATGCGATTGAATATGGTAAATATCGATAATCCTGGAAAAATTGCAGATTTTGTTGCTTCTATTTTGAATGTTGACAAACTTGAACAGCAGAAAGTTCTTGAAGAAACAAATATCCGCAGCCGCCTTGAGCAGGTTCTCGTATTTATTAAAAAAGAGCAGGAATTGCTCCGCATGCAAAAAAAGGTTCAGAATGAACTGAACGAAAAAATTGAAAAAAATCAACGTGAATACTTTTTGCGTGAAGAAATGAAGGCAATCCAGGACGAACTTGGAGTTGGCGCTGACGGAGAAGGCAATGATTATTCAAAATTTAAGGCAAAAATTGAAAGCTTTAAATTTGAAGGTGAAGTAAAAGAAAGCGTTGAAAGCGAACTTGAAAAATTCAAACTTATGGATCCTTCTTCTTCTGAATATTTTGTAAGCCGCAATTATCTTGAACTTGTTTGTGGACTTCCGTGGAATGAAGAAAAAAAAGAAACTCTTGATCTTGCAAAAGCATATAAAATTCTCGAAAAAGACCATTATGGCTTAGACGATGTAAAAAAAAGAATTCTTGAATATCTTGCCGTTCGAAAAATGAAAAACGACAACAAGGGTTCAATAATGATTCTGGTTGGTCCTCCAGGCGTTGGAAAAACTTCGATCGGACACTCAATTGCAGCTGCAATGAACAAACCTTTTTATCGCTTTAGTGTTGGTGGAATGCGCGACGAAGCAGAAATTAAAGGTCACCGCAGAACTTACATTGGAGCAATGCCAGGAAAAATCCTGCAGGGCTTAAAAATTACAAAAACAAAATCGCCGGTTTTTATGATTGACGAAATTGATAAAATGGGCTCAAGCGTTCAGGGAGATCCTGCAAGCGCGTTGCTCGAAGTTTTAGATCCTGAGCAGAATGTTTCTTTCCGCGACAGTTATCTTGATCTTCCGTTTGATGTAAGTAATGTATTTTTTATTCTTACTGCAAATACTCTTGATTCAATTCCGGGACCTTTGCTTGATCGTGCAGAAATAATTCAGCTTGCGGGTTATATTGATCAGGAAAAATTAGAAATTGCGCGTAAGTATCTGATTCCGAAAAATCTGGAAAAAAACGGGCTTGCAAAAGGGCAGGTAAAATATACAAAATCTGCACTTACTAGAATTGCAGAAGAATATGCCCGCGAAGCCGGAGTGCGCAATTACGAAAAATGTATTGACCGCATTCACCGCAAAATTGTTACTGAAGGACTTTCTGGAATTCCTGCTGATATAAAAAAACTGAGCGATTTGTCAGAAATTCAAAATAACGAAATAAAAACTTTAACCGAAAAAACTTTTACGATTGACGCAAAAGACCTTGACCGTTATCTTGGAAAGCCTGTTTTTGACGAAAGCGAAATTAAAAAGGCAGAAGTCCCGGGAACCTGCATTGGTCTTGCCTGGACGAGCATGGGAGGCGACACGCTTTTAATTGAAGCAATAAGTTTCCCGGACAATAAAGGCGGACTTGTTTTAAC
>CAVKVK010000037.1:0-19366 GCA_963659855.1 Parabacteroides distasonis | reverse complement strand
GCTTTCAGAATTTTCAAATGCGCAAGCAGATGAATTTTGCTGAATAAAATGGCTCAAATTCCCTAAGTCATCATATTTCATATTTTTTGTGACGCAGGCAAGCGTCTGCTTTTTGTTCGGCGCTTTCTGGAAAAGCAGAATGTTCGTATCAACGGTCGCGCTTTCAAAGACCTTTACGCCGGCAAAGTCTATAAGCTCCTTCGGGTTTACATTTTTCGCAAAAAAGTCGCGGAGCTTTTCGCCGTAGCCTGCGCGCATCCATTTGTTTGAGGTAATAAAGCAGAGATGCCCGTTATCTTTCAGCAGGTTAAAACCGCGTTCATAAAAAAGGCAGTAAATGTCGCCCGTCTTCGCAAACGCCTTGTAATTCTGGCTTTCGTATAGGCTTGCAAGTTTTCCGCCGTTGTTCTGAAGCTGGATATACGGCGGGTTTCCAATCACGATGTCGAATCCGTCCTCGATTCCGAACATCCAGTTCGCGTCAAAGAAGCTGCTCACTGCGTTCTGGTCGTAAGGATTCCAGTTTACAAGCTCTTCAAGTGATTTCGCTCCGTTTTCATCACTGTATTTTTTCGTTTTTTCTTTTTCAAGATTTTTCCGGGCAATTTTTAGTTTCTTTTGAGCGTCTTTTCTTTCGTCTTCGTTCTTGTCTTTTTGGAACAAAGTTTTTGGTGAACTATCAAACAATTCGACTTGATTTTCTGTCATATCAACCATCACAACTGGCAGAGCGTTTATTTTTGATTCGAGAGTTTTAATTTCATTTTCAAGCAAAGCAACTTTTGTTGTGTTGATTCCTACAACCTGCTTTTCAAGCAGTGAAATAATTTCTGCTCTCTTTTCCTTGTCTTTGATTCGGTATTCTTTCTTTTTGCTAGCAGTAGAAGCTTTAAAATGATTTGTTCTAATCTCAAGAAGTTCTTCTTTAAGTTTGCTTAAAGTGTCGTTTTTAATTCCCAAAGCAAAAGACTGTTCTGAACGCAAACTAATTAAGCTGTTTGCCGCAACAAATTTTGTTTCCAGATTCGGCAGAGGGTCAAATCCATAGTTATTTTTTGCGTCGCTTCCTTTTTCCTGCTCACAAATCAGCGTTATAAAGAATCGGAGCTTTGCAATCTGCACTGCGATTGTCTGAATGTCGGAGCCGAATATGCAGTTTTCTATCAAGTGCAATTTAAGCTCATAAAGAGTTTGTTTTGAATCATAAGAAGTATCAAGTTTTCTTATTAAGCTGACTAGTCTCTGCAAAATTCCCACTGGGAAAGCTCCTGAGCCGCATGCCGGATCAAGAACTTTTATGCTCATAAGCGCATTTTTGATTTTGTCGTTGTCCTTGAATTTTACCTCGGTGATATTGTCATCAAAAAGCTGACTGAGCTGTTCCTTTGAAAGTTCAATAGTGTTTTCCAGATAGTTTTTTATGGATTCGTTCACCATAAAATTAACAATTTCGCGTGGCGTGTAAAACGAGCCGGAATCTTTGCGGGCGGTCTCGCTTGTTTCCGGATTATAAGTTCCCAAGAGATTCTCAAATACTTTTCCCAGCAGTTCCGGATCAAGTGCAACCTGCACATCGCTTGGACTGTTTTCTTCCACTGTAAAATTATATCTGTTTAAGATATGAACAATGCCCTCGTGTCCGTCTTTTTCTTTCTGGAAAAATAATGCGTTCGGAATAAAAGCCCTGCGGTCTTTTTCACGGCTAAAACCGTCGTTGTAAATCTGTATATTGTTTCCATTTTCAGAAGACTCAAGTTTATCAAGACATTCAAAAAGTCCGCCGTTCAAAAAAGGCACGGAACTGAACAATCTGATTATTTCTTCATGGCTTACCTTAAAGAATGATTTTTTGTTGTCGTCCCTGTATAAAGTTTTGATTCCGTATTGAAGATACGATTTGTCGTCATTTGTAAAACTGCGCTCCGCAATCGCCTTGTTCAAAGTTGCAAAGAAAAGGTTCTGGATAACCGCATTGTAGTAGTTGCCTTTTTCTGCGCTCTGAGTATCAAAGTCTGACAGAATTCCTTTAAGTTCTGACTCGTCGAAAATCCAAGATGGAATCAGGTCTTTTTGTTTAATAAACCAGACGAACATTAGTCGGGTTATAAGCCTTATAAGATTTGTCTCATTATTTTTGCAAGTCTGTTTTACGCTGTTTCCTTTTCCTTGCGGATAGGTTGAAAGTTTGCAGGCCCAGGTGTACCAGCTGAACAGTTCCTGATAAAACTGTTTTGTAAGGGCTTCCACACTGAACGCATTTGTAAGGGCTGATAAAAGAATTGTTTCTCCTTTATCCTTTTTGCTTTCAAGGTAATTAAGACGTTCTGCTATAGTCCGTGCAGGATGCCCTTTTCCTAAAATATATGTATATCTCTTTGCGGAAGTAGAATCTTTTGCCTTTACTCTTTTTTCAACATAAGAAAATCTCCATTCCCGGTTTTCCACATTCTGATGATGGAAGATTATCAGCGCGCCTTCAAACTGATTTATATACTGGCGGACAATAGTCTGAATTCCAACCTTATTGTTTTCAAGCTTTTTGTCGTCTCCAACTGTTATGTCAAATACTTTTAGCTCGCTGCCGTAAAAATCAAAAGAAGCCGCGTGTCGAATTTCTGTGATATTTGCATTTTTAGCTTTTTGGCAAACCTCTGGATCATTTGTAAGAACATCATAGCCTTGTTCGTAATCGCCAAAGACAGGAGATAAAACCTCCTTCAAAAAGTTTTCAATTCCGCACCAGTCATTTTCGAAAATCTGTCTAAAGTTTGTCATTTATTTTCCCTCTGTTAATAATAAAATCCAGCGAAAATATAAGCTTCGCCATGCTTTTGCGTATTTGCAGTTGTTATATTTCCAAGCTCTTGCTGAATCATATTTACAATATCCTCTGTAGATACAGGAATAAGCAGTTTGTCAGGCTCTCCAAGTTCAGAAAGTAGCTTGTCTAATCTCTTTGCCAGAGTTGTATTGCCCGCTTTAATTGCTTTCATTGCCTGCCCTATTAAGCTCATGGATTCTTTTGGAAGTTTTTGGCTTTTAATCCACTCATTTGCCTTTATAAGCACATTTGAAACAACAATTTTTGCATTTTTGGCCTTGCTCAGTCTGTTTTCATATATATGATAAGCGTTCATCGCCGCCTTTCTTTTTGATTCGATATTTTCGATTGTGTCAAAAGAGGCTTCAGCCGTATTTGTGGCGCATTTGCAGGAATCGAACATATCCAGATAGTTGATAACCTGAGCCTGCAAGTCTTTTTCAACTTTTACATAGACACAGCCACATTTATTTTTTATTTTTATTGCAAAATAGGAGTTCCCTTTTTCATCTTGCATAGCAGGAACAAAGGACTTTTCTTCTGCGCTTTCAAGGGTTTGGATAAAATCATAGCGTTCAGGATTTGAATCCTTGTATTTCTTTAATTCAGCAATATATTTCTCTTGCGGACTTTCCTCGCCGTCAACAATTGCTTCAAAATTTCCTTCTGAAAGCTCCTCTTCCTGGCTGAATATTTTTGCGTCCTCGCCAAACATTGTATGAAAAGACTGCAGTTTAGTGTAAGCATTCTGTACAAGATTTATCTGCTCGTCTCCCTGGCTTGAAGGGTAAAAATTATAAACATAAATATCTTTGTTTTCACTTCCGATACGGTTTACACGGCCGATTCTTTGAATAAGTCGTGTGGAATTCCATGGCGTATCGTAATTCAGTATTGAATTTGCCCTGTGCAGGTTAATGCCTTCGGCAAGAACTTCTGTTGTAATAATTACATCGTAATCATTCTTTTGTTTTTCTTTATCATAGTTTGCATCAAAGTTTTCCCTGATAACAGGTTCTTTTTCGTCACGGTTTGACGCAGTTATAACTAAAGGCTCTTTTCCTGTAATGTTTTCTACTGCACGGCTCAAAGACTTGACTGTGCTAATTGCTTCCGAGAAGATTACGAGTTTATGAGGTGTGTTTCTTTCTTTGCAGAAAAGTCCTGAATTTTCTTTAAGAGCAGACTTGAATCTGTCAAATTTAGGATCATAGTCGTTTTCGTTCCAGCGTTCTACAAGATCGTTGATTTTCGCCAAGTCTGATTTCAAATAATCAATATAACTCTTTTTTTCATCTCCAAAGGTTTTAAAGTCAGAACAGTTATATTCAGCATTCTGTTTTTTTTGATTTCTGCCATCTTTGTTGAGTTTTTCGATTTTTGCTCTTATGTCATCAAAGCAAGACTCAATAGTGATAAGTTTGTCAGGATTTTTTGTCTGCTTTTCCTTTATGTTCAGCTCCTTGTTTACATCAATTTGAGGACAAATAAAGATTGCATCATTCTCCCACATGGTAATCATGTTTTGAGTATATTTCTGAAAGTTTCTCAAAGATTCCTTAAAAGCTTCAAAACTGCTTTCAAGCCGCTTTACAAGAAGAATCTGCATAATTCTTGCAAGCTGATTAGAAGAACGCTGGGCCGTCATGTTTCTTCCAGAATAAATCTTTTCATATTTGCTGTTAAGAAACATTGTAGCCCGGTAACGGTAATATCCAAGACCTTCTGTTGCAAACGGATTTTCTTCTGATGTTTTTGGGGCAATCATATTCATCGTATCGGAAAAGAGCTGGGCTAATTTTTTGTCCATAGTGTAATACAGATTTTCAGGCCCATGAACTTGAGGGAATTTCAAATCATCCGAATAATGCTTTTTAATATCTATTCTTGTACGCCTAACAAGAATGTCGCTTAAAACTTTTTCACGGACTTCTTTTGAAAGTTCAATCAGCTCTTTTTTTGTGTTTGCGGCGGAGTTAAAAGAAGTTTGCTCAATACCAAATACCTGTTTCTTTGAGTGGATAATTGATTTGTACTTTCTGTTTATTTCTGCAAAAAAATGCTCCAAGTCGTGGCCTTCAACCTTTTCAAAAGACGAATTCTTTGGCTCATGCTCAAAAAGATAAATCTGATTCTGAATGTCGCGTGGACTGTTATTCTGCATTGTCGCGGAAAGCAAGCCGATGAACGGATAATAGCCAGTGCGGGCATTTACGCTTTCAAGATATTCTGAAAGCGCAATATACATCTCAGTTCCAGAATTACGGAATTTATGACTTTCATCTATTATTACAAGACCGTAGTTTTCAGTGGCAGAAGAAAATGTTTTCATTTCTGGTGTCATTTCTTTTACTGTCTGTTTTTTGTCGTCAGAATTTAGAGTAAAATCATCATCTTCTTCAATAACATCTTCTGCGTCGCTTAATTCTTCTTCGGAAAAATCATCAGAAAGATGGTTAAGGCTTCCTGTTGTTAAAAATCTTATATGTTCTTCAATTTTATCTGTCTGCTTCTTGTCAAATTTTTTAATTGTATCCACCCAAGAAGATTTTATTGCCGGCGGAACGATAATTAAAACTTTGTCTGATTTTTTCAAAGATGCAGAAACATCTATAAAATATTTTATGATTAAGATACCTACAATAGTTTTTCCAAGTCCTACAACATCTCCCAGGGCAAAACCGCCATGCTGAATCATATAGGAATAGCACTGTTGTACGGCATTAAGCTGATATTCCAGCGGCTTGATGTCTTCTGGCAAATATCCTGTCAGAATTGACTTGAAGTTTGTGTCTGTTATCATTCCAAACTTATCTTGCAAAAGTTTTATGTAGTTTTCGTAAGGCGTAAGATTTTTCGAGGTAACAAATTTAGGTTTTAAAACAGGATTCTCTTTGGCTTTTGTCCCTACAGGCGAATTACTAACCTCAACAACAAACTCTTTTGTCCAGTCATCAGAAAGCGACCATTTTTCATTGAACCATTGTATATGTCCCTTTTTATTTCCTGTGCCTGTGTAATTAACAATCATAGGATTTGCTTCAAGATAGTTTAATTCTGAATTTCCATTTAACCCTTTCTCTGTAAAATTGCTGCTTCCGATAATTCCGACATCAAAATCATCTGTTCCATCGGAAAAAATGTAGCATTTTGAATGGAAGAATTGCTTTTCATCATTCTCATTTATATTGAAAATATGAACCTTGATTTTCTGATTATCTTCTGAGCAATAGTCAATAAGCATTTTTGCTGCTTTCTGGCATTGCTCGTCATGCATTTCAATGTTCTGTAAGTCTATTTTTATATAATCCTGCGGATATTTCTTTGCTGAATTATATGCTGAAGCAGTCAAATCTTTTTGGAAAACATTAGGGTCTTTGCCAATCAACAGCCTTAGTTTTGTTCCGTCTTTTTTCAGAAAAGATTTTAGAGAATCTGTTAATAAAGCCGTTCCTTTCAAATCCCAATAGCCAGTAGCAATACAGATTTCTTTTACTTCCGGACGGCAAATTATTTCATTCAATGTATCAACAAGTTTTAAATTAGGAGAATTGTCCAAAAGCGTATTGCTAAGCATTATTTGTTCCTGTTCTATTCGTGAAATTTTTTTTCCATAACATTATAGCACAAATTTATTCTTAAATTCTCTCTCCTTCCTCTTCCAATCACAACTCCATTCCTCTTCTAACCGGAAGCCCCTTCCTGTTAGAGCAAAAAACCTTTTCCTGTTCTAAGCGGAACGTCTTTCCTGTTAGAGCCGGAATCTTATAAACAACAGGTGGCCGCTTTTTAATTGCTTGAGTCTTTTTTTTTAACGTTTTTGACAACTTTAAACTTGACAATGACAACTTTACATTTTATATTCTTTTCAGGAGGTTAAGGTTAATTGAAATAAAAGTGCCGCAAAATAAAATGGCAATTGCGGCGGAGGTGCCGAAAGGCAAAGATTGAATCAGGAATTGAATTAATATGGAAAGCATGACTGTTAAAGACAGAATCGGCAAGCTGCTTTCGGAATCAGAAATGAGCCAGAAGGCTCTTGCCGATGCTACAAACTTGAGCGAGGGTGCGGTTTCCCACTACCTGAAGGGAGACAGAGTTCCGAAGGGAGCAATCCTTCTGAACATAGCAAATGCGCTGGGCACAACGGTCGATTATCTTACAGGAAAAACTGACGATGCCCGCAAGTTTTCATCAGAGCAGGAAATTAATCAGGCGTTCGAGCTTATTGCGCGCAATGCAAAGAGCCTGACCGATGAAGAGCGCAAAAAGTTTGCAAAAATTCTTTTTACGTAAGAAGAGGTACTAATGGAAAGAGCTATTCGGCTTTTAGGAAGTGAATATGATGAAATAGAAGAAGAGGTAAATTGTCTTTTTGAGGACTTGGAAATAAAAAAATATCCGGCGGACTGCTTTGAAGTGGCGAGCTTGCTTGGAATTGAACTTGTAAAATATTCATCTGCTTTGTATGCAGACAGGGAATTTATGACTTCAAAGTACGAAGAGGGATTTTCTGTAATGACGGCAAAGTCAAGGTACGCGATTTATTACAATGATTCGCTTCCGCCTTATACTGTCCGTTTTACAATCTGGTATGAGATTGCCCATATTCAGCTTGGGCACTTGTACGAGAATCAGAAAAAGTCGGCCGCCAGGATGAAAGCGGAATGTAACAGGTTTGCAACCTATGCTCAGGCTGCTATGCCGTTTGTGATAAAGCTTTCGCCTTGCTGTCCGGATGAGATTATGCAGGAATTTGGGCTTGGCTGGATCTGCGCAAACTATGTCTTTGACAGTTATATGCGCATAAGACAGTGCCCGAACATTGTCAGAAAGATTCTTTCAAACAGGATTCTTGATTTATTCAGTCCGGCCCAAGAGCTGGAGGAGGCTGTATGAAAAATGAAGCAAAAAATTAAGCCCTTAAAATTTGCCAAAAACATTTGCAGAGTAAAAGGCATTTCTTTAAGGGCTTAAAAAAGACACTCAAGACAGAGAATCTTAAAAATTAGTTTAAAAAAGTATACTTCTGTCCTGCGTGTCTGGTCAACAGAATTTGTCGAAAGCGGGAATTCTGTTCGGTGAGGAAAAGGCAAACTCACCTTTTTATAAAGGACAGTCCAAAATGGACAGGAGACATACAAAAATGAGTACTACAACAAACATCAGTTATTCGGATACAGAAGGAAGCGGAAATCTTACTCTGTACAAAAATTATTTTGAAAAAGGCGGAAAATATTACGCGCGTTTTGACCGGCGCAATGTAACGATTGACAATCTTATAGCGCGCACTCAGAAAAAGGACATCGGCGTGAACGCCATAACCGCAAAGCACATTCTTTCCCTGATAAAGGCGGAAATAATAGAAGCACTGCAGCGTGGCGAAAGCGTAAACCTTATGGACTTGGGAACTTTCTACATTGCGGCAAGTGGCACAAGCGGAAACACTGCTGAAACTGCCGAGATAAAAAAACTTCTTGTAAAGTTCACCTCGTCAAAGGAAACAAACGAAGCAGTCTCTAATCTGGCAATAAACAAAATCGTAGTCGCAGATTCAAGCCCTTCGATTGATTGTGTTACAGACCTTTTTACTGGGCTCAAGGATGGAACTGTTACAGCTGGAAAAGCTGCAAGAATTGACGGCGGCAGGCTGAAAATCTCCGGAGAAGAAGGCGGAATTTTCTTTGCCGAGTGCGACACAGAAGGTGTTTTTTTAGAAGATGAAAACGCATGGCACAAGGTTAATCCAGGCTCCATAATGCGAAATCTTGCAAAGGCTCTTGAATTCTTCCTGCCCGAAACCCTTGAAAGCGGCAAAACCTACCGAATTATTCTGCGCACAAACAGCCGCAAAGGAAGCGAGGACAAAAAGACCTTTGTTTCCGCAGTGTCGGACATTGTTGCAGTAAAATAAAAACGGCTTTGCACTTAACGACATTCCCCCCCACACAAAAAAAAATCGCCACCAGCCAAAAATCATTTTCTTAGCCGGTGGCAATATTCATTTTTTATCTGTTTTTATTTCATCAGATCGCGGTATTTTCTTGCCAGGCGTGCTGATTTTTTTGCGGCAAGGCCGCAGTAGTTTGCCGGGTGCTCAAAGAAGTTTGCAGGATTTTCAACTCCGAGCTTTTCGAGCTGGGCTGTAATGTCTGCATATTCTTTTTCGTGGGTTTTGAGCACTTCAAAGAATGTTTTGCCTGTTTTTTCGGCTTCGAGTGTAATCTGGCGGATAATTTCGTGGCCGTCGTTGTAGCCTGCTTCGCCGAGCAAAATGTAAGCCGGTTCTGCAAGAACTCCGCCTTTTACTTTTCCGCCTGCGCTTTCGAGGTTTTTAGCCATGTTGTCGCGGTCTGCCTGCAAGCCTTTTACAACAGAATTCATTCTGCTTACTGCCATTGAAAATCCTGCAATGTAGTCTGTAATAAAACGCTGGCTTGCTGAATTTGAAAGGTCGCGCTGATGTTCTGAAATCTGGTCCATGTAGAATGTAATTACGCGCGGGCACATTGCCTTCCACAAAGATTTTACGTGTTCGCTGTTCCATGGATTGCGCTTTTGTGGCATTGTCGAAGAGCCAACCTGAGTTGCCGCAAAGTATTCAAATACTTCGCCAATTTCAGAGCGCTGCAAGTTACGGAGATCGTCTGCAAGGTTTGCAATAATTCCAAAAGCAACGTTCATTTCAAGCAAAAGTCTAAGAACGTGTTCTGCTTCTACAAGCTGGTTTGAATATTCAGAAGGTTTTAATCCTAAGAATTCTGTGTAAATGCGTTCAAGTTCTTCCGGATCTTTTACAATCATTGAAGGTCCGTTGTAAGAGCCAACCGGGCCGGCAAGTTTTCCGACTAAATCGTCAGAAAGTTCTTCAATTTTTAAGATTGATTTTCCGAGTCTGGCAACAAATTCTGCAATTTCCCAGCCAAATGTAATTGGAACTGCGTGCTGACCGTGAGTGCGTCCAACCTGAGGAGTTGCGCTTTCGCGTTCTGCAATGTCGCAAAGATAATTTTCGAGTTTTTTGAGCTCTGGAATCACAACATTTTTTGTAACATCTCTCATTCTGCAAGACAATGCTGTGTCGAGAATATCAACAGAAGTTGCTCCAAGGTGAATGAGCGGTCCGATTTTTGAATCAACCTTTGTCTTCATTACGTTTACAAGAGCGCGGATATTGTGCTTTGTTTTTTCTTCTTCCGCATAAACTTCTTCCGGGTCAATTTTTGCAGCAACGTCGTCCAAAGTTTTTGCAAGTTCGTCAGTAAGTTCACCGCGAACCTTTAAGTGAGCCTTTACCAAAGCAGCTTCGCATTTTGCGCAGGAGCGGATCGAAGCCTGTTCAGAGATATACTGCGAAAGTCCGTCAAAAACCGCTTTTTCAGAAAGAGAATAGCGGTGGTCAATACAAGAAAGATTTTCAAAAATGTTACGTGTTTCCATAATAAAAAGAATTATATCGAAAACAAAATTGCTTCTCAATAAGAGCAAAAAAACGCAGGTAAAGGTGGGGGAAGACTCCCCCTCGCTCCAACCACGCATCCGCGTGTTTTCCGCTACCCCCTCTGCGGGCTCAAACGCCGCCCGCAACGCCTGCTAAAACTTCTAGCGACAATAAATTCTATCGCCAGTTAAAAGTTACTAATCCGATTACATAGATTGCAATTATGCACAATGGAACAAACCAGGCAAAAACAGGCTTCATCCAGTTTTTTACTTTTAAGCCTTCGCCTGCATTTGCTTCTTCTATAAAAGATTGCCAGCCACGACCAGATTTTTTATTGCACCAGAAAAGCGCAAAAATCAAAGAACCTAAAGGCAAAAGATTGTTACTTACAATAAAATCCCAAAAATCGAGCCACGCTGAACCTTCTGCAAACGGCTGAAACTTAAATACGCTGTATCCGAGTGCTGTTGTAAGGGAAATTAAAAAAATTCCGCTTCCGCAGATTATGCAGCCCTTTTTGCGAGACCAGCCTGTAAGTTCACGCACACATGCAAGAATATTTTCGCAAACAGCTAGTTCTGTAGAAAAAGCGGCAAAAACCATAAACAAAAAGAAAAGGCTTCCCCACAATCTTCCGCCTGCCATTGAATTGAATACGGCTGTCATTGTGTTAAAAAGCAAAGAAGGCCCAGAATCTACTGCAATATTAAATGATGCACACGCCGGAAAAATAATAAGCCCCGCAAAAACTGCAACAAAGGTATCAAGAACAATTACGTTAATACTTTCGCCCATTAAAGTTTTTTCTTTGCCAATGTAGCTTCCAAAAATTGCCATTGCTCCAATTCCAAGCGAAAGTGTAAAAAATGCCTGATTCATTGCGGCAACAACAACGTTAAAATTTATTTTAGAAAAATCCGGAACAAGATAAAAATAAAGTCCTTTAGAACCATTCGGTAATGTTATGCTGCGTACTGCAAGAACAAGAATAAGCAGCATAAGAAGAGTCATCATAACTTTTGTAATTTTTTCGAGCCCGCTCTGAAGATTCCTTGTAAGAATAAAAAAACAAAGTCCAACTGCAATAAACAAAAAAATCACATTAATTTTTGGATTTGTAATCATTTTTACAAAATTCAACCCTGCTGAACGTCCTGCAACAAACGACACAAAATAATAAATGAACCAGCCTGTAACAACTGTGTAAAATGCCATTAAAGCAATGTTACCAAAAAGGCAGACATAACCATGCAAATGCCACTTTTGTCCGTCTTTTTCCAAAGCCTGATACATTTTTACAGGACTTGCCTGCGACGCTCTTCCAAGAGCAAATTCCATAGTTAAAACCGGGAGCCCAAGCAAAACCAGGAATGCAAGATATACAAGAACGAATGCACCGCCACCGTTCTGCCCAACCATCCACGGAAACTTCCATACGTTTCCACAACCAATTGCACAGCCGGCGCTCAAAAGAATAAATCCAAGCCGGCTGCCTAATCTTTCTCTAGCCATTTTTTCAGTATAGCAGAAAAATCAGTTTATGTGGGTTTGTAATAAAAGAACAATAAAAAAGGCTGTCTACAGAAATTTCGTTTACAGAGAATTCTGCAGACAGCCGTTGTAAATGGTTTTATTTAATTGCTGGTGATTTCGACAGGCTCAATCACCGTGTTGTTAAACTTAAAACACAACGATTTCAGTCTAATCTAAATCACCGTATCAAAAAAATCTTTCGATTAAACCAATCCCTGTGCTTCCATTGCGCGGGCTACTTTTAAGAAGCCGTAGATGTTTGCGCCTGAAACGTAGTCTGTTGTTTTTGATGGAGCGTATTTTTTTGCTGTTTCGTAAGCGTTGTCATGAATGTTTGTCATGATTGTCTTGAGCTTAGCGTCAACTTCTTCGCGTGTCCAGGAAAGGCGTTCTGAATTCTGAGACATTTCGAGACCAGAAACTGCTACACCGCCTGCGTTTGCTGCTTTTCCTGGAGCAAAGAGAACATCGTTCTTCTGCAGGTATGCGATTGCGTCTGCACGTGTTGGCATGTTAGCACCTTCTGCAACAAGTTTTACGCCGTTTGCAACGAGTTTTTCTGCATCTTCAAGATAGATTTCGTCCTGAGTTGCGCATGGGAAAGCACAGTCAGCCTTAACTCCCCAAGGTTTTTCGCCCTTAAAGAATTTTGCTTTTGGATATTTTGTAATGTAAGTGTCAATCTTTTTGTGTTCACCGCGGAACTGCATAACGAATGCGAGCTTTTCTGCGTCGATTCCGTCTTCGTCAAGGATGTAGCCTGTTGAATCAGAAAGTGTAATTACTTTTCCACCAAGCTGATTGATTTTTTCGCATGCATACTGAGCAACGTTTCCGTTTCCAGAAATAATGCATGTTTTTCCGTTAAAGTCTGTGTTTACAGCCTTGAGCATGCAGTCTGCAAAGTAGATAAGACCGTAGCCTGTAGCTTCCGGGCGAATCAAAGAACCGCCAAAGTCCAGGCCTTTTCCTGTAAGAACGCCTGTAAACTGGTTTGTAATTCTCTTGTACTGTCCGAACATAAATGCAACTTCGCGTCCGCCAACACCTTTGTCCCCAGCTGGAACGTCTGTGTCTGCACCAATATGGCGATAAAGTTCTGTCATAAATGACTGGCAGAATCTCATTACTTCTGCGTCTGATTTTCCGTGTGGATCAAAGTCTGAACCGCCTTTTCCGCCGCCCATTGGAAGAGTTGTCAAAGAGTTTTTAAGAACCTGTTCAAAACCAAGGAATTTAAGAACGTCAAGACCAACTTCTGGAGAGAAGCGCAAGCCTCCCTTGTAAGGTCCGATTGCAGAGTTAAACTGAACGCGGAATCCGCGGTTTACGTGTGGTTTTCCGGCATCGTCTGTCCAAGGTACACGGAACATAATGATTCTTTCTGGTTCTACAAAGCGTTCGAGAACAGCTGTGTTTTCGAGCTCTGGCATCGTGTCTACAACTGGTGAAAGTGTTTCAAGAACGAGACCAGCAGCCTGAAGGAAGTGTTCCTGATCAGCATAACGAGTTTTAAGTTCGTCCCAAACGCGCTTGCAGTAAGCGTTTTTAACGTTGAATTCTTTAAGTGCCATTTTAATTCTCCTTTTTGTGGCATTTATTTTCAGCAAAAAAAAACGCTGCAAACAAAACCCCATCCCTTGTATTTTAAAGACAATGATAGCGTTTTATTTACAGCGTCTTTGCCGAATGAATTAACGATAATTTTTTTGTGCAAAACTGTCAAGAAATAAAATCCGTTTTTGTACTTTTTGATATTGAATTTAAAAATACGCGAACTGAAAAATACAAATTTTACTATTAAAGCCTAGCCCGGATACGAAGGGCGTAAGTTGTGGCCTGCCACAATGGAGCGAAAACGAAACCCGTAGCAGCCGGACGCGAAATGTAAATTGTGCTCCAAATAAAAAAAATCGAATTTAGGATTTTTCTGTCAGAAATTTTATTTTTATTCACTTTGTGATTGACTGTAAACGCCTTGCGATATATATTAATGACACGTCCTAAAAAACACTAAATATAGCGTTTTTTAGGCTTTTTTATCTAACCTTACCACTAGACAGAAAAAATCTTTGTCAAGTACTTTTTATAAAAAAATCAAAGAAACGGAGGAAAATACAAAAAAAATGAAAATTATCAAAAGGAACGGCGTTGAAGTAATCTTTGACATTAAAAAAATCGTTACAGCAATTTCCAAGGCAAACAAAGAAGTTCCGCTCAGCGACCAGCTTTCAGAAGAACAGATTGAACAGATTGCAGAAGAAATAGAAAAACACTGCGCTGCTGAAAAACACGAAATGAACGTTGAAGCAATTCAGGACCTTGTAGAAAAACAGATTATGAAGGCCGGTGCTTTTGATATTGCAAAAAAATATATTACTTATCGTTACCAGCACGAACTTATGCGCAAGGCAAACACGACTGACGAACAGATTCTTTCGCTGCTTGAATGTCAGAATGAAGAAGTAAAACAGGAAAATTCAAACAAAAATTCAACTGTTGTTTCTGTTCAGCGCGACTACATGGCTGGAGAAGTTTCTAAAGATATTACAAAACGATTTTTGCTCGATGCAGACATTGTCCAGGCACACAACGAAGGAATCATTCACTTTCATGATGCGGACTATTTTGCACAGCACATGCACAACTGCGATCTTGTAAACCTCGAAGACATGCTGCAGAACGGAACTGTTATTTCTGGAACAAGAATCGACAAACCACATTCTTTTTCTACTGCGTGCAACATTGCAACTCAGATTATTGCTCAGGTTGCTTCGAGCCAGTACGGTGGACAGTCAATTTCTCTTGCTCACCTTGCTCCTTTTGTTGATGTAAGCCGAAAAAAGATTATCCGCGAAATGAACACAATTGCCGAAAAAACCGGAGTTCATTATACAGAAGAACAATTTAAAGAAATTGTTGAAATGCGCTTAAAGGACGAAATTACCCGTGGCGTTCAGATGATTCAGTATCAGGTTGTAACTCTTATGACAACAAACGGTCAGAGTCCTTTTGTTACTGTTTTTATGTATTTGAACGAAGTAAAAGACGAACAGACAAAGGCCGACCTTGCGCTTATTATTGAAGAAGTTTTGCGTCAGCGTTACCAGGGCGTAAAAAACGAAGCTGGATTCTGGGTTACTCCGGCTTTTCCAAAGCTTATTTATGTTCTTGAACCAGACAATATTAACGAAGGTGAAAAATATTTCTATTTAACAGAACTTGCAGCAAAATGCACAGCACGTCGCCTTGTTCCAGATTATATTTCAGAAAAAAAGATGAAGGAATTAAAGGAAGGAAACTGCTATCCTTGCATGGGTTGCCGTTCATTCTTAACTGTTTACCACGATACAGAAACAAACAAACCAAAATTCTACGGACGCTTTAATCAGGGCGTTGTAACAATCAATCTTGTTGATGTTGCCTGCTCTTCTGGCGGAAATGAAGAATCGTTCTGGAAGATTTTTGACGAACGTCTGCAGTTGTGCTTCCGCGCCCTTATGGCTCGCCACAACCGTCTGTTAAACACTCCAAGCGATGTTGCCCCGATTTTGTGGCAGAACGGTGCACTTGCACGCTTAGAAAAAGGTGAAGTTATCAATAAACTTTTGTACGGCGGATATTCAACAATTTCGCTCGGATATGCCGGACTTTGTGAATGTACAAAATTTATGACGGGAAAACCTCACACAGATCCAGAAGCAACTCCTTTTGCATTAAAAGTTATGCGCTATATGAATGCAAAATGTTCAGAATGGAGAGACAAAACAAACATTGCTTTTTCTCTTTATGGAACTCCGCTCGAGTCTACAACATACAAGTTTGCAAAATGCCTTAAACGTCGCTTTGGAGAAATTAAGGGCGTAACTGATAAAAATTACATTACAAATTCTTATCATATCCACGTAACTGAACCGGTTGATGCATTTACAAAACTTACATTCGAAAGCCAGTTCCAGGAACTTAGTCCGGGTGGTGCTGTAAGTTATGTTGAAGTTCCAAACATGGAAAACAATATTCCTGCCGTAATTGCGCTTTTAAAGCACATTTACGAAAATATTATGTACGCAGAATTGAATACAAAATCTGACTGCTGCCAGAAATGCGGTTACACTGGCGAAATCCGCATTGTAGAAGACGCAGACGGAAAACTTGTCTGGCAGTGTCCTAATTGTGGAAACACAGACCAGACAAAAATGAACGTTGCCCGCAGAACCTGCGGTTACATTGGAACTCAATACTGGAATCAGGGTCGTACGCAGGAAATAAAAGAACGCGTTCTGCACCTGTAGAATACAAAAAAATGAACTACGGCGAAATTAAAAAAATTGATGTTGCAAATGGGCTTGGTGTTCGCGTAAGCCTGTTTGTAAGCGGCTGTAGAAATAAATGTCCGGGTTGTTTTAATCAGGCAACCTGGAATTTTAACTACGGCAAAGAATTTACTCTGGCAACCGAAAACGAAATTATCGAAGCCTTAAAACCAGATTTTATACAAGGGCTGACAGTTTTGGGCGGAGAGCCTTTTGAAGAAGAAAATCAGCGCGTACTTGCTCCATTTTTGCAGAAAGTACGCGCAGTTTATCCGCAAAAAACAATCTGGTGCTATTCTGGTTATGTTTACGACGTTGACTTAAAGCCGGCAGACGGAAGAAAGCACTGCGAAGTAACAGATGCAATGCTTAGCTGCATTGACGTGCTCGTTGACGGACCTTTTATTCAGGAAAAAAAAGACCTTACATTAAATTTTCGCGGAAGCACAAATCAACGCATCTTATTATTAAAAGAAAACAGGAGTGTTAATTCCCTTTAATTTCTTTTGCTTTGGCGGTAATTGAATTTTGCAAAAGTTCTTTATCGCCATTGCCTGCATCAATTAAGCGGACAAAAACTGAACCAGCTACAACGCCTTCTACATACGGGCTAATAGCCTGAGCCTGTTCTCTGCCACTTATTCCAAAACCACCGTAAATTTCCGGGATTATTCCACTCTTATTTGGCTTTTTTAATTTTTTTAAGAATTCAACTGTTGAATTGTCAACCTTTGTGTCCATGCCTGTAATTCCTGCGCGGAGAGCTGCGTAAATTGTTTTAAATCCGCAGTCGAGCATTTTTTGCATGCGTTCGTCTGTCATACTTGGGGCGGCAACAGGAATATTTTCCATCCCGTATTTTTTACAGCCTGCAGTTAAACCTTCGTCGCAGTCAAATGGTAAATCTGGAATAATCATTGCATTTACGCCTGCCTTAGAAGCACGCTGACAAAATTCATCAACGCCTGGTGTAAAAATGAGCGAAGCATAAGACATAATCGCAATTTTTACATCTGGAAAGGCTGAACGAAGTTTTGTAATAAATTCTAAACCGTCTTTTGAAGTTGCTCCGTTTGATAAAACTGTTGAGCACGCATTTTGAATTACTGGTCCGTCTGCATTAGGATCAGAAAACGGAAGTTGAATTTCTAAAAAATCTGCTCCACCGGCAACCAAAGCCTGGGCTGCAGCAAATGAAAGTTCTGGAGTTGGATAATTTGCAACTAAATGTGACATTAATTTTATCATTTTTATTTTCCTTAATTTATAAATTAAAAATGCGCCATGCCGAAGGCGTTGTTTTAGACTGATACGCTGGTTTCGAGAGCCTCAACCGGCATATCAGTCTGCGCCAGGGATCCTGCGTGCAAGCACGCTACGAGTTTGCTTCGCAAACTCGTTATTTTCGTGTGCGCTAAAAGCGCACGACCTGTCGCTTCGCGCCAGGGATAGTAGGGGCGCGCGAAGCGCGTTGCGTAGCAATGGAGCGCAAAGCGCGGAACCCCGAATAGCCCGGTCTGCCGAAAGGCAGAGGCGCCCAAATCTTTTTAATATTTTTCATGAACGTTTTTATTTGTTTCCAGACGTTCAAGTTCTGAGCGCAAAAATGACTTCCATTCTTCTGCACGGAAAACCGGAGAAGTAATAAACACATCTTTGTCGCCACGACCAGACATATTTATGATTATTGCCTTGTCTTTTGGAACTTCTGGAGCAAGTTTTATTGCATATGCTGCTGCGTGTGCACTTTCGAGAGCCATTAAAACGCCTTCGTTGCGGGCAAAAAAACTTACGGCATCGAGAGCTTCGTTGTCGCGGATTGCTTCAAAAGTGATTCTGCCGGTTTTACCGAGCATTGCAAGCTGCGGGCTGATTCCAAGATAGTCGAGTCCGGCAGAAATTGAACTTGTTTTTTGTGCCTGTCCGTCGCTGTCAACTAAAAAGCGGCTTTTAAATCCCTGCATAATGTCGTCGCGGGCTGCAGAGCCTGTCATGCGGCTTGCGTTGTTCCCAAGTTCCGGACCTGTTCCGCCACCTTCTGCGCCATAAAGTTTTACAGAAGTGTCATCAAAGAACGGGGCAAAAAATCCGGAAGCATTTGAACCGCCTCCAACACAGGCAACGAGAGAATTAATTTTTATATTGCGTTCTGCGCATTGTTTTTTTACTTCTTCGCCGATTACAGACTGAAAAGTGCGGACCATATCAGGAAATGGAGCCGGGCCCAAAGCTGAACCAAGACAATAATGTGTGATTTCGAAATTTGTTGCCCAGTCGCGCATTGCTTCGTTAACGGCGTCTTTTAGCGTGCGTGAACCGTTTTTAACGGCTACAACTTTTGCTCCGTACAATTCCATTGCTGCAACATTCGGCTGCTGGCGTCGAACGTCAACTTCGCCCTGATAAACTACACATTCCATGCCAAGCTTTGCACACGCTGCTGCTGTTGCAACTCCGTGCTGCCCTGCTCCGGTTTCTGCAATGATGCGGGTTTTTCCCATTTTTTTTGCAAGAAGAACCTGGCCGATTGCATTGTTGATTTTGTGCGCTCCCGTGTTTGCAAGTCCTTCAAGCTTAATATAAATCTGTCCACCACCTAAAAGTTCAGTTGCTTTTTGAGCAAAAACCAAAGGAGTTTCGCGGCCAATGTAGTCGCGTCTTAAAATTCTTAATTCTTCTAAAAATTCAGGATCTTTTATATAAAAATTAAAGGCTTTTTCAAGCTCATCAACTGCAGTTCTCAGCACTTCCGGAATATACTTTCCGCCATAATCTCCAAAAAATCCGTCAACCGACTCGTTATACATTTATGTTCCTCCAGTGTCTGTCTGTATTTATGTTTCTATTTATAGAAACATAATAATAAAAAGAAACTTTATTGTCAATTCAATTTTGTCTTCATTTCAAAACTGTGTTCAAAAGTTCAGTCAAGATTCGTAAGTCTGTTAAAAAATTCCTTCATTTTTGATTCATCTTTTTCGCCACAAACTTCGCCTTCTATGCCACCGGAAACATCAACCAGCTCAGGGTTGAATTTTTTGCAAAGTTCGCCAACGTTTTGCGCAGTAAGTCCGCCTGCAAGCCACAAATGTTCTGTTGAACCATAAACGTGTGTCTTACAATCCTGCAAATATCGGGTCTCGCCCAGGCTGTCGAGTTTTTCTGTTTCGCTCTTTTCTATTTTTTCTTTTGAAGAAAGTGCAAAATAATGAGGAATATTTTTTAATTCTTCTGTAAGTTCTTCGTATTTAATTC
>CAVKVK010000036.1:0-19546 GCA_963659855.1 Parabacteroides distasonis | reverse complement strand
GAAGCTGTTATCGAAGCCGGATATGCCCTTAAGGTCGAGCTCGCCTGTTCCGTATGTGCAGTATTCATTCTGGCTGATTGCAGCCTTGTACGGAAAAGTAAAAACAGAAAGAATTTTTGCATCTTCAGTAAAATAGCCGGCAGTCTGACCAAGTTTGAATGGAATTTTTTCCCCGTCAGTTGAATTTGAAATTCCTGGTGAAACTTTGTTTGCGTCAATTGTCCATTTTGTTAAAAAGTGAATTTCTTTTGAAAGTGGTTTTACAGCAAAGAAAATATATACAAGCGAAAAAATTACGCAGATTGAAACGACCAGATTCAGCTTTTTTTTCATAATATCTTTATGTTATATTGATTAAAAATCATGGTCAATATTGACGGTAAAATGTAATTTCTTGACAAAATACCGCTCTATATGCAAAATATTCAAAGCTTTTGTAAAGCAGTATTACTTTTTTGACTATTATGACGGTTTTTATAAAAAACAGTCTGGGAGAAAAATATGGAAGGCGATATTCTTACAATTGAAGAAGTTGCAAAATATCTTCGTGTTTCTGAGCGTACAGTTTACGACTGGGCACAGAAAGGTGAAATTCCTGCAGGAAAAATCGGAACAGTATGGCGCTTTAAAAAGTCAGAAATTGAAAAATGGGTAAATGAGCGTCTGTCTTCAAATGTAAAAAAAGAAGAAGTTGCGCCAGAAGTTATTGTAAAAAATATTCTTTCACCAGAGCGCATTGTTTTTATAAATCATACTACAAAACGCGATGCTCTCGTTGAACTTGCAAACAACCTGAGTACAGCTCCACAGGTAAAATATCAGGACGAACTTGTAACAGAAATCTTAAAGCGCGAAGAACTTATGTCTACGGCTATTGGCCGCGGAATTGCAATTCCACATGTAAGACTTTCGTCGGTTACAGACCTTGTAATGAGTGTTGGAATCTGTAAAAAAGACATTATCGACTATCAGTCAATTGACGAAATTCCAGTGCGCATTCTTATTATGATTGCTGCAGCATACAACCAGCACGCATATTATTTGCAGACTTTAAGCTTTTTCAGTTCTAAATTAAAGGAAAAGGAACTGAGAGACAAACTCTTAAATGCAAAAACTTCTGAAGAAGCTTACGAGCTTTTAACAAAAGATTAATCATTACTAACCGTGCAAGGGATAGTAGCAGCGCCGGAGGCGTTCTGAGAGGAATGGAGCGCGTAAGACGCGGAACTGCGGATAGCCCGGTCTTTTTAGTATTTTGTAAAAACAAAATACTAAAAAGATGCACCCGCCTGCCAATCAAAATTCTTTATTTATTCATATAATTCAACAGGAATCCATTTTGAACGGTCCTGCATATCTTTTGCAATCATTCCAAAGGTAAGTTTTTTTGCCGTTGTTTCGCCGAATAAATATTCTTTTCCGTCTAAAGTGTAGGTTTGTCCCTGCTTTCCTGGCAGATTTATGCCAACCATTGCGTGGCTGTAGTCGACACTAATAAACATTACGCTGTCTAACCCAAGATTTTTATACAAAAGCATTAAAAGCATTGAACGGCTGTCGCAGTCGGAACCGCTTCCTTCTAACGTTGCAGGAATATTTGTAAAATCTGCTTTTTCTGCCGTTGCCGAAGGTCTTTCGTAAGAAAATTCCTGAACCCAGTTTAAAAGTTTTTGTGCAAGAACGTCGTCGGAACATTCTGATGCGTTGGAAATATCAAAAGTGGCTTTTTTTATTCTGCCCATTGCGTCTTTTGCAATCATTCTGTAAAAACGCTGCCAGGCTTCTTTCCAGCAGTTCTGGTTTACAAACAGCTTGAATACTGCAAATTCCCGGTCAATAACAAACTGGTTTGCCTGTGCGTCATCTTTGTCCAGGCTTGTTTCAATTTTTTTGCCATCAATATTAAGAGTTATTTTTTTAGTTCCTGCCTTTGGAAAAGCAAATGCCGTAATTATTCCGTTTTCTGTAAAACTTCCGCGGTCAACCATTACGCCGTCTAAAACCGACAGAATAAACTGTTCGCCGTCGTAAGCTTTGTCTTGTGGCGCAAACGAAAGAACTGTTAAAAAATCTTCTGATTTGACCAACGGAATGCAAACTGCCCAGCCGCTCATTTTTTCGCCGAGAGCTTTTTCGCTTATTTCGATTTTGCTTACAGCGCAGTTTCTGTTCCGCCATTTTACGTCTGCAATGTCGCCGGTGGCTAAAAGTTTTTCCTGTGTTTTCTGGAGGGCCTGTCTGCTGTCATTAAAATTGTCTTTTGACCAGATGCGTATTACGGTCTGAACCGGCAAAAGTTTGTGCTTAAACAAAACCGAGCGTTCATCTTGAGAACAGTCGGTTAATTCAAACATTTCCGGAAGGTCAATCTGGTAGTTAAAAATGCTGCTCGAAACAACTTCGGCATTTGCCTTTAGTGCAAAAAAACTTAAAAAAATGCTAAAAAGAAAAATCCTGGTGGTTTTAAAAAATCTTTTCATTAAAAAATCCTTTGTTTTTGCAGCGCATCTACAGTCCGCGCCCGCTTTTCGCCCTTGCGCTTACGCTCCATTGGAGCCTTAAAAGGCTCCAACTTACGGGGCTACAATCGGGGCTGTAATTGTTATACAAAAAAAAACATTCTGCAGCCCGCGCACGCGCTTACGCGCAGTTTTTATGTTTATTCGTATTATAAAAATCAATTTTGCGGTATATTAAAAATCGGATGAAAAACGTTGAAATTATATACGAAAATGAAGAAATTCTTCTTATAAATAAGGAAGCTGGAATAAGTGTTCAGGGAGGAGCAGGAATTGCGCATCCATTGGACGAAGAACTTTCAAAACAGCTTGGATATAAAATATTTCTTGTTCACCGCTTAGACAAAGAAACTTCTGGACTTATGATTGTTGCAAAATCGCCGCAGTCTGCAAATAAATGGATTTCTTTAATTGCAGGTAAACAGGTAAAAAAAGAATACACTGCCGTTTGTTTTGGTTTGCCTCAAATTAACGGAAAAACTGCAATGTCTGGCACTTTGCGTGACACCGTTACAAAATCAGGCCGCGAAATGTCTGCCGTTACAAATTTTAATGTAATTGCATTTAAAGAAGTTGATTTACCAGAAACAGCGGACCAAACTCTGCAAAACGATTTATCAGACGAAAAAATTGTTTTGTCGCTTGTTCACTTAACGCTTGGCACCGGAAGAATGCATCAGATTCGTATTCATCTGGCAAAGGCGGTTGCCCCGATTGTTCAGGACGACAAACATGGAAACTTTAAGTTAAATAAAAAAGTTCGCCGGCTTGGATTAAAAAAACTCTGTCTTGCTTCTACAAAGATTACGATTCCATTAAACGGAAAGCCTGTTTCTTTTACGATTGATGAGCCTGAGCACATTCAAAATGCAATGCGTTTTATTGACACAATTCAAAATAAAATATAGTATTCTGTCAACATTTTAATAGTAATATTTTAATGGATCCGCGCAAACGGGTCCATTTTTGTTTTATAGGACAAGGTTACAATGGAATACATTGCTTTGGATTCTTATCCGCATTACAAAGAATGTGAAGCCGTTGCGAGTGCACTCGGTTACCACCTGGTTGAATTAAAATTTTCAAAGCAGGGAAGCACAACTCATATTCTTGCTGTAATTACTGGAGATGATCCTTCTGTAAATATTGGCGTTAACGACTGTTCAAAAGTGCATCACGCATTGCTTCCAAAAATTGAAGAAATTCTTGGAACTGACGACACTTACATGGAACTTACGTCGCCTGGAATGGAACGTAATATTAAAAACGCTGCAGAATTTGCTCTTTTTACCGGAAGAGAAGTTCGTGTGTGGGATAAAACTGTAACTGACTGGATTGGTGGAAAGGTTGTTTCTTCTGACGAAAAGTCAATTACTTTAAGTGTAAAAGATAAAGACGGCAATGTTGAACAGAAAACTGTTGAATACGAAAACATTGCTAAGGCAAAGTTTATTCACGCATAGAGCGTAAGGGATTGTAGCAGCGCCGGAGGCGTTCCGAAAGGAATGGAGCGCGTAAGGCGCGGAACTGCGGAAAGCCCGGCCCGTAGCGAAAGCGAAGGGATACGCCCGTATAAAAAAGAATAATTTCTAAATGCAGATAGAATAGGAGAAAATTGTATGTCGGAAATGGCAGAGGCGATTCGCCAGCTTATTGAAGAAAAAGGTGTTTCAGAAGAATCTGTAAAACAGACTGTTGAAGCTGCTTTAAAGGCTGCTTACAAGAAAACATTTGGTACTGCAGATAACTGCGAAGTTCAGTTTGCAGATGATATGTCTGATGTTTCTGTTTATTCTCGCAAGGTAATTGTTGACGGTGTTTACGATCCTGTAACAGAAATTGAACTTGAAGACGCTCTAAAAATGAGTGATGAGTGCGAAGTTGGAGATGAAATCCTTATTCTCGTTGATCCAAAAAGCTTTGAACGTTCTGCTGTTTCTACAGGAAAGCAGGCTGCTCACCAGGGATTGAGCGAAAGTTTTAAGAATAACCTTCTTGCAGAAAATAAAGACAAGATTGGCGAAGTTATTATTGGTTACTATCAGCGCGAGTACAATGGAAACATTTATGTTGACCTTGGAAAGGTTGAAGGCGTTCTTCCTAAAAAATATCAGAGCCCTCGCGAAATTTATCAGAAAAACGACAGAATTAAGGCAATTGTTGTTGACGTAAAGGCAACTTCGTCTGGCGTTCAGCTGGTTTTGAGCCGCACTGATCCAAAATTTGTTCAGGCAATTATTGATCTTGAAGTTCCAGAACTCGAAGACAAAACCGTAGAAATTTTTAAGGTTGTCCGCGAAGCTGGTTACCGCACAAAGATTGCTGTTTTCTCTAATAAAGAAGACGTTGATCCAGTTGGCGCTTGTGTCGGATTAAAAGGCGTTCGTATTCAGAATGTAATCCGTGAACTTGAAGGCGAAAAAATTGATGTTTTGCGCTACGATCCAAATCCTGTAGAATTTATTAAAAATGCACTTTCTCCTGCAGAAGTAGAAAAAGTATTCATAACTGACGAAGAAAAGAAGCAGGCACTTGCAATTGTAAAAGATGATCAGTTCTCTCTTGCTATCGGTAAGATGGGAATGAACGTTCGTCTTGCAAACCGTCTTTGCGACTGGTCAATTGACGTTAAGACAGAAGAACAGGCAGCAGACATGGATCTTTCTCAGTTCTCTACACGCAAGGCTGCAGAAAATCTCTTTAGTAATTCAACTGAAGAAAATGCAGAAGCTGCAGAAAGTGAACCGATTTCTACAATTTCTGAACTTCCTGGCGTAAATAAAGAAGTTGCACAGAAACTTAAAGATGCTGGATTTGATGATATTCAGGCATTTGTTGACGCATTTGAAAACGATTCAATTAAAGTTGAAGGCGTAACTCAGGAAGAACTCGAAACTGTTAATTCAATTGTTCACGAAGTAGTTGAATTTGTTGAAGAAGACGAAACAGAGCCTGCTGCAGAAGAAGAGCCAAAGCAGGAGGAGGAAGAAGAATATTTCTGTCCTGAATGTGGCGCTAAAATTACACTTGATATGACAAAGTGTCCTGAGTGTGGTGTTGAATTTGAATTTGAATAATAAAAAACGGTAGAATAAGACCGCAAAAGTAAGAAAAGTAGTACGAGAAATCAATTAAGAGGAAAAACAAGAAAATATGGCTGAAGAAACAGACAAAAAGCCCGGATTTGTATTAAACAAGAAAAAAGCAGACAATGCTGAATCTAAAATTTCAGCAAATGCTCAGTCTGCATCTTCAAATTCTCCGGAAAAGAAAAAGATTGTAGTCGTAAAGAGAAAGGCTCCTGCACAGGAAGCAGCTGCGGACAGTTCAGAAACAAAAAAACGTCCTGTTCCAGTTGTAAAAAAGGCACCAGCTCCTGCTACAACCGTTGCCGCAACTAGTGGAGCATCAAATGCTGCTAGTGCTGGTTCAGCAACAACTGCGCCTTCATCTCCTCGTCCACAGCAGACCAGACCTGCCGGACAAACTCGTACTACATTCGAAATCGGTTCTGCCAGACCAAATGTAAAGGCTGGCAATCTTTCTACACCTAACAGACAGCGTAATGGTGGATATAACCGTGGACAAAACGGTGGTGGTTACCAGAATCGCGAAGGTGGATATAACAACGGTTACAATTCAAATCGTGGCGGTTATGGCAATGGTCAGCGTTCCGGTGGTTTTTCTGGAACTCAGGCCCGCGAAAATTATCAGAACCGTGATCGCAATGGTCAGGGTGGTGGATTTAACCGTCAAGGCGGATTCAACCGTGGACCTAACCAGGGCGGTGGATTTAACCGTCAGGGTGGATTCAATCGTGGACCTAACCAGGGTGGCGGATTTAATCGTGGTCCAAATCAGGGCGGAAGACCTGGTTTTGGTGGCAGTCGCCCGGGATTTGGTGGCGGAAGACCTGGTTTTGGCGGAGCTCCTGTTGCATCTGCAATTCCAGAACAGAAAGGACCTGCAAAAAAAGCATTTAAGGGCAAAAAACAGGTTTATAACAACCGCAAAGACAAAGAAGAATTATTTGACGAAGAAGAACTTTACAAGAAGAAGGCAGCAACTCCTGCAAGCGTAGTTCCAAAGTCAATTGATATAATGGAATCTGTTTCAATTTCTGATCTTGCTAAAAAGATGAACCTTAAAGCAAGCGAAATTATCGGAAAACTTATGTCTATGGGAATGATGGTTACTATTAACCAGAGCATTGATTCTGATACTGCAACTCTTCTTGCAGGCGAATACGGATGCGATGTTCATCTTGTTTCCCTTTACGACGAAACAGTTATTGAAAGCGACAAGGGTGAAGAAGGCGGAGAACTTCCACGTCCTCCAATCGTTACTGTCATGGGACACGTTGACCATGGTAAAACAAAAACTCTTGATGCAATCAGAAAAACAAATGTTGCTGCCGGCGAAGCTGGTGGAATTACACAGAAGATTGGTGCATACCAGGTAAAGACCGAAAAAGGTGTAATTACCTTCCTCGATACTCCAGGTCACGAAGCATTTACAATGATGCGCGCTCGTGGTGCCCAGCTTACTGATGTCTGCGTTCTCGTTGTTGCAGCAGATGATGGTGTAATGCCACAGACTCTCGAAGCTTTGAGCCATGCAAAGGATGCAAAAGTTCCTATTATTGTTGCTGTAAACAAAATCGATAAACCTGATGCAAATCCAGATCGCGTAATGACACAGCTTTCTGAAAAAGGCCTTACTCCAGAAGAATGGGGTGGAGATACTCAGTACGTAAAAATTTCTGCCCTTAAGGGTGAAGGAATCAACGAATTACTTGATGCAATTCTTCTTCAGGCAGAAATGCTTGAATTAAAATCTCATTGGGACACTCGTGCAGAAGGAAAAGTAATTGAATCTCACGTTGACCAGGGACGCGGTGTTGTTGCCGATGTAATGGTTCAGAGTGGAACTCTTAAAATCGGAGATCCTTTTGTTGCAGGAATTTATTCAGGAAAAGTTCGTGCAATGTTTAATGACCGTGGCGAAAAGGTAAAAGAAGCAACTCCTTCTATGCCGGTTGAAGTTCTCGGTCTTGACGAAATGCCAAATGCCGGCGATCCGTTCCAGGTTACAGAAACAGAGCGCGATGCCCGTGATATTTCTAATAAACGTCAGGAACTTAAACGTTTTGAAGCTGCAAAGGCAGTTAAAAAGGTTACTCTTGACAATCTTGTTTCTACAATCGAAGCAAGCGAAGTTAAAGAACTTAAGGTTATTATCAAGGCTGACCTCCAGGGATCTGCAGAAGCTCTCAAACAGTCTCTTGAAAAACTTTCTACCGCAGAAATCCGCTTGAATGTAATTCATTCTTCGGCTGGTGCAATCAACGAAAGCGATGTTACTCTTGCTTCTGCCGACGAAAACGCAATCATTATCGGATTCAACGTTCGTCCTACAGCAAAAGCAAAAATGCTTGCAGATGAGGAAAAAGTTGAAATCAGAAAATACAATGTTATCTACAAGTGTGTTGAAGAAATTCAGCAGGCAATGGAAGGAATGCTGCGTCCAGATACAATCGAACAGAATATCGGTACAGTCGAAGTCCGCAATACTTTCCGTGTTCCAAAAGTCGGCTTAATTGCAGGTTGTTCTGTTACTGACGGTCTTGTTAAGAAAACAGCAACAGTTAACCTTATTCGCGATGGAATCGTTAAGTGGACTGGTAAAATTTCTTCTCTCAAACGCTTTAAGGATGATGTAAAAGAAGTTAAGGCTGGTTATGAATGTGGTATCGGGCTTGAAAACTGGCAGGATATTCAGGTTGGAGATCAGCTCGAAGTTATTGAATATGTTGAAGTTGCCCGCAAACTTGGCGAATCTCTCGTAGACGAAAAAGCAGAAGCTGAAGCAAAGGCAAAAGAACGTGCCGCAGCTGCAAAGGCAGAAGCTGAGGCAGAAGCAGCTCGTGCCGCTGCAGAAGAAGCAGAAGCTAAAGCAAAGGGAAAAGCTAAAAAGGCAGCAAAAGAAAAATCAAATGATTCATTTATTCCGTCAGGAGATGCTGAGTAATGGGTGAATTTAGATTAGCAAAACTTGGTGAACAGATCAGAGGCGAAATTTCAGATTTGATCTGTAAACAAAAGATAAAAGATCCGCGCGTTTCAACATTTTTAACTATTAATCGTGTTGAAATTGCTGCAGATCTTGCATATGCAAAAGTTTATGTTTCAAGTTTTTTGCCAGAAGGACAGATTGTAAAAGGTGTTGCAGGACTTAACAGCGCAGCAGGCTTTATTCAGTCTTCGATTGCAAAAAAACTTACGATTCGTAAATTTCCGAAACTAACGTTTATCGCAGATAATTCAATTAAGGAAGGCTTTGAGATGGTTAATCGTCTTAATCAACTCGAAGCTGAAGAAGATGAAATCCGCAGACAGCACTCTCAAGAATAATAACGAAACCTCCGGAATTTTGCTTTTAAGCAAGCAGTCCGGAGAAACGAGCTTTGCTTCGTTGTCGGCAGTAAAAAAATCTCTTGGCACAAAAAAAGTTGGTCATACTGGAACTTTAGACAGTTTTGCAGATGGCCTTCTTGTTGTAATGACCGGACATTTAACAAAACTCGTTTCACATATTACAAATTTTGACAAAACCTATCTTGCTTTAATTGAATTTGGCACGCAGACGGACACTTTGGATCCTACGGGGAATGTCGTTTCTACTGGAAAAATTCCAACAGAAGAACAGGTTCGTCTTGCTTTGCAGAAATTTAAAGGCGAAATAGAACAGGTTCCTCCAGAATTTAGTGCTCTTCATGTAAATGGCAAACGTGCAAGCGATTTAATGCGAAGTGGCGAAATTGTTGAACTTCCTGCCAGAAAAATTACGATTTATTCAATTATTCTTCTCGATTTTTTTGAAAAATACGCACTTATAGAAGTTCACTGTTCAAAAGGTACATACATTCGCTCTCTTGCCCGAGATATTGCAAAAGAATGTGGAACAGTTGCGCATTTAAAGGCTTTACGCAGAACTAGCGTTGGTCCGTTTTTGTTAAAAAATGCTGCCGGCTGTGAACAGCTGCCAGATTTTACAATGTCAAATCTCCTGAAAAATGAAAAACCTGCTTTTACAGACAGAAAAAACGATCCTGTTTTTGCTGAAAAAGTAAAAAAATGCGTCTATCCAATGACTTTTGAAATTGCACAGTTGTGCGGATTTTCTCCTGTAATTTTATCCGGTGCTTATTGTCAGGATTTTGCAAGCGGAAGAATTTTAAGAAAAGATTCTTTTTATTATCAGTTGAATGAAAAAAAAGAAGAATCAAAAGAACTTGCAGTTTTTTATCCGGATTTAACTTTTGCCGGTGTCGTTAAAAAAGACGGAAGAAAATTCAGTTATGGTTTTGTAATTCCTCCAGAAGAACAAAAAATAAAGATTTTTTCGTGGGAACAGATTGTAAATTCAAAATTTTCAAAAGAATTTTTTAATCAGGGAACTGCCCTCAGCATTGGAAGTTTTGATGGAACTCATATCGGGCACGATGCTATTTTTAATTCAATTTTTACGAAAAAAGAATTTGTTCCGGGAATCGTTACTTTCCGTCATTCAACAAGGCTCGAAAAAGCAGGAATTGAATTTGATGGAGAAGTGCAGACTTTGTCGCAACGATTGGAATTCTTTATAAACAAAGGATTTAGCTTTATTGTTGTAATTGACTTTTCTGACGATTTTACTAAAATAGACGGGTACGATTTTTTATCTGTGCTAAAAAATAACTGCAATGTAAAATATCTTGCCGAAGGTGAAGATTTTAGATGTGGTTATAAAGGTTCAACGGATATTCCTGCAATTAAGGATTTTTGTCAAAAAAACAATATTGAATTGAATGTTGTAAATTCTGTTGAATATCTGGATAAAAAAGTCAGTTCTTCAAGAATCCGGCATGATGTGCTGGATAAAAAGTTTGAAGAAGTAAAAATTATGCTTAAGTCTCCGTTTACGATTGATTGTGCGGGGTTTGAGTGGAAAAAAGAAAATATTGACGGTCAGAATTATTTGACTGCTAAAAAGCGCGGAATTCAGATTTTTCCGCCAGATGGTGAATACACTGTCGACATTACTATGGTAATTTCTGGAAGCGAAGAGATTTCCGTGGCAAAAGCTGTAGCTTGTAAATTAAATTCCGGTTTACTTCGCGTGCTGGATTTTGATGGATCGCTCAGAGGTTTTGTACGGGCAATTCAATTTGGTTACCCAGAGAAATAAAATATTTTAAGGAGTAAGTAAAATGCTTACAAAAGAAGAATCAGCTGCAGTAATCAGCAAATTTGGCAAAAACGAAGCCGACACAGGAAACACAAAAGTTCAGATCGCTCTCCTTACTGAACGCATCAAACAGCTCACAGTTCATTGCAAACAGTTCCCAAAGGATACTGGTGCTTCTCGTGGATTGCTCAAAGTAATCGGACAGCGCCGCAAGTTGCTTAAATATCTTCAGAGAAAGGATTTGGAACTTTACCGCCAGCTCATCAAAGAACTTGGCCTCCGCAAATAATTTGGCTTGGAGGTGTAAGTAATGGCTGTAGAAAGAGTAACTTACAAAATTGGTAACGAAGATTTAATCCTCGAAACTGGTAAGATTGGTAAACAGGCTAACGGTTGTGTTTATGCTCAGTACGCAGGAACAGCTGTAATTGCTACTGTTTGTGCATCTTCTGAAGTAAAAGAAGGATTGGATTTCGTTCCGGTTACTGTTGAATACAATGAAAAATACTACGCTGCAGGAAAAATCCCTGGTGGATTTGTAAAGCGTGAAGGTCGTCCAAAGGATAAAGAAATTCTCGTTTCTCGTCTTATTGACCGCCCGATGCGCCCTCTGTTTGAACCGGCTTTTGGCCGCGAAATTCAGATTGTTCCTACATGCGTTTCTGCCGATGGTGTAAATCCACCGGATATTCTTGCTGTAATTGCAGCTTCTGCTGCAGTTTCTATTTCGGATATTCCATTCCATGGACCAGTTGCAGCTGCTCGTGTTGCTTATATTGACGGTCAGTATGTAATTAATCCGACTTTCCAGCAGCAGGAAAAAGCTCAGCTCGAAATTGTTGTTGCCGGAACTAAAGACGGTTTTACAATGGTTGAAGGCGGTGCAAACGAAGTTAGTGAAGAAGTAATGCTCGGTGCTCTTGAACAGGCTCAGGGCTTTATTACAGCAATGTGCGAATTGCAGGAACAGCTCGTAGCAAAATGCGGAAAAGAAAAACTTCCGCTTGCTCCACTCAATGTTGAACTTGCAAATAAAGATGCAATTGTTGCCGAAGCAACTCCACTGCTCGAAAAAGCTTGTTTCCAGGACGGAAAAATGAACCGCGGTATTGCAATTGCTGCTGCAAAACAGCAGGTTGCACAGAACCACGCAGAACAGCTTGAAGACGAAATTCAGAAAAAACTTTTTGATTCATGTTTTGATGACATTCAGTACAATCTTTTAAGAAAGAGTATTCTTGATAAAGGCTTGAGAATCGATGGTCGCAAATGTGATGAAATTCGTCCGATTACCTGTGAAGTAAACGTTCTTCCTCGTCCACATGGATCTGCTTTGTTTACTCGTGGCGAAACTCAGTCACTTGCAGTTTGTACACTTGGAACAACTCTCGATGCACAGGTTTACGATGACATTGATGGCGAAAGAAGTGAAAACTTTATTCTCCATTATAACTTCCCTCCATACTCTGTTGGTGAAGTTGGTCGTTTGACAACTGGTCGTCGCGAAATTGGACATGGAAATCTTGCCCGCCGTTCTCTGGCTGCAATGGTTCCACCTGCTTCTGAATTTCCATACACAGTTCGTGTAGTTTCTGAAATTATGGAATCTAACGGTTCTTCTTCTCAGGCTTCTACTTGTGGTGGATGTCTGGCAATGCTTGCAGCTGGCGTTCCAATGAAAAAAATGGTTGCCGGAATTGCAATGGGACTTATTACAGAAGCTGAAGGCGACAATCCTTACGGACGTTATAAGATTCTTTCTGATATTCTTGGTGAAGAAGACCATCTCGGTGATATGGACTTTAAGGTAGCCGGAACTAAAGACGGAATTACAGGTTTCCAGATGGACATTAAGATTGCCGGCGTTACAACTCAGATTATGAAAGAAGCTCTTGCTCAGGCAAAAGCTGGACGTTTGCACATTTTGTCAATCATGGAAAAATGTATTGATAAACCTCAGCCAATCAGTCCATTTGCTCCAAAAATTCTGACAATGAAAATCAGTCCGGATAAGATTGGTGCATTGATTGGACCTGGCGGAAAGAACGTAAAAGCTCTGTGCGCTCAGTATGGTGTAACAATCAATACTGAAGACGACGGAACTGTTCAGATTTACGGAAAAACTGGTAAATCAGCCGAAGAAGCTAAACTTGCTGTAAAAGGCATTTGTGAAGATCCTGAGGTTGGAGCAATTTACAACGGAACAGTAAAACGCATTATGGATTTTGGTGCTTTCGTTGAAATTTTACCAGGAAAAGAAGGTTTGTGTCATATTTCTAAACTTTCAAGACAGAGAGTTGAAAAAGTTTCTGATGTTCTTAAAGAAGGACAGCAGATTCCTGTAAAACTCCTTGAAGTTGATAAAATGGGAAGATTAAATCTTTCTTATATCGACGCTCTTGAAGCTCAGCAGAAATAGTTATTAAAACAAAAAAAATCCCTCGCCAGAAGGTGAGGGATTTTTTTTGCCTTAGAAATTACAAAAAGTGACCCGCGCGAAGCGCGGGCTCGAGACTGTAAATTTTTATTTTTTTTAAGAAAATCTTAGCCCGCAATGGAGCAGCGGCTTTAGCCGGTCCGAAGGACTGAGGGTTACCGAACTGCGGAACTGCGGACGAGACTAAAAATTGTGCTCCAAAAAAGTAAAAATAATAAAAAAAAACGGGTCTTTCGACCCGTCAATTTAGTTTGTTTATTTACCAAGACTGTCCATTACGCCCTGTTCGTAGCGTGTCCAGTATTTGTCATAGCTTTCCATTTTGCCGTCCTGGTCTACTGTAAACATCAGTTTTCCGTCGTTGTTTTCGCCCATTGCATTTTTTGGATGAATGATGCTTGGTGCAAGTTCTGGAATATTTTTCTTGATTTCTTTTGCAAATTCGCCGGCAACAACAAAGCCACCGAGTTTATTATTGTGAGTTGAGTCGCCTGGGAACATAAGTTCTTTTGCTTCGATATTGTTGCCACAGTCGGCGTATGCTTTTTCGTAGAGCGATTTTGTAATTTCGAATCCGTCGAGGAGCAGAATGTTTTTTTCTTTTGCAAGCTGGCGGACTGCTTCTACGTAAGCATTGTTGCGTGTAATCTGTGTTTTTGTCGAAGTTTCTTTTGAATCGTGGTGAGGAGTTATTCTTCCTTTGCCGTCAAAATACATTCGGCTTACAGGCGTTACAAGGACTGGAGTTGCTCCGGCTTCGAGTGCAACGTTTACGTATTGCATTAAATACCATTTGTAAGTTCCACCGCAGTCGTATGAATAGAAATTGTTTCCGTATTTTTCATAATAACTGTCTGGAGTGCGAACTTTTTTGCCTTCGTTAATCGGGTAGATGCCTTTTTTGTTTGGTTCTCCAAGTGGAACATAGCGGTCTTCGAGATAGCCTGCGCCGTTTGAACAGTCGTTGTGTCCGAATTGAATGAAAAGGTAGTCGCCTTTGCCAATCTGCTGTCTGATTTTTTCGAGTGAACCTTCGTTTATAAAGTTGCGGCTAGAACGGCCTCCATTTGCGTAGTTTTGAACTTCTACTGCGCCGTTAAAGAAGCACTGTAAAAATTCTCCCCAGCCGCCTTCGTTTCTTGTTTGTCCGCCACTCCACATTCCCTGTGCAGAATAATCTTTGCAGGTTGAATCTGAAGCAAGGAATACGTTTACTTTTCCTTCTGCGCGCGGGCGGATTAAAGTTGCTTTTGACGGAACTGAATAACCTTCGTTAATTTTTTTATCGAGGTTTACAGTAATTGGTTTGCCAGATTTTCCTCCACGACTGCGAGGTGTAATTACAGCTTTTATGTTGTATGAAGAATCTGCCGTAGAAATGAGATATGTTTTGTCTGCAAATCCAAGGCTTTGTTTTACAAGTGTGTCTTTTTTGTCTTTTGTGCGGAACCACTGGATTAATGAAAGATCAGTGTCATTTCCTTTGTATTCGTAATGTAAGGTTACAGTATGACCTGGATAAGGTGTGTTGATGTCATCATCTGTTGTAAAATTTGCCTTTTTGATTTTTACTTCGTTTTCTTCCGGCAATGTGTAGAAAACAGGAGTCCAGTCAATAAAGTAATTTGAAGGTGTGTAAGCGCTTTCGTCTGCAATCTGTTTTCCGCCGTCGCGATGGCTTACATCTACGCCTGCATTATTCCACATTGAATTATATTCAAAGAAATTTGCATTTTCCGGTTTGTTTCCGCTCATGCTTGTCCAGCCCTGCGGATTGATGATTCCATCGTATGCAAAAATTGTGTTTACAAATGCAACGCTTGCTTTTGGTCCCCAAGGGCGTCCAAAGTAGCCAGGTGTCTGAAGATTGTTCTGGTCTGAATTGATTACACAGTTATAGAAAAGATAACCTTTTTGTTTTGCGTTTCTGGCTGCAGTTAAATAGCCACTGTTTTTTGAATCTGAATATCCTGCCCATACAATCTGACAGTTTTCAAAAACAATGTCGCCGTCACCAAAAATAAAGTCTGTATTTCCTTCAATATAGCAGTTTGAATAATACTGTCTTGTGTCAGCTCCAGTGTAAAGAGTGTCCTGAGAACCAAGGAAACGACAGTGCTTAAATTCGCTTCTGTCTGCTTCTACACAAATTGCTGCAGAACGTTCTGTTGCTTTTTTTGACTGAACATCTGAATTGAGTTTTCGTGCAAAAGAAATTGTTGTTCCGTCGGCTTCTGCTCCGTCTTTTAATTCTTCTGCCGTAACATATTTGTTGAATGAAGTTTCAAAAGTAATTCCTTCTGCTCTAAAATAAAGTGCGTCTTTTTTTACGTAAGTTGCAACTCCCCATTTTGCAACGCTCTTTTTTTCAAATTTGTCGTATGCGCGTTCTGCGTCATAGTATCCGTTTAAATCTGCTGAATAATAATTGTAGCCGATTCCGTAATACCAGGTGAGTTTTACTTCCTGATTTGGAGTGTCGTTTTTTAACGTAATGTAAGGCGTGTCAATTAAAAGCTGTGCGCGGTAAACTCCAGGAGCAATGTGAATTGTAATTCTGTCTGCTTCCGATTTTGGAGCCATTGCGTGAGCTGCTTCAACTGCTTCTTTTACAGTTGCGTAGTCTGCCTTTTTTCCTCCAACATAAATATCTTTTTTCAGAGGAATTTGAATTTCTTTTTTTTCTTTAAGAGACATAAGAATGTCTTTTGTAACATTTGAACCATTTACGGTTATGTGGTTCATTGTTCTTGTTTTTTCTGTTTCGCAGAGAACTTCATAATTTCCGTTGCGGAGTTTTGCTCCGTAAATTCCATTTGCTGCAGCTCCCTGATATGTGTAACCGTCGTCAATGTTTTTAAAACTTATTGAAGAAGGCATTACAGAAGTTTCTCCAAAGAATTTTCCGTTTACGTCGTAAACAGGTTTTAATTCAACCTGAATGTCTTTTGTAAAAGCCTGTGTGTTTTCAAAACTTGTTTCGCCAGAAAGAATGTAGTCGTTTGCGCCACTCAAACCTGCGGTATAGAAAATTGCCGGTTCAAGTTCGCCCTTATACGAAAATTCTCCGTTGCTGCCTGTAATTTCAATTTCTACAGGAAGATAGATTGAATCTTTTGGCGGAGTCATTATGAGTTTTGCGTCAGTGGAAGAAAAATCTTTTGCAAATCCGTTGATTTTTCCTTCCACAACGTAGGTTTTCATTTCTGCGGTTGAAAGATTTTTTTTGATTGAAGCAGGAGCATCTTTTTCAATTTGAATTTGTTTTGAATCTGCAGAAATTCCTAATCCTTTTATTCCGCTAAGAACTGCAGTTGCTGTAAATCCTGCCGGAAGTCCTGCAGAATAAGAAGAACCAGAAATCTTTGCTGAAATTTCCTGATTTGTTTCTGAAATTATGAATTTTAATTCTCCGTTTCCGTTAATGCCGGAAATTGTTCCGCTTACATTTACTCCAGGTGTGCGTGTAAGTCTGTAGTAAACAGGTTTTGCGCTTGTGGCTTCTGTGTAAACTTTGTAGGTTCCGTCTTTTAAGGCAACGTAAGACCAGCGTCTTGATTCGCCATTTAGCCAGGCACTTTCGTTCTGAAATCCGTCTTTTTCGCCTGAATCATTTACAGACACAAAGTGAATTTTGTCTTCTGAACCGTTGGAAGCTCTTCCGTAGAAAGTTACGACATCGCCTGATTTTACATTTTTTAATAGAAGATATCGTTTTGATTCTCCGCCTTTGCCGTTGCAGTAATAAATTCCGTCAGAAATGTATCCGTCTTTAAAATCAAAAGAAGCGTAACCCTGGGTTCCGTAGTTTTTTGCTCCGTTATAATAAGCGCGATCGTTTTTGTCAGTTTTGAGTGTAAGGTCGCCAAAAACGTATTCGCCAGCTTCAAATTTTCCGTCAGCTGCAAGCCCGGAAAGCGCATCAAGATCAGAAATTTTAATGTGATTGTTTGCGCCAGCATCTTCAACTCCGCCAAAATCCCATACATCGGTTTTTCTGGTTTGTGCGGTTGCAGAAATTGTTGCAGCAAAGGCTAAAACCGTTGTTACAACCTTAAAAAACTTTTTCATAATTTCTCCCAAATTTTAATTTTACTGCAGAAAACTGCATCGAAATATCAGATCAATTATAACGATCTTTTTATTAAAATTGTAGAAAAAAATGGAGTTTTTTTAGAATTTGCGCACGGTAGATAAAATCTTTTTGTACGATTTATTTAAAACTTGAACTTTTGTTTTGTAAAAACAGATCGCATAAAGAAATTGCCGTCATTGCTTCTATTACGGGAACAATTCGTGGACACAGACAGACGTCGTGACGGCCTTCTATTTTTAATGTTGTATTGTGGAATTTTTTATCTTGATCTGCGTATATTGTTTTTTGTTCTTTAAAGATTGAAGGAACTGGTTTTACTGCAACCCTAAAGAAAATTTCATTGCCGTTTGACATTCCTCCGAGAACGCCACCGGCGTTATTAGTAAGAAAATTTACTTTTGAACCGTCTGGGCTTGCCTGCATTACATCGTTATTTGTGCTGCCTGTTAAATCTGCTGCTTCAAAACCTGCACCAAATTCAATTCCTTTTACGGCTCCAATGCTCAAAACTGCGTGTGCTAAAACTGCATCGAGTTTGTCAAAAACACATTCGCCAAGTCCTTCAGGAACTCCGCTTACGCTGCAGGCAATTATTCCACCAGCGGAATCTCCTTTGCTGCGAAGTTCTTCTATTTTTTCGTTCATTTTTGCGGCTGCTTCGTTGTCTGGAGCGCGCAATGGATTTTGTTCAATTTGAGAAAAATCAACTTTGTTTATTGAAACTCCTGCGGCTTTTTGAGTGTAGGCTGTAATTTTTAATTCCGGGCAAAATGAATGTAAAACCTGCAATGCAATTTCGCCGGCTGCAACTCTTGAAGCGGTTTCTCTGCCAGAACTTCTTCCGCCGCCACGATAGTCTCTAAAACCGTATTTTAAAAAATATGTTAAATCGGCGTGTCCTGGTCTGAATGTATTTTCTAGATTTTTGTAGTCTTTAGAATGCTGGCTTTCGTTTCGGATTATAAAACCAATTGAAGTTCCTTCGGTTTTTCCTTCAAAGATTCCGCTTAAAATTTCGATTTTGTCGTTTTCTTTTCGTGCAGTTACAGAAGCGTTGTTTTGTCCTGCGATTGATTGTCCGGGCTTTCTTCGGTCAAGGGCTGATTGAATTTTATCTGTGTCGATTTTAATTCCTGCTGGAACTCCGTCAATTATGCCCCCAAGAGATAGACCATGGCTTTCTCCAAATGTTGTAACCTTAAAAATTTTACCAAAAGTATTGCCGGACATAAAAAACTCCTAAAAAATAAGTAGCAGAAGAGTATCATATTTATTGTTTTTTGCGAATTAGTTTTTTTAATAGCAGTTTGCTTGCGTGAGGGATTGGAGCACCTGCGAAGCAGTTCCGGAGCGAAAGCGGAGGAATGAGCCGCGCAAGACGGCGAAGTGCGCAAAGCCTGACCCTAAGCGTAAGCGCAGGGACACGCCCAAATTTTTCAAAAAAAGTCCGTTATTTATAATTTTTTTGAAATTTGTTATAATTTTGCAGTTATTTTTACGTTTTAGAGGTTTTTATGAACACTTGCAGAATAGAAATTGTTGCTGAAGAGGGCGCAAAAATTCCTTCTTATCAGACGAGCGGAGCTGCCGGGGCAGATATTTGTGCTTTTATTCCTGAAGGAAAAATTGTTTTAAAGCCGATGCAACGGTTTCTTGTGCCGACCGGGCTAAAAATGGCAATTCCGGAAGGTTGTGAAGTTCAGATTAGACCTCGTTCAGGACTTGCTGCAAAAAATGGAATTACCTGCCTTAACACTCCTGGAACAATTGACAGCGATTACCGCGGAGAAGTAAAAGTAATTTTAATCAATCTTGGAAGCGAAGATTTTACAATTAACAATGGCGACAGAATTGCTCAGATGGTCGTTGCTGGCGTAACCCAGGGCGTTTTTGAAAAAGTTGAACTTTTAAACGAAACAGAACGCGGAAGCGGTGGATTTGGGCACACTGGAAAATAAAATCCTGCATCCAGACAGATGAAGTTCGAAAAAATTGAAAAAATGATTGACCGGATAATGAATTTTTTCCGGTCAGTTGAATTAAAAATCAGACAGAAAATCTCTGCAAAATTTAACGGCTCAAAAACTCAGAAAAAAATTCTTCATATTGAGTCGCTCAGTTATTATTATTGGCGCATTGCTGTAAACAGTCGTTTTTCAAAGGCTGTAAATTCTTTTTTTAAGAATAAAGTAAAACCTTTTTGTCAGAAATTTAATTTTTTAAATTCATTTTTTTATGTTCTTTCGGTTATTACTGGATTTTTTG
>CAVKVK010000035.1:0-21383 GCA_963659855.1 Parabacteroides distasonis | reverse complement strand
GCTCATAAGAACAAGCGAGCGTGGGCTCTGCTCAAGAATATATTTAATTGTAGGAAGAGCCGCCATAATGCGAGTGTCATCCTGAACAACTCCGTCTTTCATAGGAACGTTAAAATCAACGCGCATAATGATGCGTTTGCCTTTAAGATCAACGTCTTTTACTGTCTTAATCATTTTATTTCTCCTTAAAATTGGAAATATCGCATTAAATATAATAATTTCAAGAGTAAAATTCAACAATTTAGATTTTTCAGGAAAAAGCATAAGAAGGGAAAAGTCTTCCTTGATTCTCGCCACGGATGGCGAAATTTTAAGCTTGCGAAGAAATTCACGAGGTGAGTGTCCAGACTGTTTTGTAAACTCAACTTTTTGACAGATCAGCTTTTTACCTTCCATTCATTTATATTCTTTTCTTTGCTGTCAAAGTTCACGCCGACTTTTAAGATTTTTCGGCTGTCGCTTGCAAAAGGTACGGCATATTGCTTTTCTTCAATCTGCTGCAATGTTGAACTTTCTGAAAAGATTTATAATATTAAATTAAAGAGGTTCTTTTGCAATGTTCAATCCAACACAAATTATTTTTGCCTGCACAACCTTGTGCAATCTCCGTTGCGCTCACTGTTTTGTAAACCGGCTTACGGTAAAGCTTGACGCAAACGATGCAAAAAAACTGATTCTTTCGTGCAAAAACAGTCCTCAATCTCAAATCGACAAAATCGGTTTTTCTGGCGGCGAGCCGTTTCTTGCGCTGAACTTTATGACAGAAGTAATAAAATGCGCCCGCGAAAATGACTTTATGTTCGACCAGATTATGACAAACGGCGTCTGGTGGAATTCAAAAGAAGAACTTGACAAAACGCTTTTAAAAATAAGAGAAGCAGGCTACGACGGAAAAATCGGAATAAGCTACGATAACTTTCACGGACAGAACTACGAAAAAATCAGAACTTTCTGCAAAGCCGTAAACGAGATTTTCGGGGAAGAAAACATAAACATTCAGGCGGTGGCAGATCCGCTTTTAGACGATGAAAAATCAGACAAGCTTGAATCAGAACTAAACGCTCTTTCAGAAGATTTTGCAGCGGACATTTTTATTCTGCCGCAGACTTTCCAGGGCAACGATGAGCGCGGCTGGCAAAGCAAAAAATGGTTTAAGGAAGATTTTTGCGAAGGGCCCGGACAGATTCTTTTTGTTCACCCGACTGGAGACATTGCTCCCTGCTGCGGATTTGCAAACGAAAACTGTCAGCTTTTTATTGGAAAAATCACCGACAGTTTTGAAACAATCATGGAAAATGCAGGCAAAAATAAGATGATTCAAACCTGCTTTTGCGACGGACTTTTAAAAAAGGCAAAAAAACTTGAAAAATCAGGCGAAAAATTTCCAAACAACGCCCGCACAGACGACATCTGCACATTCTGCGACTTTTTATGCAGGCAGAATCAATTGCAATAATTCAATTGCGGGCAAAAATGCTCGCTAAACTTTATTTTCTTCCAGCTTTGAACTTTTAAAGAAAACTGCAAGGAAGACTGCACAAATAATACAGGACAAAAGAGAACCTGCCGGAGCTGCGATTCCCATCTGATAAATTGTAGACGGGAACCAGAGCGTTGCAAGATACGCAAAAGGAATACGCACAAGCAAAACAGAAAGTAAATTGTGCACAAACGATAAAAGCGATTTCTGGTACGCAATAAAATATCCGGAACAGCTAAAGTGAATTCCTGCAAAAATACAGTCAAAAACATAGGCGCGCAAATACTGTTTTCCATAAACAATAACGCTTTCGTCTGAAGTAAAAAACGAAGTAAGCCAGCCGGCACAAAACTGAGTAATAATCGAAATTAAAAGCCCGACAATGCTGACAAAAAGAACTGCATACCGCAAAGTTTTTTTTGCGCGTTCATGAAGGTGAGCCCCGACATTTTGTGCGGCAATAACAGAAACTGCCGAAAGCATGGAAGACGGAAAAAGAAACATAATCGAAATGATTTTTTCTACGATTCCAACGGCAGCCGCAATTTCAATTCCGCGGGTATTTGCAATTGCAGTAATTACAAGAAACGAAACCTGAATAAATCCGTCCTGAACTGCAACCGGAACTCCAACACTAAAAATCTTTTTGCAGATATTTGCAACTGGCTTAAAATCTTTTTTTTCTATTTTTATTCCAATTCCACGCTTTAAAATTACAGCAAGAGAAACAACAACACTGAAAGCCTGAGAAATAACAGTTCCAAGAGCCGCTCCCATTGCCTTAAAATCAAAAATTCCAATAAGAACAATATCTGCAACAATATTTACAACGCAGGCAACGGCAATAAAATACATTGGACTTTTTGAGTCGCCAAGTCCTCTAAAAACGGAACTGATTACGTTGTAAGCCGTAATAAAAGGGATTCCAATAAAACAAACGAGCAGATAATCTTTTGTCTGCGAAACTGATTCAACAGGAACTGCAAGAATATTTACAATAAAATCGAGAAGGGCAATTAAAACCACACTAGCAATAACAGAAAGTGCAATTAAAACAGTTGCTGAGTTTGCGATTCCAAGGGCTGCATTTTTTTGATTTTTTGCACCGACAGACTGAGCAATTAAAACAGTTGCCCCGTTTGCAAGCCCGACAATCATTACTGTAAACATGTGCATAAGCTGGCTTCCGACAGAAACCGCAGTTATTGAATCCGCACCATTAAACTGGCCGATTATAAAAAGGTCTGCAAGCCCGTATAAAGTCTGTAAAAAATAAGAAAGTAAAAACGGTAGCGAAAACCAGATAAGATTTTTTCCAACGCTGCCTTGATTTAAATCGTGTGTCATAGGGCGCTATTTTAATGAAATTATTTTTTTGTTAAAAGCGTTTAAGTATCCTGAAAATCGAGTTTTTATGTTGCTTATTCAATTTATCTTTTCTAAATAAAAACCCGGCATTCAGGCTAATAACTTTTTACGCAAAATACACCATTAACCAATTCTAACAACTGTTGACACTTACAGTGAAAAGGAATATTTTTATCTTAAATTGACAGAATGACACTTTTTATCATAATGTCATTTTTAGGAGTTTTTACTGATGAAAAAGACAATAACTACAGTTCTCCTCGCAGGCCTTTCAGCAGGAATAATTTTTGCGAGCGGAGTTGAAAACAAGACAAATTTGAGCACAGGCTATTTAAGAAACCCAAGCCGCAACACAGAAAACGAGCGTCCGGAAGCAGCTTTTTACAACATTGCAGGAACAGCATTCTTAAAAGAAGGACTTTGGATTGGTGGCGGAAACCAGTTTGTATTTAAGGAATACTCTAACAAGCTCGACACAGGCAACGCTTATTCAACATACGAAATCTCAGACTACAAATCGTCAGACGACACTACTGTATGGCTCTACCCGGACCTGAACGCAGTTTATAAAAAAGGAAGATGGTCAATTTTCTCAAACTTTGGAGTTTACGCAGGTGGCGGCTCTCTTTCTTACGATGAAGGAACAAGTGCAACAACTCTTCTATTTTTGCAGGGTGCAAACAATCAGAAATCAACAGCAACAAAAGCAGCACTTGCAGCAGGAGCAGCAAAATCAACAGCTGAGCAATACGCAGCAGCTGGAGACACTACAAATGCAGCCACATATTCAGCATTGGCTACAAAATACAACAGCGAATATTCAGAATATGCAAAGGCAGCATCTGCTTCTCTCGAAATGGCAAAAGACCATTCTCTTGATGTAACTTCAATCACATACGGAATCCAGCTTGGAGCCGCTTACCTCGTTACAGACTGGCTTTCGCTTTCTGCAGCTTACCGCTACACGATTGGAACCCAGGACATGACTCTCAAGTGCAACAATGCAACTTTTAAAGCAATCAACGGTAGCAACAAGATTTCTTACGATGCTACAGGATACGGCCAGAGCATGGTTTTTGGAATCCACGTAAAACCGCCGGTTGTTTCTAAGCTTGACCTTTCTTTGCAGTACCAGACTTTAAGCCGCATTGAATACAATGTAGAAAACGTAAAGGGCGACATTGCTCAGTACTACGACATTACTAACGACAAAAACTTCCGCACAGACTTGCCTGCAGTTTTGAACCTTGGTGCAGGTTACCACGTTCTGGACAATCTCTACGTAAGCACAAGCTTTAACTACTACTTTAACGATTTTGCTCATCAGGACTCAATTTTGAGCGAGACAGACTACGACAACTCCTGGGAAGTTGCCCTCGGCGTTGACTACAGATTCTGCAAGTACGTTGGAGCTTCTATTGGAGCAAGCTACGGAAACCAGGGAACAACAGACACTTCAAACTCAACATTTAACCCGGTTCTGGACAATGTTGTTGTAGGCGGCGGATTTGAAATTTATCCGACAGACCAGCTTACAGTAAGCCTTTCATGCCTTTACGCAAACTACTTTGACACAGACTACTATCTTGGAAGCAAATCAAGCTCAACAAAGACAGTTCTCAGCAAGGACGTAATCAACGCAGGAATCGGCGTAACATACCACTTTAACTAAGCGCGCGTAAGCGCATAAACGCATAAAAAAACTCCGTTTCGTTATTGAAGCGGAGCTTTTTTTGTCTGCAATTTAACTTTTAGCCGGAGCACTTACAAACGGTAAGTTTTATTTTTTGTGGCTTTTGCAGGTTAATTGTGTTGCTTCGAGCTTAAAAACTGCAACTCTCGTAAGCATTATTGAAGGAAAATTCCAGTCGCCTTTTCCGGTAGCTTTTTTCATTATTAAGTTTAAGGCAGTTTTTTTGTCTTCGTTGTCTTCGATTAAACTTACCCTGCCTTCGCCAATTACGCTTGAATAATAGGCTGAATAATTGCAGGCCTGTTCACCGGGCATAATGGCACAGTCAGTTTCGCATTCAAAACCGACGTCTGCACCGTCTTTTAAAAGTGAATACTTGCGTCCGTCCTTTGCGCCATGAAAATAAAATGTGTATTTTTCGTCCTGGTAAGAATATCCAAAATTAACAGGAACAACGTAAACGTGTCCTTCGTCGTTAATTCCAAGATGAAGTGCAAAACTTTTGTCGAGCACGTCTTTAATTTCTTCGGTTGAAGTAATTTCGCGTTCTTTTCTGCGCATTTTTTATACTCCTTTTTATTCTGACAGACAAACTAAAGTAATGTTTTGCGTAAGGGATTGGAGAGGCGCCGAAGGCGTTAAAAAACGGCGGTTGAGCTTGTCTAAACCACCGTTTTTTAATGGAGCGCCTGACGCGGAACCTCGTAAAGCCCGGCCCTTTGTGCATTGCGCAAAGGGATACGCCAAAAATATAAAAACTAATCGCCAAATCTTAATTTTGCTGCATCAACAATCAGTTTTACGGCTCCTTCAACGCCAAACATTTCTACGTCAATCATCAGGTTGCGTCCATGACGATCTCCGCGGTTTTTGCCTGTTACGTATTTGTAATAACGATGCCGTCTTTTGTCGATTTTGGCAATCATTTTTTTTGCTTCGCCCGGGGTTAAATCGTAGGCCTGAGAAATGTGTGTAACCCTGTAAGGAAGCGGTGCGTAAACAAAGGTGTTTAAGGTTGTGTCAAATTCCTGTAAAAAATAGTCTGCACAACGTCCAAGCATTACGCAGCTTTCTGTGTTTGCAATTTTTCGGATTACATAAGCCTGTGCGTCTACTGCGCGGCCTGAATAAAAGCTGTTTGTAATTCCGTATCCAAACTCTGTCTGAAAGTTGTCTGTAACTCCCGGATGTTCGTCTGAAGTGCCAAATGTTACTTTATCTACGCCTGCCTTTGCAGCAGCCAGGTCTACAAGTTCTTTGTCATAAAATTTTACGTCAAGTTCTGCGGCAACCTGACGGCCGATTTCGCGTGCATTACAGCCAAATTCACGGCCAATTGTAATTACAAAATGTTTCATCTGCCTTTCCTCCGTTTTTTTAGCGTTTTCCGACGCTTGTCTTTTGTTCAATGTATTTTGCAAGAATTCCAAGCGGAATACAGATTACAAGATACACTACTGCAAGAATCGTGTACGACTCAATTGTAAGGAAGGTGCGCGATGTATAAGCCTTTGCTGTCTGCAGAAATTCAGCAGCGGTAATGTATGACATAAGCGAAGTGTCTTTTACCATCATTACAAGGTAGTTTCCAAAAACAGGAATTGAGTTTTTTAATGCCTGTGGAACTACAATGCGTAAAAGCGCCTGACGTGGAGTAAGACCCAAAGCAAGGGCTGCTTCGCGCTGTCCGCCGTCAATCGAAATAATTGCCGAACGGATAACTTCTGCCATGTAAGTTGCGTAGTTAATTCCAAGTCCGATTGTGCCTGCAACCAGTGGCGAAATATTACATTTGAACGAAGTAAAACCAATAAGCTGGGCAACAATTGTAATTAAAAGCGGAACAACATAGTAAATGTAAACTAATTGAACCAGAAGCGGAGTTCCGCGGATCAATTCCTGAAAAAGAACTACAACTCTGTTAAGCACGCGGCTTTTAGAAATTCTTGCAAGTGCAAGAATAAAACCAAAAACAATTCCAATTATAAAACCAATTACGGTTGCGGTAATTACAAGGACAAGAGCCTTTCCCAAAAGCTGAGGGAGAAGATCGTGAATAGCCTTTGCAAAGTCAAGATTTTTTAAGATGTTCATAATTCCCCCTTATTTGTTCAAAATGCGCGAAAGGAATGTCTTTGTGCGTTCGTTCTTTGGATTAGAAAACATTTCTTCCGGGCTTTCGTCTTCTACAACGTAACCTGCGTCCATAAAAATTACGCGGTCAGAAACTTCGCGCGCAAACCCCATTTCGTGAGTTACCGTTGCCATTGTCATTCCGGATTTTGCAAGATCCTTCATTACAGAAAGAACTTCACCTACAAGTTCCGGATCGAGGGCTGATGTCGGTTCATCAAAAAGCATCATTTCTGGTTCCATTGCAAGACTGCGGGCAATTGCAACACGCTGCTGCTGTCCACCAGAAAGCGTTGTCGGGTAAACGTCTGCCTTTGCCTTTAAGCCGACTTTGTCTAAAAGGTCTAAAGCCTGTTCGCGGGCTTCGTCCTTATCTTTTTTTAGGACAAGTTTTGGGGCAAAAGTCACGTTGTCTAAAACTGTCATAAAAGGAAAAAGATTGAATCTCTGAAAGCACATTCCAACGTGGCGTCTGTATTCAACTACATTAAATTTTGGCTTTAAAATATCCACACCGTTATAATAAATGCTTCCACCAGAAGGCTGCTCCAAAAGGTTAAGGCAGCGCAAAAAGGTTGATTTTCCTGAACCAGAAGGTCCAATAATAACCAGAACCTCTCCTTTTTCGATGGAAATATTTATGTCTTTAAGAACCTGAAGTTCTCCAAAATTCTTTTTGAGATTTTTTATTTCAAGCAAAGGCATAAGTCAATTCTCCCATATAAGAAAAAACAAATCCGCTTTTTCTTACGTCTCCTGTTTGTGTTTGTTTTTTATTCGGGTGGCTTTTTGCTTGCGCAAAAACCGGGCTTTTCAAGGTTCCGCGTCAGGCGCTCCATAAAAAACGGGGTCTCGCCAGGCTCAACCGCCGTTTTTTACGCCTCCGGCGCCTTTACAATCCCTGCCACTCAAACCAGATGTTTGTGCACAGTTTTATTACTGAACTGTGTTTACCTGACACTTAATTTCCTTGTCAAAATCAGCATCCGGGCCGTAGCAATGAAGTTTTGGATCAAATCCGTATTTTTCAAATACTTTTTCGATAAATCCGTCTTTTCTCATTTCTGCAAAAACAGCATTAAGTTCGTGTCCAAAGTCAACATCTTCGAGGTTTACAGCAACGGAAATGTGTCCCGGTGGAATTTCGTCATCAACATAATTCTTAGCAAGACGAAGTCCTTTTAACTGATCTGGAGCATTTACAAGCAGATCTTCTACAACTGTTGAATCTGTTAAAAATCCGTCAACCTTGCCGTACTGCAATGCAACAATTGAATCTGTCTGGTGACCTGTCGAAACTGCTTCGCCAATTACACCTTTTTTAGCCCAGGCTTCTACGCCCATCTGCCACATTGTTCCCGGAGTGTAGCCGACTTTTTTGCCAGCCATGTCAAACTGACTTTCGTAAGGACTGTCTTTTGCAACTAAAAGTGCTCCGCCCTGCCAGTAGATTGAATCGCAGAAATAAACCTTTTTTGCGCGGTCAGGATTTGAGTTATACATTCCGTCGGCAACCATGTCGATTGCGCCGTTGTTACAGTTTAAAATCAATTCAGAAAAAGGAATCAAAGACATTTCTACTTCTGGAATTCCAAGGCGGCGTGCTGCTTCAATTACAATGTCAGATTCAACGCCTTCTGGTTTGCCAGTTGCCTGATTTATATAGGCATAAACGTCACCAGATGAACCAAAAACGAGTTTTCCCTTTTTGCGGAGCTGTGCAAGCTTTTTGCTTACTTTTTCGCCAGAGTCTGCAGAAGAAGCAGAAGCAGCCTTTTTTTCGCAACCGGTAAATCCTGCTACTGCAACAATGGCAAGCGCAAGAACTGCAAGTTTACATAATTTTTTCATAGTATGCCTCCATTCATTAAAAACAAAGATTTAAAAAACAAAAGGCGCCAGAACTGTAAAAAGTCCAGCGCCTTTGCAAGATGTTTACACGTCTTTAGTTATCGTGCACGATGTAAATATAAATGGATTACGTATTATAGTCAACGCTTTTTTTTGTGCAATTTTACAAATTTTCAGTTTTTTTTAGATAAAAAAGAATGTTGCATTGATCTTTCGCGTTTTTATAAACTGTCCGACATAAATAAAATTTTTCTTCCAGCTTTGATTTTTATATTTTTACCGTCAAAAATAAACTTTCCGTGGCGTTTTTCTAATTCTGCTATGCCAAAACTTTTATTTAAAAAGTTTTCATTTTTGGCTGTAACGTAAAAGTTTACTTTGCACGTAAATTTAGTTTTGTTTTTTGTTAAAAAATCCAAAGCTTTTTCTTCAAAATCTGCAAGTTCTAAGATTGCGTATTCAACCTTATCTTTATTTTCCTGAACGAGCAAAAATCCTGGATACAATGGAACTTCTTTTATCTGATAAAGTTCAGCCTTTTTTTGTGTCTGGACTGCAATTCCTTCGTATTCATTTTTTAAATTGAGCGACTTTAAATATTCATTACAGTCTTTTTTATAATTTTTCAGATTGAATGAGTTTTGATTTTTTTCTAAATTTTCTGCAATTTCTTCATACTTTTGAGCACGCTGCTCTGCAAGTGCAATTACATGCGGATAAACTATGCTCATGTATTCGTAGCTTATGCCGTAACTGTCTGCATTCTGATTAAAAAGTTCACCTGAATGCATTGTAACTGTCTTAATTTTTGGAAAATCAATCTTATTCAAAAAAGTAACAGAAAGAGCAAGATCTGCAATATTCCATTGCCAGCGGGATTTATTGGTATTGTGTTTGTAACCGTTGTAAACCGTCATCTGTCCTTTTAAGAATTTTGCGTAAGCTTTGTTGTTTTCTGCTGCTTTCTTTAGTTGTAAAGCATCAGCTTCCGTATAAAGAGATTTTTCAAAAACCAACTTTTGAGAATAAAATGCTTTTAGTGCAGGCTCTTCGTACATGTAAGCAGCTTTTAAGGCAACTGGATCGCCTGCAATTCCTTCTTTGTCCATAAAAATCAAAAAAGAATTTCCGCCAATAAGAGATTTTTCGTTCTGCCAGCTTAGTTCAAGATAATTTATGCTTGCAGAGCCTTTTATACAGAATGTTTTTCGATTAAGAGACGCAAAAAGTTTTTTTAACAAATCAGAAAATTCTTCATGAACACAACTTAAATCTGCTTCTGTAAATTCCGGAGTTACAAAAAAGTTTTTTGGCATTCCGTCTTTACCTGGATCTACGCGAACCATATAAGTCCACATTTCTACATCGTAAAAATGAATTGTTTTTGTTTCGCTCCATCCGTCTTTTTGCATCGTAATTTTTAAATTAAAAGAGCCTTCGTTTGCAAGTGTAAAATCCAAAACTTCTATTTTTACGCCTTCAATTATTTTTGAATTTTCAAAAAGATTTCCCTTAAACGAACATTCAGCAGAAGTTCCCCATTCTTCCGTTCCCCTTAAAAAATCTTCTTCTTTTAAGGCAAGCACACATTTTTTAAATGTCCATTCACTGTCAAAAATCTGTTTGTAGTAGAATCCGGTGTTTCCGTCTTTATCAAGTCCTGCAACACGAAGTTCGCGGGCAGAGTTTCCCTGTCCGTTTTGATGAATCGAAATATATTTTGTAAGCCTTGCCCTGCCTTCGAGTTTTATGTCCGGCTGTTTTTTCCAGGATTCAGCAGGAAGTGCCCAGCTTTCAAAGTTTGAACGGTATTCTCTTCCTTTGTATTTTGATTTGTACGGTTCGTAAGTATATTTAAAGAACATCGGATCGCAGCCCATCGTGTCAAAATCAATTAAGCGCGTATACATGCTTCCTTTGTCGCCGATTATAAAATTTGTAGAACCAGAATTGCTTAAATTAACGGCAATAAAGCGTCCGTTTTGCGGAGTTAAAAAACTTTTTGAAAGATCTGCCGGCAGCCCCGAATCTGTAAAACGGATTTCCTGCCCGCTTTTTGTTAAAAAATAAATTGTTTCGAGTCCCATTGTTCCATAATGATGCTCGTTTCCAAAAATATCTTCGTGCCATAGTAAATCTTTTCGTCTGGCGCCCATTGTCCAGGCGCGTTTGTCTTTTACTGTAAGTCCCTGCTTAAAAACAACGCTTTCCGGCCAGCCGTAAAGATAAATCCAGGTAAAAGGTTTTACGTAAAAAGGACTTGCCGCATTGTTGCGAACTTCTTTTTCTGTGTATGTGCGGTAGAGACGGCCAAGGTCATCAAAAACGAAGACACAGTTGGAATCTCCAGAAATTTCTGTTACACAGGAAGCACCGTCTGGCAATCCAGTCTTTGCATAAAGTTTCCATAAACTTTCGGTTTTTGCCTTATAAAAAAGTTTTCCTGAGCGAATCATAAACTCATAATCTTTTGTAAATGTTTGAGTTTGAGTTTTTATGTAAATGTGATCCGGATAAGTTCCGTTTATTCCATTTTCTAAAGAAGTGTCCTGCAGATAAAGTGTCGAAGGTGAATTGATATGATTTTCGACAGTTTTGTAAAACTGTCCGTCCTGGCTGATAGAAGCATAAGCAGCCTGTGGAGTTGCGCAGGAAGAAAAAAGAAAACCAAGCGCGCAGAATGTCATTGATGCAAATAATTCAAATCTGTTTATTTTTTTACACATAAGCAGATTATAGACATTCTGTGCACAAGGTTCAAAAGATTTTTTTATTGATTTAATGCAGAAACAACGGCTGCAATACCAGCTCTTCCTACATTGCTTGATTTTCCGACACCCCAAACCTGTTTGCCGTTATCTTCCGTAATCTGAACATAGGCAATAGCAGAAGTGTCTGAACCCTCTCCGACAGAGTGTTCATGGAAAGCAGAAATATTAAATGCATTCACCTTTGTTTCTCTTAAAGCTGCTACAAATGCATCGAGCGGACCGTTTCCTTTTGCACCGATAGAAATCTGTTCACCGTTGTATTTTATTATTCCGCGTACACTGACAATTTCTTCTGCCCCGGAAGAACCAACCATTGTTGTTGCAAGGTCAATAATTTCGAGGTTTGATTTATTTTCAAGCCATTGTTTTTCAAAAATCTGACAAATTTCTTCTGGATGCAGTTCACGCTGAGCCTTGTCGCTTTCTGCCTTAATAAGATTGCCGACAGCCGGCTGCATTGCTTTTGGAATTGCATAACCAAAATTGTGTTCAAGAATAAAGCTTGCTCCCCCCTTGCCCGACTGAGAATTGATTCTGATAATTCCTTCGTATTTTCTGCCAATATCTTTCGGGTCAATAAGAAGATACGGAACGTCCCAAATCGCGTCCGCAGGCATTTTTTCGCGGGCAGAAAGTCCCTTTGCAATTGCGTCCTGATGTCCGCCAGAAAGAGCCGTATAAGCCAGACCACCGGCATAAGGAGTGCGCGGAGGGATGTCCATTTTTGTGTATTCCTGGTAAGCGTCTGCAATTTCTGGTAAATCAGAAAAATCGAGCTCGGGGTCAACGCCTTCTGCAAACATATTTAAGGCAACTGTAACAATGTCCAGGTTTCCGGTGCGTTCACCGTTTCCAAAAAGACAGCCTTCTACGCGGTCTGCGCCAGCCATAAGTGCAAGTTCACATTCTGCAACACCAGTTCCGCGGTCGTTATGACAATGTGTAGAAATTACAACATTCTGACGGTCAGAAATGTGTTCTGCAAAATATTCAATTGAATCTGCATAAACGTTTGCTGTGTAACATTCAACTGTTGTTGGCAGGTTGAATATGATTTTTTTGTCTGGACTTGTTCCCCATTCTGCTTTTACCGCTTCGCAAATTTCAATTGCATAATCCAGTTCTGTCATCGAAAAACTTTCAGGAGAGTATTCAAGGCGGATTTTATTGCGTTCTTCTTCCGGCAGATCTTTCATACATTCTTTAATACATTTTACGCCGTCAACAGCAATCTTAATAATTTCTTCCTTTGATTTATTGAATGTGTATTTTCTTTGAGCAGGAGAAGTTGAATTATAAATATGAAAAATTACATTTGGAGCACCTTTTATTGCTTCCATTGTGCGGCGAATTAAATGTTCGCGTGCCTGACACAAAACCTGGATCGAAACATCAGCAGGAATATGTCCTTCGTCAATAAGGCGGCGGCAAAATTCAAATTCTGTATCACTGGCAGAAGGAAAACAAATTTCAATTTCCTTAAAACCAATTTTTACTAAAAGATCAAAGTACGCTAGTTTTGTTTCAACTCCCATAGGATCAATTAAAGCCTGATTTCCGTCTCTTAAATCAACGGAACACCACACAGGAGCCTTTGTAATGCGCTTATCTGGCCATTTTCTTGCCTTTGGCGCCGGCTGAATAACTGGTTTGTACTTTGATGCGTTCATTTTTCTTCCTCCAACAATGCAACAAAAAAAAAGACCCGATGCCGTCTGCACCAGGTCTAATTTCATACAAAAATGTATCACACTACCCGATTTGCTTAGGCCTCAACGAGAAAACTAGTCAAAAGTAGAAGTAGTGATAAAGAATTCATATTCAGATTATGCAACTTTACAAATAATTATGCAAGCATCATTCTTTAGTAATATTAAATATATTAAGTAGCATTGAATTAAATTTCTGGGTTTTTTCTTTCATTTCAACTAGAAATTCATTGTCGTCAATATTACCCAAAACAGCTTTCATTTCTTCGTCATTGCGGAATGTAATCTTTCTAAAAGAATCAACATAATCCTTTTCGCGGGAAGAACGGGCTTCGCTGAGCATTTCGTTGCTCATAGAAAGAACATCGCTGATAATATCGTCAAAAATTTCTGGAGTAAAGTTGCGGATTTTTCGTTCGTACAAACGTTCAAGCAGGAAGATTGCATAAACAGTCTTATTTATAAGATATTCCTTTTCGCATTTGTCATAAAATTCATGAACCTGCTGCCAGGTGTTAATTTTGTGAGACTTTATCTGTTCAAAAAGTTCTTTAAGGCTTTCGCACGAAATTATCTGTCCGCCGGCATTAACCCATTTTGTATAAAGTGGAAAATTCACAGTCAGGATTTTTAATTCTTCACGGTCAATTCTTGTATTGTACAAATGACAATATTCAACCAGAACTGAACAGGCAAAATATTTTACGATTTTACGGTAAATTCTATAGGCACGCACAGGCTTATGAATTTCAGCACCGTATTTTTTCTGAGATTCCATATCGCACAAAGTAAATTCCGCATCAGGATTTTGATGCAGATAATCTTTTGCAACGTGGTAAAGTTCTTCTTTAGTCTGAGCTTTTACAGCTTTTTCAAAACCTTTTTTAATAAGATATTCACTGGTAAGTTCAATAATTCTGCTAAGAGCGTCTGTTACTTCTTCAATTGAATCTGGAGCGAGCGGATCGGTTTCTATATGCTGAACTTTTACAACGCGTTTATCCCTTTTTTGAAATTTTGAATTATTGCGCGCAATTGCATACATATTGTACAAAAACCAGTAACCCGGAATTATCGTAATGCACTTTTTGTCCCCGTTACTTGCAACAAGCGAAAAAGGATATTTAATGTTAAGTTCGTACTGATAACTTCCTTTAGAAACAAGAATAAAACTTGCAAACCGTGAATTATGCTTAAAGTCAGAACACAAACCAGGCCAGAAACCTCGTCCGGCAAACATTTCGCCGTCTGGAGAGCGTGAATTATGATTTGAACCAATCGTCGCCCCGGAAGCAATATTTGACTGTCCGCACAATGTCGAAGCAATCAGGAAAGAAGAATTATGATGCTGTTCGTGGAACGGAAAAATCAAATTGTTTAAGATTTCGCAGCAACTGACAGTAGAATTGTCTCCCAGCACAGAATTCAAAAGCCTTGCCCCGTACTTTAACTGGCAGTTTCTTCCAATAACAAAGCGCACCGCAACAGCCTGGTAAAAAACCTTTGAACCATAACCCAGAATTCCATTTACAAGTTCAACGCCTTCTCCAATCTGGCTAGGTTCATCCTCGCTCGAAAGAACGCTTATATTTTTAAGCTTGAACGCACCTTTTATGTAACTGTGAGCACCAATTTTTGCATCTTTTAACAGTGTCGTGTTTTTTATTACAACGTCGTGTTCAACAATTCCGTAAGTGTCCAAAGCTTTTGTGTTTCCAGCTTCTGTAAGTTCAACAAAACGTTTCTGCAATTCTTTATCTTCGCGGTAACGGCTCCAGATAAAAGCATCTGCAGCAATCATATCTTCAAAAGGAAGAACAGCTCTCTGGTCATTTTCGTTACCAACGCCAACCCAGACACGAGTTTTTTCAGTTTCGCCTTCCTTTAAAATTCCATTGCCAAACTTTGAATGATTTGTGCACGACATTTCCTGAATATTAAAAAGAATCGACCGCGCACCAATTTTATAATTAGAAAGATATGCAACATTGCGGACAGCTACATCATCTTCAAAAACAACATTTTCAACATAAGAATTATAAAGCCCGGTTTCTAAAACCAGATCATGAAACTTTAACGTTGCCCCGACAAGTCTGGAAAAAACAACAAAACCCTTAATATCTGACTCGCGGATTAAAGCAGGATCAAATTCTCCCGCCTGAACAGGAACAAAAACATTCTGCCAGGTTTCGTCACAGTTTGTATTATGATTTTGTTTTAAAATTTCAATTTCGCGTTCATTTAAATGTCTTTTAGTTTCTATAATTTTTTTTACATACTCAGGAATGAACGTTTCATCATTTTTTTCTTTTAATTTTAACTGAGGCACTGCACTCTCCAGGTTTACTTTTTTTGATTTTATTCTAGCTTAAAATATTGTTTACGACAAATACTGCTTTTCTAAAATAAACTGTCGTTAATAAGAATCAAAAAATTCTTTATAATATGGGCGCACGCTCAGTAAACTGAGCGCCGGGTCTTTCAGGGTTCCGCGTCTTACGCGCTCCATTGTTTTACGCTGGTTTAGACAGGCTAAACCAGCGCAAAACAACGCCTTCGGCGCCCTTACAGCCCCTTGCGCATTTTAAGGACTAACAATGAAACTCATTCACTCTTTTTTAAAAAACAATTCAATAAAAAAAGCAATATCAAAGCTTTTATTTATTTTTATTACAACTTTCTGTTTTGCATTCACCCAGGAAGATATAAAAATTTTTACTCTCGAAAGCGGGCTCACTCTTTATTTTTTACAGGACACAACAACGGCAACAGTCCGCCTGGAATTAAACATAAATGCTTCTTCGCTCTGCCAGAGCCCGCAAACAGCAGGATTTTTTTCTCTTTGTGCAAAACTTTCAGGACTTGAAATGACAGCCGACTGCTTAAAAACACAAAAAACAGTTGCTCCGTCACAGACAGAAACAACTCTTATAGAATTTTCAAATTATTACAAACCATTAAATATTTCTGACAAAGAACTTGCAGAACAATTAAAAAAAGAACAGGCCACTTTAACAGAATTTTCTTCTTCCACAGCAGGTTTTATAAACCAGACAATTGATACCTGCATTTTTGACAAAGAACCCTGGAAGCAGGAAAGCGCCGTTTATCCAAAGATTTTTAATTCAACTTCAACTGCCCAGGCAAGAACAATTTTAAACCAGATAAAAAACATTTATTACACGCCTTCAAATTCAACACTTTACATAAGCGGAAACATTACACAGGAAACTGCCCTCTTACTTACAGAAAAATACTTTGGAAAATCTTCAAAAAATTCTTCTTTGCTGGAATCAAATTCAACTCAAAGTTTTTCGCCGGCAACTGCTCAAATTTCAAAAATAAAAAAATATGTACTTACAGACGATTCAATTTCAGGCGATCTTACGCAAATTGTTTTACAGTACACTCAATTAAATCAGGACAAATCAGATTTAATTTCTGCAGTATTCAACAAAAATAATTCAACTTTTAAAAGTCTTCTCTTAAAACAACGAAACCTTGCAATCCGTGCGGCGGACTACATCGACTGTTCAAGCGCCCAGCAAAGTAATTCAAGCAGACTTATAATCCAGGCAATCTGCGAAAAAACAAAGGTTAGTCCGGCAGTTCAGGCAGAACTTTTCTTAGAAATGTCCAAAGAAAAAGAACGCATAACCAAAACCGAACTTGAAAACGCATTAAACGAAATGCAGTCAAATTTTACCTTAATTACAAATAATTCAACTCTCTTAATGAAAAACCTTTCAATCTTTAATCAGACAAACAAAGATTTTACAGAAACACTTTTTAACAAAAATGAGCGTTTAAAAAATTTTACAGCAGAACAGCTAAACCAGGATTACGAAAATGCACAGCCTTTTGTGTTTGTTCTTTGCAATACTGCTGATTATTTAAAATATCAAAAAGAATTCAAAAAATACGGCTATACACGCCTTACTTCTAAGAACGGTGCCTGGTATCTTCAGGCAAAATACAAAGATTTTATTCAATCAAAAGCTTCTTCTGCAGAAAAACCAAAAACCGACGACACTTTTCTTTCTGCAGCCCGCTTTATCCAGGAAAACGAAACTCAGTTTTCTTCGTTTACGCTAAAAAATAAAATTCCTGTAACAGTAAAATACACTCCAAAAGCCCAGACCGCTTCTTTAATGCTTGCAATTAACGGCGGTGAACTTTTATTTGCTCAAAAAAATCCAGGTTTAATGTCTTTGCTTGCCAATTCGCTTGCGTCAATAATTCAATATTCGCTTGATTCTCTTTATCAAAATAAAGTTTTAAGTTCTCCGGCAAAAATTACTTCGCAAACAGATTCTCAATATTCACTTTTAACCGTAAACTGCCAGAGTCAGGATATTTCTGTCTGTCTTAATACAATGGCAAACTGCATTATTTTTGGAGACATTACGCCCTCCCTTGCAGATGCAATTACTTACGATCTTCGAACGCAATGGAAAATAAAATGTGGAAGCGCTGACTTTCAGCTTTTGTGCGAAGCTGCACGAACAATTTACAAAAACCAGCCAGAATCTTCTCTCTTTAACGACACAAAAGACAGACCGTCGGCAATCGACTTTACACAGATTCAGTCGGCTTATCCCCAGATTTTGGATTCCACAAGATTTTCACTTATTTTAACCGGAGGAATCCTGCAATCAACGGAACTAAAAACTGTGCTGGATTCTTCGTTTGGAGAATTAAACACATTTAAGGCAACTCAAAACATCAATAAAAAAATGAGCAGACTTCCTTTGCCCAAAAAAACAAAAAAACTCCAGCTCAGACATCAGTTTTTTACAGACATAAGTGCCGACAAAGCAGGCCCGCGACCGGCAGTTTTAATTCCTACGACAGATTTTTCTGACCCGCTTTTATATGTACTCGACGCGCCAGACAATTCAACAACAGATTCTGCACTTTTTAACGCACTTTTGTATTTATTGCAAAACCGTCTGCAAAAATCATTAGATTCACAAACTACAGAACAAAACAACCAGAACGTAAAAGTCAGTCCGGCAGATTCAGATTTTCCTTATGCACAGATTGTAATAACAAAAATAAAACACACGAGCCGCACAGACAGCCTTTACGCAAAGACAATCCGCTCAATCAGCACAGAACTAAAAGATCTCATAAATAAAGACAAACAAATAGCAAAAGACACACAAAGAGAAGAACTTTTAGTTGAACTCGAAAATCTCTGGCTTTTGCGCGAACTCGAAAAAACTTCAACTTCCGAAGGAACTGCATTTTTAATACACAAAGGTCAAATGTACAGCAATCCAAAACTTTATCTTGAACAATACAAAACCGTAAACACGGCAAGCCCGGAAGATTTTTATCTTGTCTTTAGTTCATATTTTTCAGAAAGTCCGGCATTAAAAATCTATTCGGCAGATTCAAAACAATAAGGCAGAGCCAAAACGGTAAAGCGCCCACTGCGGAATAAAAACAATTGCAAAAAAGGCAAGGCTTATAAGTGTAAAAGTCTTTATAAAAGCTCCTGCCTTTCCTGGAAATTCCCGCAGATAAATGCGCAGGTTTATTACAGAAGCAAGGCTTCCAATAATTGAACACAAACCTGCGCTGTCTAAGCCGTACAAAAGCTGCTGTAAGCCTTCAATTCCAGAAAAAGGCCACAAAACAATTGATGCAGGAACGTTCGAAATAATCTGGCTCAAAACAATTGAACACAAATATTCGTTTCCGCGCACAATTTTCTGCAAAAGAGAAGCAATCACAGGATTTTTGCAAACCGACGAAGAAAAAATAAAAAAGCAGAAAAACGTTAAAAGCAGAACATAATCCGTCTTAAATAAAATCTTGCGGTCAAAAATAAAAAGGACAAGAGCCACAAAAACCGTTACAAAAGGCCACAAACGGCTGCGGCTTACAATCATCGCAATAATCAAAACAAAAAGAGCAAGATACAAAATTCTTTTAAAACGCATGTTTTCCTGCCACTGATTTTCAAAGTTTTTGTCGCAGGATTCAATTTTTTCTGAACTGTCTTTTCTAAATAAAAAAGCAATAAAGCCATAAAGCAAAAAAATACTAAAAATCCACAAAGGCGCCATCATTTTTATAAAACTCAGGGCAGAAATTTCACTTTGAGTGAACAAAAATAAATTCTGTGGACTTCCAAAAGGCGTTAAAAGTGAACCGCGAATGGCAGCAATATTTTCAAAAGTCAGCACTGGAAGAATATATCTTTCTTTTTTTCCAGCTTTAAAAGTCATAATTGTCAGCGGAACAAAAATTATTAAAGAAACATCGTTCGTAACAAACATAGAAGAAAAGAAAACGCCGTAAACAAAAAAAAATGTCAGCCCTTTTATCGTCGAAATTTTAGAACTTAAATGCAAAAGCGGATTAAAAATTTCTTCCTGCTTAAAACCTTCAAGAACAGACAAAAGCATAAAAAGCGTTGCAAGAGTTTTCCAGTCAATTTCTCCAAACAACGAAAGCTCTGGTGGCGTAATAAAAAGCGAAGCAATGGCTGCAGCAAGGGCAACAGAAAGCATCATTTCTTTCTTAAAAAAATCAATTATCTGGTTCAAAGAAAATCCTTCTTTTTTTTTATTTTTAAGGACGCAGAACAAGCTGCGCATAAATCATAAAACACGCCGAACCGGCCACAACAGCTTCGCTCACGCTCAGTGGCTTTCAGCCACCTGAAGGCTTTCGTGTCCGGCGTAAGGTCTCGATAAACAATTTAAAAAATAAAAAAGCCTGACACAAAACTGTATCAGGCTTTTCCGGCTCCTGCTGGGCTTGAACCAGCGACACACGGATTAACAGTCCGTTGCTCTACCGACTGAGCTAAGGAACCATACACGTTCGTTGAACGTGAATATATACTACAAAAATTACATACTTGTGTCAATAAACAAATATAGAATTCTTAAAAAAAATTATTTTTTTTACTTAAATTGGTATCAGAATCGCTTGATTGTTCTAGTAAAAAATGTCAAATAGCCGTAGCCGGGGTTCTGACACAAACGCACATTGAGCTTGTCTCAACCGTGCGGCTTGGGGCAGGTTCCCATCGAGAGGCTATTTGAATTTATTTTATAAGGTCAAAATAAAAATTCGACATTCAGGTAACTTAAATCTGTTTACTTTATCAATTCCCAGACAAAAATCCATATAAAAGAAATTACGCAGATCATTTTTATGCCTGTTCCAAGCAAAAATCCTGCAAAAGAACCAAAGGCAGCTTTTAATGCCCTTTTCCAGTCGCCAGGATTTGCAATAAGTTCTCCAACAAAAGCTCCAATGAGCGGTCCCAAAAGAATAAAAAGCGGGCCTAAAAACATTGCAGCAACAAGGCCAATTGTAGCGCCCCAGACTGCACTTTTACTTCCTCCAGCTTTTTTGGTAAGCCAGGGCTGTAAAACTGTATCCAGAACACTGACAATTATTGCAATAATTCCAGTCACAATTATAACTGAGCGAGGAGTCAACGTAAGCGAACAAAAATACGAAGTAAAAAGTCCTGCCCACGCAAGAGGAACTCCAGGCAAAGCCGGAACAATGCAACCAGCCAGACCAACAATCAAAAGAAATCCTGCAAGAATTGCAAATAAAATACCAGAATCCATACAGGCAATTTTATGCTATAATCGCGCCTATGACAATTTTTGAAGAAAAAAAACTTTTACGCACACAAATGCGTCATCTGTTAAAAGAAAAATATTCTGATCAAAAAACAAAAAATACAGAAAGCATTAAAGCCTGCAAAAAAATCCAGAATCTTTCTGATTTTATAGATTCTCAAATAATTTTTTTCTACATTCCATACGGTTTTGAACTCAACGTTTTTCCGCTTTTGGAGCAGACAATAAAAACAAAAACTGTCTGCGTTCCTCGTGTAATAAACGGAACTTCAAATATGGACTTTTATTACCTGGACAAAACAAAAAATCTAAATAAACAATTAGAAAGCGGTTCCTTTGGAATTTTAGAACCAAAAACAAATTTACAAAAAGTTGAATTAAACGATTCTTTAAAATCAAAAAAAGTCTTTATGATTGTTCCAGCCCTCGCATTTACAAAAAACGGACTTCGGCTTGGCAAAGGAATGGGATTTTACGATCGTTATCTTCCGTGCTTAAAAAAAACTGAAGCAAAACTTTTTACAGCAGGAATCGGCTACAAAGAACAATTATTAGAAAAAATTCCTTGCGAACAAACGGACTTTATTTTAGATACTGTAATTACGTCTTAATCAAAAGTTCTAAAAGGAATAACTGCAACGTTAAATGTTAAACAGACTGACGCTTCTTCAATTCTGCCGTTTATTCTCTGATTAAAACTGCCTTTGTTGTATCAAATGCGTATTTTAAACCAATACTAAACAAAACCGGGAACAATGC
>CAVKVK010000034.1:0-21986 GCA_963659855.1 Parabacteroides distasonis | reverse complement strand
AAATGACTGAAACTGTCTCAAAAAACGACCGTTATTAAGGACAAAAAATGGCTTGGGATTCAAAATCTGGCGGACTGAACCTTTCTTCAATTTCTGATGACGAATATTGGAGTTTATTTAATTTCGTTTTTTCGGAAAGCTGCCACAAAACTTCAACATACAAATTCGCACTGATAAAATCTATTCTTGACAATCTCTTAAATAACACGCCAGGCGAAAATGGACAAGTGATTTTTTATTCCGACCTGTTCGCAAAATTCGCCGAAAGTTTCTGGAATCTTGTTGTAAAATATCATCTTCATCAGCAAAAGCCGACGGCTGAAGGAAAAACTTCAAAGATTGAGCAGATTTTTGGGGAAGCTGTAAAAACAAATCCTATTCTTAAAAATCTTGAATTTGCGTCAATCGAAGAAAACACAAGAGAAAAACTGATTCAAAAAGTTCAGGCGGAATGTAAAAAATATGTTCTCGGCGCGCTCCACGGTGATTTTAATGGAAAAATCTACAGTTTTGGCCAGAACGAAAATTTTATTACGCTGTCGCAAAATGCCTATGATTTTCTTTTAAAATACAAAATCGAGATTGAAAAACTAAATTATTACGCCTGGGCTAAATTTCTTGAAAAAATAAACGAGGAAAATGTGCTCTTTCATCTTCTTTCAAAACTTGAACTTTCGCTTCCTGAACGTTCCGAGCTTGAACTGTACCGCAAAATTCTTTTTTTTGAATTTGAAGAATGTAACTGTTTCTACTGCGGAAAAAAACTTTCGGGAAAAATACACGTTGATCATTTTATTCCGTGGAGTTTTGTAAAAGAAGACAAACTTTGGAATTTTGTTTTGAGCTGCCCGCAATGCAATATAAAAAAAAGCAATATTCTTCCGCCACAAAACGCAATCAAAAGAGTTCAAAAACGCAACAGAATTATTTTGAACGAAGTTTCTATTACACCTTCCCTGCCGGACTCTTTTTTTATACAGTCGCAGTTTAAAAATTATGACGAAACCTTGATTCCTCGTCTTTGGAAATACGCAAAATTTTCAGGCTTTAAGGCAATGCCACAAACTTATTCAATCCAAAGTAATTCTGGAACTCTTAACGTCGCTGAGCCATTAAAAAATTCTTTTTCTTAAAAACTGCTTTTTTAATCGTTGAATTTTGTCACAGAACTTTCTGCGATAAAATAAAACCTAGCCCCGATTGGAACGACGCGCATGGCGCGGTGCGGAGCACTGGAGGCGAAGGCCGGAATCGTGGAAAGCGGGTTCTGACCTTGTCTCAAATGCGCTGTCTGTTTTTTGTTATAATGAAGTGTAAATTATGCTCCGTCTATTTTTCTGTAAAAATCTTTTTTATTTCTTTTTTGTAGATGCCGGTGATTGCGTGGCGCATAAGTTCCATTTTCATGTTGATTTCTTTTCCGACTTGAAAACTCTGCTTTAAAAGAACAAATTTAAAGATCCGTTCGCAGGTTCTAAAGCCTGTTTTTGCGTTTACGCGTGTGTCGATTTCGGTTCTAAAAAGATTTTGTATTTCGTTCGCTTCCAGAAGATTTTCGTAATTGTCATAAACGATTGAATTTTCTTCTGCGTATGCAATTACATTTGCCTGGTTTGGACAGATAAGTGCTCCAATGTATTTTTGATCCTGGCCTACTACAACTGTGCGTTCTACAAAAGGAGAAGCATTTACTGCATTTTCGATTACGCCTGGTTCTATATTTTCGCCGCCCAAAAGAACGATTGTGTCCTTTGCGCGACCTACAATCTTTAATTCTTTGTCGCAGCTTATCATTCCAAGGTCGCCTGTGTTGAGCCAGCCGTCTTTATCAATGATTTTTTGTGTTAAATCCGGGCGGTTGTAGTAACCTTTCATTACCTGTCGGCCCTTTACCATTACAAGGCCTCGCTTGCCTGGTTTTAAGGCTTTTGAATCAACCGGCTGTCCGTTTTTTTCTTTTACGATTTTTACTTCGTTGCTTGGAAATATCTGTCCGACGTTGTTTGAACGCGGCTTTTTTGAATTACAGACAGACAAAACCGGGGCTGTTTCTGTCATGCCGTAGCCTTCCATAAGGCGAAAGCCAATTGCATGAAAAAAACTTTCTGTTGAAGGCTGCAATGCTCCGCCCCCAGAAATTGCTGCGCGCATTTTTCCGCCAAACTTTGCCCGTAACTTTTTAAAAACTAATTTTTCTGCAGCAAAATTCGGGAGCCACAAGAGAATAAATGGAATAATTCCTAATAAGGTGTCTAAAAAGCGTGGATACCAGTGATAACGGCATTTTAAACCTAAAACAAGTTCCTTTGCTTTGTAAAACTGCTTTCCGATGCAAACTGCTGTATTAAATTCCCACTGTCTTATTCCATTTTGTTTTTTTATTTCGCGGAAAAGTCCCTGGGCAACCGATTCCCACAAGCGTGGAACTGCGTTCATCCATTGCGGCTGAATCAATGCCATATCGCTTAGCATTACTGAAACTACAGGTTTTGAATATGCAAATCCGCCTTCCATTGCAACAACCATGTAACAGAATGCTCTTTCAAAACTGTGCCAGATTGGAAGGACTGTAAGCCAAATGTCGCCCTGCTGCATAAGTCCAAGACAGTGATGTGCAACTTCGCACTGTGCAATAAAATTGTCGTGGGTAAGTTGAACTCCTTTTGGAACTCCAGTTGTTCCGGAAGTAAAAATAATTGTTGCAGTATCGTCTGGAGAAATTTCGTCCATTCCTGACTCAAGTTCAAGCCATTCTTCTTTTGTAACTTCTACGCCTGTGCTTTCGAGAAAGTGATAATTTATTACTTCGATTCCAAGTGAACGTGCCCTTTCTACGACACTTTCTTCCGGATAGTCAAAGAGAATTGCCTTTTTTAAAAGCGGAACTTCTTCGATTTTTTCGAGGACTTTTTCGAGCTGGCGTCCGTTTTCAAAAAAACTGATTTTACATTCTGTAAAGCTTAGAATAAAGCGGATTTCGATTCCCATGGAGTCGCAGCCACGCGGAACGTCAATTGCGCCGAGTGTTAAAAGTGCATAATCGCTGATAAGCCATTCGCGGCGGTTGTCGCTCATAAGTCCAACGTGGTCGCCCTTTTTTATTCCCAGTTTTTTAAGGCTGTGCGCCATTTCGATTACATGCTGGTAGACCTGAGAATAACTGTAGCGGACAAAAACTCCGCTTTTGTTTTTTACAGCCTGGAGTGTAAGGTTTGGAATTTTTTTTACTTTTTCGCGAAGAAGAACCGGAAGATTTTTTCCGAGTGTTTTATCAAAAACGTTATCATTAAATATTTTTTCAATCATAATAAAATGACATTATCACAATATTTGTCATTTTGTAAATATGAAATGAATTATTTTTTTGCGTCAGGGATAGCAGGGGCGCGCGAAGCGCGATGTTTTGCAGCTATAAAGATGCAAAACATTGGAGCGCTTTTGCGCGGAACCCCGAATAGCCCGACCTGCCGGACGGCAGGGGACGCCCTTAAAAATATAAAATCAATGGAAATAACCGTTTTGTTTTGATATATTATTCAATCATGGTTACATATTTGGGAAAACTCGGTGAGCTTACATTAAAAGGCTCAAACATAAAAAGTTTTGAACGTCTTTTAGTTCAGAATGCAAAAACCTATCTTCTTTCGGTAGAAGCAAAGGTTCATTTAAACTTTGGTCGTCTTTATATTGAATGCGAAGAAAATGCCTGCGACGCTGTTGAATTTACATTAAATCATCTGATTGGAATTACTGGCTGGGCAAAGGCTGAAGTTGTTGCAAAAGACATAAAATCAATTCAGGAAAAAGTTTTTGAACTTGCACTTAAGGAAAAAGAAAAAGGTGCAAAAACTTTTAAAATTGAAGCAAAACGCAGCGACAAGAGTTTTGAGCTCGATTCATACGGAATAATGCGGGAAGCAGGAACTCTTGTTTACGACAAAAAAGTGCTGAATGTTGATGTTCATAATCCTGACGTTACTTTTACTGTAGAAATCCGCGACAAAGCTTATGTTTATTCGGATTCTGCAAAAGGATGCAGAGGACTCCCAGTCGGTTGCTCTGGCAAAGGGCTTTTACTTTTGAGCGGTGGCTTAGACAGTCCGGTTGCAGGCTACAGAATGGCCCGACGTGGAATGACTGTTGAATGTGTTTACTTTCATTCATATCCTTATACTTCAAAAGAAGCCCAGGAAAAAGTTGAAAAACTTGCTCAGACACTTTCTTATTATGGATTACGCACGCACATTAACATTATTCCTTTTACGCAGGTGCAGATGCAGATTAAGAAAAAATCACCAGAAAACTACACTACTTTAATGCTTAGAATGTGCATGATGAAGGTTGCAACGATGCTTGCAGATAGAATCGGAGCGTCCTGCCTTATTACAGGTGAAAGTTTGGGACAAGTTGCAAGCCAGACTTTAGAAAACATGGCAGTAACAGAAGAAGCCGCAGGAATTACGCTTTTGCGCCCGCTTGTTGGTCTCGACAAAGAAGAAATAATACAGACAGCCCGCGAAATTGACACCTACGAAACTTCAATTTTGCCGTACGAAGACTGCTGCGTTCTTTTTAGCCCGAAACATCCGGTTTTGCGCGCTCCTCTCGAAGAAGCAAAGCAGATTTATGAATCTCTGGAAGTTGAAGAATTAATAAAACAGGCTTACGAAAACCGCGAACTAAAGCGATACGAAGCTACTGGTTTTGTTGCTTCAAAATGGGGAACCAGAGAAAACTCAGAACGCTTAAGCAAAAATAACGGGGTTACGATCCCAAAAACCGATGAACTTTAATTAAGCAAAAAAGCCGTGATTTTTTCTCACGGCTATTTTTTTTAATATGTCCAGCGGAAACCAACTGTAAAGTAATGATTTACTTTATCTGTAAGGGAGTTAATCCAGTTCTGTTTTTGCTCAGCAGCCAGAGCTTTTGCTTTTGCGTAAAGGTCATCTTTTGAAATTTCTTTTGTTTTGGCTTCGTCTGTGTAGTAAGTATATGTATTTGATGAGCTGTCGTAAGTATAATACCAGTCTATTTGTCCGCCTGTATAAATATCTTTATTTACACCGGCATTTTTTACAAATTCAAATGTGTAACCTGCAAAGAGTGTAAACAAACCTTTTCTGGTACGCGGAAGATCAAGTTCTGCAGAAAGGCCTGCCTGTAAAATTCCCATTTTATGGTCTGCCGTCATAAAGCCTAAATGTTTCCACGCCTGGTCTACGTGGTTACCAGAAGTGTCTTCTGCATTGGAGAACATCTGGTGCATGTACGCTGTTCCATCTGTTGCGTACTGACCTTCGTCTGCAAGAACATAAATTGCGGCATCATCATCGCTAAAACTTTCTGCTGTGTTTGCATGACGGATAAAGTTTGTTGTAAGTCCAAAACGAAGATAAGGCTTTGGTGCAAAATTAGCAGAAAAAGAAACCTTGTCTGAGTTCGGATCAAGGCTGGAACCAATATTTACGCCGGCATTTGTATAATTCTGTCTGTTAGCAGTTGCTCCGCTGATATAACCTGAATCATCGCTTCCATATTCCCAATGCGCATAAACATACGGAAGAACCATCTGATAGTTAAGAGAGAGTTTTGTGCATGCTGTTCCGCTCGGTGTAAAATTAAGGCCAGTTTGTCCTGCAAGACGGATTTTTGAATCAAAATTGAGTTTTACAACTTCGTTAACATCAAAATCATCAACAAAAATATCCGTTGCCCATTCAAGTCCTTTTACAGGCTTTATGCTGAATAAAAGTCCCATCTGCAAATTGTCGTTTGCGCCACCAATATTTTGAACCGGCATATAAGGAACTGGCAGAATATAAGCCGGATTTAAGCTTGGTCCAAAAAGAATATTTTCGTAATAAGAAATATCAATATATTTGTTAAAATGATATTTAATTGCATGGAACGAAAGATATTTTCCGTCGCTGTGGTCAGAATATGCCTGTGGATTATTTGCAGTTGAACCGATTACTTCAAAAACTGAAGCATAACTCCATTTTTGTCTTGTAACATTTAAAATCAAATTTGCAGAATGAAAAGAAGTATCATTGAGTGCAAGTCCGTCGTTCAAAAAAGAACCGTAGCCTGTTTTATTCAATCCTGCCATTACATAATAATTGTTTGTTCCAAAAGCAACGTTTGTGTTCCAGTCAAGGTAGGTTTCGATTGGTCCAACAGAAGCAGGGTCAAAGACGGCGTCTTCTGCCTTGTTTTTGTAATACGGAGCAATGTCTTCGTAGTCGGCAGTTTCTGCATACATTCCAAGGTCATAACCAAGAGAAATCATTGGACTGAAAATAAGTTCTCCGCTGATTCCACCTTCGCCTTTTACGTTTTTTGTTCCGGAAACATTATCTTTTTCAAGATTTTCTGATCTCTTATATTCACCCGCTCCTGTAACATAAAGATTTAAGGATTTTCCAAAAATGCGCTTATATTCATATTCAGCAGTAGCGCGATCGTTTGAATCCCCTTTTTCAATTACAGTTTCGAGAATCGATTTTATTAAGTTTGAAGGATATGGCCGGATCTGAGGAAGATTTTCGATATAACCTTTTAATTCCCAGCCCTGTGCCTGAGTATAAAATCTGTCCGTTGGATCAACACTCACCTGAGCAAAAAGAGCGAATGAACAAATCAGAAAAATAAAAGAAACTAGAATTTTTTTCATACAAATCCTCAAAACCTAAAGTTTAACAGAACAAGCTGCTGCAATTTCTACACCAGCGTCAAAATTTCCTTCTTCGTGATTATTATTATAAATAAAAACAACTGAAGGCTGTAAGACACATTCAATTTTTGGAGAAAAACAATAAGTTCCCCGCAAAGAAATTCTATTTACAAATTCAGGAATTCCAGTTGGAGCAATAAGGCGCTGAAGCTGTTTTGGAGTTTTATCAGGAAAAACTGAATTATATCTTCCGTCATCTCTTTCCGGGTAGCACCAGCCTTCCGGATAGTCAGTTCCTGTGTTAAGTCCGCCCCAATCGTAACTTCCGCTGGAAGTCATAGAAGTAAACACATTGTTTTCTGACATTTCGCCACGAGCCATAAAAAGATAGATTAAATTAACTGCCCATTTCTGAGGAATTTCGTAGCCGACGTCAAGTTCGCAGCTGACTGTATCAGGACCTGAAGGAGAGCCAATCCATTCATAGAACGGATATTTTTTGTCTCCCATATTTTCAACATAGGTGCGGACAAGCGACCAGTTTGGACTTTCCTTTATGTAAAGATACGGCTGAGCATAACTTCCTTCGAGAGCAAAAGTTAAGCGGCCTTTTCCAAAAGCGTGATTATATTTTCCGCCAAGTTGTCCGCCCATTCCGTTTGGAGTTACGTTATCCGGATAATTTGAATTTTCAAACGGAGTCTGATACTGAGTCATTGCAAACATTCCGTAGAATTTTAAGTTTTCAATTGGAATAAACTGAAATTTTAATCCAAGATAAGCGCTGGTATGACTTTCTGAATCATATTCAGTATTTTCGTAATCCCGCCACGGGGCCATTCCATGAAAAATCGTAAGCGGATTTAAAAAGCGAAGTTCCATTGGTGCATTTACAAAAATTCCTTCAAGAGCCGTAAATGTAAATTTTTTGAATAAGCGGAAATCAAACTGATGCACATACATATAACGGTCAACATTAAACTGACTTACAAAGCCTGAATATCTTATATCTGGTGAATAAATATTCAATTGACCGTAAGAAACTCCAGTTAAATGATCTGACCAGATCATAGAACCATTTAAACTGCGGCCAATATTGCGCATTCCACGACCAAGCTGAAACGAAACGCCAGTTTTTTTTGTAATTTTTCTTCCAATGGAAAAATAGCCTGTATCTGGAAAATTTATATCAAGGGCATCTTCTGTTACTGGAACATTTGAATAAATATCATTTTGAATTGCCGTGTTATTGTTCATTCCAAGACACAAATCCATGCGCATTGTAATAAAGTCTGCAAGAGTAAAACTTACAGGAGCTTCGATTACCTGTGAACGTTCGTATCTGTCATAAACCCAGTCAATATCATTATTTGTTTTTGAAAAACCACTAAAATTAAGAGAAGGTTCAATTCCAAACTTAAAAATATCAGATGTAAGTTTTATTGCCGGTTCATAGTCAAAATAGGCCTGAATTTTTTCGTATTCACTTTTTGAAGCTTCACTCAACTTAGAAACGTCAATTTCTGACAGATAAAGTTTTAGTTCTTCAATTGTCATAGGTTCACTGTCGGCAAAGTTTACAACGCCTGCTTCCATACTGAGATGTTCAACGCTGTCATAAACCCAATGTCCGGCATTTACAAGTTCCTGTGCTCCACGCGCAAAAGTGCAAACAAGCATAAAATTAAAAAGAAGCACAACTGTATATATTTTTTTCATTTTTTTAACCTTTATTAGAACCAATTAAATGTTGCCGTCTGTAAGGGCTGAGTCCACTGCTGACTGCAATTCTTCAGAAGTAACTTCGGCAGGATAATGTTTTAAAACTTCTTTGTAAAAAGCTATTGTTCTTTTTCCGTGATTTAAAAGTGTAAAACGGTCACTGATTTTTAAGGCATTTTCTGCCATTAAAGCTCTTTTTTTGTCATCTTCCAAAAGAGAAAGAATTTTTTCTGCAACTTCCCCGTCTGTTTTTCCAAAATAACCGTCAACGCCGTCAAAAACAGTATCGCTAAAACTTGTATCAAAACGGCACACAACAGGAATTCCTAAAGAAAGTGCTTCCAGAATTGTCATTGAATGCATTTCTGAAAGCGAAACTGTCACAAAAATGTCTCCAACTGCGTAGTAAGAAGAAAGTTTTTCCCAGTCAACAAAGCCTGTAAAAAGGATTCTGTCTTTTAAACCGTCGTTTTCTGCTTTTGATAAAAGAGGTTCGTAGCGCGCTCCGTCTCCAACAATTAAAAATTTTACATTTTCTTTTTTATTTACAACGGAAGAAGCAATTTCGTAAAGTTCGTCGAGTCTTTTTTCTTCAACCACACGACCAACATAAATTACAATTTTGTCAGAAGCAGAACAGCCAAGACTTTGTTTTATTGCAAGTTTATCTTCTTGTGTATAAGTTTTTGTAATGAATTTTTTCTTATCGATTGCGTTTGGAATAATTGCAGAAGGAATATTCGGCAGCATTTTTGGTCTGTTAAAATAATTGTGAGCCTTCTGTGAAACATTTATAAATGCGTAAAACTTTTTATAAAGTGTCTGGACTGCCTTGCGGATTACTTTGCGTGGAATAAGTTCACCAAGGAAAAGATAATATTTGTAATAATCTTCCCACATTGTGTGAGTGGTTGCAATTACAGGAATATCAAGTTCCTTTCCTATAGTTACAGCAACGTGACCAATAAAAAATTCTGTGTGTGCGTGAATAATTTCTATTTTGTTTTTTAAAAGAAATTCGCGGATTTCCTGCCTGAAAGGAATTCCTATATATTGTCCATCACCAAGCGGACTTTGAATTGAAAGCACGCGGAAAACATCTTCATCATCAGCTTCGTCATTTTTATTTGAACCAACGGTAACAACTACCACGTGATGCCCCATTTCTTCGAGGACTTTTTTTAGCTGCACTACAACAGTTACAACTCCGCTCTTTGTCGGAAGATAACTGTCGGAAAACAATGCTACATTCATAGTCTTTTCATTTTACAAAAATAACAATGCACTTTCAAGCAAAGAAAAAAAATACAAACTGTCTGTAAATTCTGCACGCTTTTTATTAGAATAAAAACAATGACTTCTCAGGAAAAACAACAGATTTACACGCTTTTAAAAACAGCTTCTGACTGTTTGTGCCAATATACAGATCCTTCATTTCCTCAAAATCCCCCATTATTCACCGACGATAAGCAGATTATTAAGGAAACTAAGGAAGAATTAAAAACAGAGAAAATTCCGCCAATTATATCTTTAAGAGAAAACAATTCTATAAAACAAAATGAATTACCGCAGGCAGAAGAAAGTTCTTCAATTCAAAATATTGCAAAAAAAATAAGTAAATGTACTCGCTGCCCTCTTTGTAAAACCCGGAATAACACAGTTCCTGGAATGGGAGTTTTGTCACCTTATGTTCTTGTAATTGGAGAAGGTCCAGGTTATGAAGAAGATATGCAGGGGCTGCCGTTTGTAGGACCTGCAGGCCAGCTTTTAGACAAAATGCTTGCTGCAATAAAACTAAGCCGCAAAACAAATACTTACATTGCAAATATCGTAAAATGCCGGCCACCAATGAACCGCAATCCCTACCCGGAAGAAGCCGATGCCTGTTCTTCTTTTTTGCAGGCACAGATTGCAATATTAAAGCCAAAGGCAATTCTTTGCGTTGGAACTGTGGCAGCAAAAAATCTTTTGCACACAGAACTTGGAGTTACAAAACTTCGCGGCAATTTTTATGAATATTATAAAATTCCGGTTGCCGTTACTTATCATCCAAGTGCACTTTTGCGCGACAATGATTTAAAAAGACCAGCGTGGGAAGATTTAAAACTTTTCAGGACAAAACTTCTTGAATTATGTCCCGACTACGAAACTCATTTTTAAGCTTTTTAGAACAGAACAATGGCAAAGTTTTTACAGGTTGCACTAAACGTACCTTTAAATCAGACTTTTACATATCTCAATATTGAACCTTTTGAACCTTCAAGAATCGGTTGCCGGGTAGAAATAAAATTCGGAGCCAGAAAAACTAAAGGCTGTGTAATTGCAGAAAGCGAAAGCCTTCCTCCAGACTGTCCAGTTGAAGAATCAAAAATCCGTCCGATTACAAAAGTAATGGATCAGACGCCGCTTTTAACAAAAGAACTTATTGAACTTGGAAAATGGATTTCTGCTTATTATCTTTGTTCAATTGGAGAAGCAATCAGTGCAATGCTGCCTTCTGCCAAAAGAGAAAGTGATGCCGGAGGATTTTCTTTTGTTGATGAAATTTCAGCCGAAAAAGCAAAAAACTTAAGCGACGAACAAAAAAAGGCAGTAGAAGGAATTCTTTCTACTCAAAATAAAACAAACCTTCATTATTTATACGGACCAACAGGAACAGGAAAAACAGAAGTATTCTTGCAATGCGCGCAGGAAGTTTTAAATAACAAAAAAGGCGTAATCTATCTTGTTCCAGAAATCGGCTTAACCCAGCAGGTAATAGAAGCTGTTGTAAACCGTTTTGGACAGACAGCGGCAGTTTTACACTCAGGGCTTACTCCAAGCCAGAGATTAAGTGAATATCACAGAATTATAAAAAAAGAAGCCAGGGTTGTAATTGGAGCAAGAAGTGCAGTTTTTGCCCCGGTTCCAGACCTTGGACTCATAATTATTGACGAAGAACACGACGGCTCTTATAAGGCAGGTTCAACTCCTCGCTACCACGCCCGCCAGGTTGCCATGTACCGTTCAAAAAAATTAAAAATTCCTTTGGTAATGGGTTCTGCAACTCCAAGCGTAGAAGCCTGGCAGATGATGAAAACAGGAGTAATTGCAAGGCACACACTTTCTAAAAGGCTTGCAGGCGGAAAAATGCCTCAAATAAAGGCAATAAATCTTTCGAACGAACCTCCTGACACCTTGTGCATTTCGCGTGAACTGGAAAAAGAAATTAATTCAACTCTTGCAGAAAAAAAACAGACAATTCTTTTTTTAAACCGCCGTGGATTTACACATTTTTACAGATGCCGTTCCTGCGGTTTTGAACTGAAATGCAAAAACTGTTCAGTAAGTTTAACCTACCACAAATCCGAAAACCGTCTGCGCTGCCATTATTGTGGCTGGAATATTGTTCCTCCACAGCAGTGCCCGCAGTGTGGTTCTTTAGATGCAGGATATTCAGGTTTTGGAACAGAGTTTATAGAAAATGAAGTTAAGGCAAAATTTCCGTACGCGCGTACAGTTCGCATTGATACAGACAGTCTTACGCACAAAGGTGAATTACAGGAAAAACTGACAGCTTTTAAATCAGGTGAATACGACATTATGCTTGGAACCCAGATGGTTGCCAAAGGATTGAATTTTCCGAATTTAAAACTCGTTGGAGTAATTCTTGCAGACACAGCACTGCACTTACCGGATTTCAGGGCAGCCGAAAGAACTTTTTCTCTCATTACTCAGGTTGCAGGTCGTGCCGGCAGATTTTTTCCAGATGGCAAAGTCTTAGTTCAAACTTATTCACCAGAGCGTGAACCAATTCTCTTTTCTGTAAACAATAGAATTGAAGATTTTTATGAAATGGAAATCAACACTCGAAAACAGTTGAATTTTCCACCTTTTTGTCGCCTGGTTCGCCTTGTTTTTAGAGCACCGACAGCAAAGCAGGCAAGCGAAGCGGCAGAAGGCGCTTCTTCAATTTTAAAAAATGAACTTTTAAGACTTTATAATCAAAAACTTTCGGCTCTGTTTACACAGACAATAAAAGAACAGGTTGGTTCAACAGAAATTTTAGGACCTGCAGAATGTCCGCTTTCTAAAATTTCAGGAAGTTACAGATGGCAGATAATTCTAAAAGGACAGAATATTGCGATTTTACAGCAGATTTCTGCTTCGCTTTTGTATAATTACAAACATCCGACAGACATTTACATAGAAAGCGATGTAGATCCTGTAAGTCTTTTGTAATTATAAAAACTTAATTGTTAAACGTGACGGCGGATTCCATCAAACTTTATTTCGTATAAAAAAAGACCTTTTGCAGGCGCAGTCGGGCCGGCTTTTTTGCGATCGCAGCTTTCTACAACTGATTTAAAATAAGCTGAATCTTTTCCCATTCTTTCAAAATGAATAAGGCTTCCTGTAATTGAACGAACCATTTTCCATAAAAACGCATTTGCTTCAATCTGAAAAACTAAATTCTCGCCTTCATAAAAAAAATGAGCATCATCAATATAACGGAATGTTGAAACACTTGCGTCACCTGCAGCGGCAAAGGTTGAACAGTCAATTTCGCCACGCAGACACAAGGCCATTTCATTTAAGGTTTTTATATCAGGTTTATAATGGATTGGCCAGACATAGCGCATCTGGCTTGCATGGGGATTTCCTGTATTTATAAAATATCTGTAAACCCGGCTTGTTGCATTTTTTCGGCTCGAAAAATCATCTTCTACAACTTTTGCGTCCATTATGCGCACATCGTCTGGCAAAAAACAGTTGAGGGCAACCGGATATTTTTCTACAGGAATTGAATCGATTGGTGAAAAAAAATTGGCAGCCTGGGCAAAAGCATGAACTCCGCTGTCTGTGCGTCCAGAACCCTGCAAAGCAATTTTCTGCTTATGAAGTTTTTCTAAAGCATCTTCTACAGTCTGTTGAACTGTTCTTACAGCCCTTCCCTTATCTGCAAAATCCTGTCTTTGCCAGCCGCAAAAATCTGTTCCATCGTAAGAAATTGTTAAAAGTATGTTACGCAAAATTGTTTCCCAAAATTGATGTTAAAAAGTTCAAATTGCAGCAATTATTCATCTTCTGAAATAATATTTGCTTCATTTAAAGTTGCCGTAAGTCTGTCGTAAAGATCACGAGATTTTTCGAGCAATGGACCAGGCTTTGATTTTGAAGATTTACCAAGACCAAAAATTCTTGCGATTGAACGTTTGTCTGCATCAAGTTTTTTGTAGCGCATCTGCATGTCATCTGTCTGACCGTATTTGTATTCAAGCAAAGAATTTAAATAAATAACGCCGTCATAACCGTAATTTTTATCAATATCTGGACCAAAATTACTGATTTTTGCAATTGTTTCGATTCTCTGAGTTTCGTTAATTAAAGTCTGCTCATAAAAGAATTGAGCTTTTCTGTAAAAAACATCAGAAACATAATCATAATTGTGCCCCGGAACAACTTTTTCCAGATCCTTACAAAGCCATGCCAGACGCAACGAAATCATTGCGCGTTTTATCGTAGGAGCGTATCCAAGATCAACTTTTTCGTAGCTCATTAACGCAAGATAATACATTGCAGCCCCATCAAGGAGGTTTCTTTCCCGCGAAAGTTCATAATAAGGAAAAAGCGTATTTGCCATATCTTTGCGTCTTTTACTGTCGTCTAAAAGCGCATTAAGTGAATTATTATCAGAAATTTCTGTAAAATCGTTCCAAAAAAGAGCCGTATGACATTTTGGACAGGCACCAACCGCATAAATCAGCGGATAAATCTGTCCGTATTTTGCTGAAGGTTCAAAAACACGGTGCAATTCATCTGTAAGTTCGCCGGCAATCATTCGGCCGGAACCGCTGAGCATTTCTTCTCTGTCAAAGTCATTTTTGCATACAGGGCAATGGCATTTTTGTTTTGACCAATACGAAAGCTTCGGCTTTTTTAAAGGCTCAGAACTTTTTTTAGAATTGCGATAAATCATAAAACCTCCAGTTTTTGATCTTTTATTTTACTGCAAAGATTCAATTATAACAAAGGCAACGGCATAATCTTTTTCGTGGCTAATCGAAAGCTGAACATTAAATTTTTCTCCAGCCTTCGTTTTTAAGATTTTTAATGTTTCTTCCCCAAATTTAAAAAAAGGTTTTCCCTCTTTTGTTTTTGCAACATAAAAATCATTCAGTTTTAAGCCTGTAAAACCTGTTCCAAGAGCTTTTGAAAAAGCTTCTTTTGCCGCAAATCTGGCTGCGTAATGTCTGCAAGCAGCTCCAGTGTTTTTCTGAAGATTTTCTTCAAACTGTTCATTCTGATTAAAAAAACGCAGAAAAAACTCAGGCTCTTTTACCCATTTTTCAAATCTGCGGACATCGCTAATGTCGGTTCCGATTCCAAAAATCATTATTCTGTTAAATCCACTGTTTCCTGAGTTTCTGGAATTGAATTCTGTACAGGAAGAATATCACCGATTTTTTCTTCAAATTCGTCAGAAATTACTGCAACATTTTTTACATCAATTTTTACAGTTTTTGGTGAATAATCTTTTACACTGAATTTACTTCCAACTGAATATTTTACAGGAAGTTCATAAGTTCCGCTTTCTTCAATTGAAGAACAGTTTACGCTTAAAATTCCTCCAGAAACAGAAAATTTTTCAATATCAACAAGATTTCCGCTTAAAACCAAAGAACCGGAAATATTTTTTGAAGCAATTTCCAATTCACTTTTTAAATTTGTAAATTCAATCTTTGGAACTTCAAATTTCTTTTCAGAAACAACAGGAACAATTTCGACTGTTACTGTAAGTTTCTGGTTTTCATTAAATTTTAAATATGCGCCTGGACTTTCTGGCGAAACACTTTGTTCAAGACTTACAGTTGCATTTTTTACAGAAACAGGCTTTGTCTGAAGTCTCTTGCAGTTTTCGACCATGGAACGAGGGCCTGTAAGTTCAACTGTGTCAGGTTTTACAACAATGTTTTTAATTTCGTAGCCGTAAGGTGGAGTTCCGTTTATTAAAGGAGAAACAGGAACAAAGGCTGATATTTTTTCTTCTACCCTTAAGTTTACTTCCTGAGGTGTAACTGTAACTTCCAGAGTATCTAAAAGCATTGCCTGCTGAGGAAGATCTACAAAAACAGGGAGTTTGTAAGTTCCGTCTTTAGAAAGAAAATCAAGGTCAAGATATGCAGAAAAATCATCTTTTTTTATTGCAGCAATATCTTCTGTCTTGCCTTTTAAATTCACCTTTACTGTATGAGGATATGCTCCGGCTGCAACAATTCCTGAATTTGCCTTTATTTTTAAAGGAACTGTAAAACTTCTTGAATCCTGCATGCTAAGTGTATAAAAAATATAAATACACACAGCAAGAAGAATGCACGCCGCCTTTACAGGCCAGTTATCGGTAATTTTATCAATAAAGTCCTTTATTTTCATCGATTGTATCCTCAATTGTCTTTTGAGCAGGAGTCATGTCCAAAAGTTTTTCAAGCTGCTTTGTAATCTGATTTGGATTTAAGTCATAATGAAGCTGGCTGTCGTATGCAAGAGAAACCGCTCCAGATTCTTCCGAAACTACGAGAACTACGGCATCACTTATTTCGCTCATTCCAAGTGCTGCACGATGTCTTGTACCAAAAGTCTTTTTTATGTCGTATTGTTCACTCAATGGAAGAAAGCATCCTGCAGCAATTATCTTTCCGTTTTGAACAACGCAGGCTGCATCGTGCAATGGAGTGTCGTGTCCAAAAATTGTAACTAAAAGTGCACTTGAAAGGTCGGCGTCAAGCCTTGTTCCAGTTTCAATAATGTCGTCGATTTTTGTGTGGCGGGTAAAAACTACAAGCATTCCGCGCTTCATTTTAGAAAGCATTTCGGCAGCAATAATTACAGTATCAACATAGGTGTGACGAGAGCGGTTACCAAACGTAAACCACTGACTTTGACCAAGTTTTAAAAAAACCTTTCTCAATTCAGGCTGAAAGACAATTGCAAAACAAATTACAAGTCCTGGTGCTAACTTTTGCAAAACCCAGAGCATCATTGACAAATGCAGCAAAAGCGCAACAGCATAAGCCATTGCAACTACGATTGCAGCTTTTATAATCTGCAGGGCATTTGTACGGACAATAATCTCGTAAGCCTTATAAAGAATAAAAGCCATTACTCCAATGTCAACAAATGGCCTTATAAAATTGTAAACCTGAACAAGATTTTCAAATGCGTTCAATTTTATTCCTCAATTCCTTTTAATACGGCAAGAGAATCCACAGTTTCTTTTACATCGTGAACTCTGACCATTACAGCCCCGTTTAACACAGACAGCAGATCTGCAACAACAGTTCCTGTCATCCGTTCTTCAACTGCTCGTCCTGTAAGTTGACCAATAACAGTTTTTCTTGAAAGAGCCATCAAAACAGGATATTTTCCGTTACACAAAAGTCCGCATTTTTTTATAAGCGTACAGTTGTCTTTTGAATTCTTTCCAAAGCCAATTCCAGGATCGACAATTATTTTATCAGATTGAATCCCCTGATTTAAAGCATATTCAATTCTATTTTGAAGATATAAATCAACTTCCTTAAAAATATCTTCATATTCAGTATTGTTTTGCATTACGTCTGGAGTTGAACGCTTGTGCATCAGAATTACAGGAATTTCTGCTTTTGCACAAAGTTCTCCCAAAGTTTCATCGTCTTCTAAAGCGGAAACATCATTTAAAATGTCAGCACCTTCTTCTAGGCAGGCTTTTAATACGCTTGCCTTTCTCGTATCAATTGATATTGGAATTGAAGAATGTTTTCTGATTTCTTTTATAACAGGAACAAGGCGCTTAATCTGTTCTGCTTCATCAACATATTTTGAACCAGGTCTTGTTGATTCTGCGCCAATGTCAATTATGTCGGCGCCTTCTTCAATCTGCTGTAAGGCAAGTTCTGCTCCGCCACGGCTTTTTTCCCAAAATGAATCGGGAGTTGCGTTTACAATTCCCATAACAAAGGCTCTCTTATCCGAAGAAATAATTCTGTCTGCAAGCTTTAACGAAATCATTTTCTATAAACCACCTTATAAGCACATTGTGCCAGACTTCTTGGATCCAAAGCCGTATCTTCACAAATCTGTGCACGAGTTCCCTGAGCAAGAAATTTCTGAGGAAGGGCTTTTACAGCAGTTTTATTAAAACCACGCTTAAAAAATTCATATTCAAGCCACTCTCCGACACCACCGGCATTTACTCCGTCTTCTACAAAAACTACGGCATCACGATTTTTTGCATAATTAAAAATGTGATCAACATCAATATCCTTTAAAAATCTTAATGAATAAATATCAGCTTCGATATTTTCTATCATAAGGCTTCTTGCCGCCTGAATTACTTCTGAAAGCATTCCGCCTGTCGTAACAAAGAGAACTGATTTTGATTTTTGAGTCTTTTCAATTTCATCAAACTGTAAACTTAAGGCTGGAGCAAATTCTTCACATTTTATAAAAATGCCTTTTCCTTTTTCTATTTTCTGTTCAAAAGCCTTTAATTCAGTCGGGCAACTTGCCTTTGGGTAACGAAGAGCTACAGGAGAATTCTGTTCAACTGCCCATTCAAGGCAAAGTTTTAAATCTAAGGCAGTTGCAGGAGAAAGAATCTGAAGATTTGGAACTGTTCTTAAAAGAGCAATATCAAACATTCCCTGATGAGTTTCGCCATCGCTTGGAACAATGCCAGCGCGGTCAAGACAAAAAATAACCGGAAACTCTGCAAGCACAACGTCATGAATAATCTGATCTATCGCCCTTTGCATAAAAGTTGAATAAACAGCAACGACAGGAATCATTCCACCGCAGGCAAGCCCGGAGGCAAAAGTAACTGCGTGCTCTTCTGCAATTCCTACATCAAAAAATCGTTCTGGAAATTTTCGTGCAAACGGATCCAGCCCGGTTCCTTTTGCCATTGCAGCCGTAATTGCAGCAATTTTTTTATTTTTTTCAGCAAGTTCAAGAATCGTACGGCTAAAACTTTCCGTAAAACTCAATGTATCAAAATGTTCAACTTTGCCGTCAGAAATTAAAAAAGGACCAATTCCATGAAAAGCTGCAGGATCATTTTCTGCAGGAGAATAACCTTTGCCTTTTTTTGTTACAACGTGAACAACTACAGGACCTTTTAATTTTTTAACGTCGTAAAAAACGCTTTCAAGTTCCTTTATATTATGTCCGTCGAGAGGGCCTACGTATTCAAATCCTAAATCAGTAAAAAAATTATTATTAAGTAAAAGACCTTTTAATGAACGCTTAAATCTATATACAAATTTTCCAATATGCCTGCTTGAATAAGGTATTTTAGAAAGAAGATGATCTATTTTGTGGCGGATATTCTGATAAAAACCAGACATTGTAAGTTTTGAAAGATATTTAGAAACCGCTCCAGTATTTGCACTTATTGACATTTGATTATCGTTTAAAACAACAATCAGATTTTTTCCAAGCTGTCCTGCATGGTTCATGGCTTCCAGTGCAAGCCCGCCAGTTAAGGCTCCGTCACCGATTACAGCAACAACCTTTCCGGTTTTATTTTGAATTTCCCAGGCAGTTAAAAGTCCAAGCCCCTGGGATATTGAAGTTGAAGAATGGCCGTTATCAAAAAAATCGTGGGCACTTTCGGTACGACGAGTAAAACCAGACAAACCGCCATGCTGTCTTATCGTAGAAAAGTTTGAATAACGTCCAGTAAGCATTTTATGCACATAACACTGATGACTTACATCAAAAATTATTGCATCTTCCGGAGAATTAAAAACACGATGAAGTGCAAGTGTAAGTTCAACAACACCAAGATTAGAAGCAAGATGTCCGCCGTTTTTTCCAACGACTTCGATTATTTTTCTTCGTATTTCTTGAGAAAGTTGAGGCAGTTCTTTTTCTGGAATTTTTTTTAAATCCTCAGGTGAATTAATCCTGGAAAGTAACATAGTATCCTTACACGTTAAGAAAATTTTAAGTGTTTGTACAGTATAAAAAAAAAGACCGCGAGTTATTACAACTATCGCGGCCTGTTTCACGGGCATATATCAAAACACCTAAAAAGATGTTACTTGCTCTTATGCCGATTGCGTCTAAGCATCTTCTTGCGCTTATGTGTAGCCATTTTCTGGCGCTTTCTTTTTTTACCACAAGGCATTATGGGCACTCCTTAATCAAAATTGGTATTCTAATTATCATTAAATCAAATGCTTTCGTCAAGCATTCAACTTAATGGAAATTACTTTTGTTCAATATTCTTAAATTGAACTTCGTTATTAAAAACTTGTCTTGCTGCAAGGGAAACAACCTTTCCGTCGTTCTGCTCTATTGAACTATCTTTCATCATTGCAAGCTGATACGCACGACGACTAGCAGCAACAGTAATCTCGTAAGCATTTCCAGTGAATTTTACAAGCTGTTCCAAAGGAAAAATCATTACCTACCCCCCAAGTCGATATGAATAAATTATTATAAAACAAACTAAAAACAGTGTCTAGTACGATTTTTTGTATTTAAAGCAAAAATTAAAAAATTGAATGGCATTTTTTTCCAGTTCAACGGGTTTTCATCGCAAAACTGCCTATAAGTCGTCTGCCTTGCTTATTCAAAAACTTCTACTCGTAGACTGATTTTTTAAGATAACCTATAATTCATAACCATGCGTAATTCATCTTCTGTGGCTACAATTCTTGCCGTAAAACAGGCTCTCGAAAACAACCGGACAGTTACGCTTTTAACTCCAGAAGATGGAATAGTCTATGCAACTTTGTTTGGCGGTCCAAAAAATAAACTTCGCTCACTCGTAAGTCCTTTTAACTCTGGCACGGCTTTTTTTTACAAAGACGAAACAAAAAAATCCTGCAAACTAACCGATTTTGACGTAAAATCATATCATCCGTCGTTTCGGGAAAACCTTTTTAAAAGTTATGCAGCAAATTTTGCCTGTGAAATAATAATAAAATCACGTTGCGCAGGCAGCCCGGACCAGGCTTTTTATCTTTTAAACGGACTTTTGGACGGAATGGAATTAAGCAGCGAAAATGATTCACGGCTTGGGCTTATAAGATTTTTATGGCGATACCTTGCAGTTTTAGGCGTTCGTCCCGATGCTCAGTTTTGCTGCCAGTGCGGAAAATCATTTTTAGAAAAAAGTTTTAATTCTATTGAATTTTCCGGTTATGGAGTTTACAGCGAAAGCGACAACGGTTTTATCTGCGAAGACTGTATTCCAAAAGAAAACATACAAAAGTTAAACTCTTTTACTTTATCTAAAAAATCCTTAACATATCTTCAGGCTGTAAGCGTGCTAAAGCCAAAAGAAGTAAGACAAATCGTAATAAGTCAGAATGAACTATCAGAACTCAGAAGTTTCTGCTATATGCTTATTCAAAACGCATGCAATACAAAATTTCTTTCGTTAGAATCAGGAAATTCAATTTTGTGAACAAAGGCCAAAGGCCATGACAGGAATATATAAATGAAAAAATGGAATAAAAAAGCAGTTCAAAAGGAAGATGTCCAGAAATTAAGCGAAAAATACGGAATTGACGCAATAACAGCTTCAATTTTTCTAAGGCGAGGAATTACAAAAGGCAAAGACATTCTTTATTATCTTGAAAACGACAAGCGCTTTTTGCACAATCCTTTTGATTTTTCAAATATGGAAGATGCTGTTGACAGAATTCTCCAGGCACAGGAAGAAGGCGAAATCGTAATGATTTTTGGCGACCGCGACGTTGACGGAATTTCAAGCACGACAATTCTTTATGAACAGTTAAAATCAATGAATATCGAAGTCGAATGGAGACTTCCTTCTGGAAATGACGGATATGGACTTTCGATCGAAGCAGTTGACGATTTTTACAAAAAAAATGGAACGCTGATTATTACAGTTGACTGCGGAATTTCAAACAATAAGGAAATTGCCCACGCTGCAGAACTTGGAATCGAAACAATTGTTTTAGACCATCACAATCCGCCAGAAAATTTGCCGGCACCGGCAATCATTGTTGATCCAAAATGTATTGATTCAAGCTACCCTTTCCACGATATTTCCGGAGCAGCAATTGCATATAAAACTTCACTTGCTCTGCGTTTTACAAAGTCAGATATCTATAAACAGGAAATCTGTCTGTTAAGTGCAAAGGAAGAAAACGAAAATATAATAATTGAATGTATAAAAGTGCGGAATCTCGTTCGCGAAGATTATTTAAAAGAAAGCGTTATTCCGCTCGAAACTCCTTTTTCTAAAACAAAACTTATTGATTTTTTGAGCGGACAGCAGATCTTTGTCTGGGATTCAAAAGCAACGTCTTCGCTTTTAGAAAAAGCTTTTGGTCGTAGTGTGGAATTCAACTTTATGGACATGAAAGAAGAAATTCCAAAACTTATACCGCAGATTCGGGGAATGAGCCTTTCGGAACTCAAAAAACATTCAAAAATTGCAAAATACGAGCCGGACTTTTCAACAGAAATCGACGGTTTTTACAATATTTTTGTTACTTATATTCGCATGTATCTTGCAAAACAGTATCCACAGGATATTGAACAGGAAGAAAAAGACCTGCAACTCGTTGCCCTTGCAGCTCTTGCAGAC
>CAVKVK010000033.1:0-22769 GCA_963659855.1 Parabacteroides distasonis | reverse complement strand
GTTGAATACTAGGTTTGATTGATACTTATTTATAATTCTTATTACCTAGTGTGTCAATAGGTTAAAGTAAAAAATGTTAAAAAAAGCGCAAAGGATTGCAGCAACGCCGGAGGCGTTCAAAAACGGCAGCTGTGTAAAAACCCGGCATTCGTTCAAAAAAAAAGACTGTCCGTTGTGAGTTTTTTTACTCCTGGGACAGTCTTTTGTTTATTGCTGTTTTTGAATGCAACGCGTCAGGCGCGGAATTGCGGAAAGCCTGGTGACGGCTTTGACCGGCATGCGCCCGGTAAACTTTTATTTAGTGCACGCTTTTAAAAATTCTACAAAGAGCGGGCCTGCGTGGTTTGGACGAGATTTGAATTCCGGATGGAACTGAACTCCAACGTAGAAAGGATGTTCTTTTGAAGGAAGTTCAACTGTTTCTACGATTTTGTCGTCTGGGCTTGTTCCTCCAATTACGAGACCTGCGTCCTGCATCTGCTGGCGATAACTATTGTTAAATTCGTAGCGGTGGCGGTGGCGTTCTTCGATTTGTGTTGATTTATATGCTTTTTCGAGAATTGTGTCTTTTTGAATTTTGCAGGGATATTTTCCAAGGCGCATTGTTCCGCCCATGATTACGCCTTCCTGATCTTTCATTAAGTCGATTACGGCGTGTTCACACTGTTCGTCAAATTCGCGGCTGTTTGCATCTGCAAATCCTAAAACATTGCGGGCAAATTCAATTACTGCAATCTGCATTCCAAGACAGATTCCAAAATATGGCAGTTTGTTTGTGCGTGCGTATTTTGCTGAATTTATCATTCCTTCAATTCCGCGGTTACCAAATCCGCCTGGAAGAATAATTCCTGCGCAGTCTTTAAAAATTTCCGGGGCAGTTGTGTCGGTTACGCTGTCTGAATCTACCCACTTTATTTTTAATTTTTTGCCAACTACGAAAGAAGCGTGATTCAAACTTTCGACAATGCTTAAGTAAGAATCGTGAAGTTTTACGTATTTTCCGACAAGCGCAACCTGAACTTCGCCTTCGCGGGAATGGATTGAATTTACCATTTTTGTCCAGCCGTCAAGGTTGATTTTTGTGTTTTCGATTCCAAGTTCGCGGCAAACAACTTCGTCCATTTTCTGGTCGTGGAGCATGAGTGGAACTTCGTAAAGTGAACCTAAGGTTTTGTTGTCGATTACGCAGTCTTCGCTTACATTGCAGAAAAGGCTGATTTTGCGGCGAATGTCTTCTGGAACTGCTTCGTCGGAACGTGTAACGATAATATCAGGATGAATTCCGACTGCCATAAGTTCTTTTACAGAGTGCTGTGTTGGTTTTGATTTGTATTCATCGCTGCCAGAAATGTAAGGAACAAGACAAACGTGAATAAAAAGACAGTTGCGTCTTCCAACTTCTGTCGAAAGCTGTCTGATTGCTTCGAGGAAAGGCTGGCTTTCAATATCGCCGATTGTTCCACCGATTTCGACGATAGAAACATCAGCGCCACTTACCTGTGCGTTCTTAAGAATAAAGTCTTTGATTTCATTTGTAACGTGAGGAATAATCTGAACTGTCTGTCCAAGATATTCACCCTGGCGTTCTTTGTTTAAAACATTCCAGTAAACGCGTCCCGACGTAAGGTTTGAATATTTTGTAAGATTTTCGTCAATAAAGCGTTCGTAGTGACCAAGGTCAAGGTCGGTTTCTGCTCCATCGTCTGTTACAAAAACTTCTCCGTGCTGAAAAGGGCTCATTGTGCCCGGGTCTACGTTCATATAAGGATCTAGTTTTTGCGAAGCAATTTTAAGTCCGCGACATTTTAAAAGACGTCCAAGGCTGGCTGCTGTAATTCCTTTTCCTAATCCGCTGACAACGCCACCAGTCACAAAAATAAATTTGGACATTGTATTACCCCCATAAAAATAAAAAGCCGCAGACACTCCTCCCGTAAAATTCTGCAAGATTTGTGCCTGCGACTTCTTTGTCAATTTTTCGCCTCAAATAATATTACTTTAAGGCGAAGTTTGCAACAAAGAACTAGTGCAACAGTTTGTTTATATCAACAAGTGTTGTATTTAGATCCGTGTATTTGCCAGAAAGTGAATCTGCAAGTGCATTTGCCGTGTCGATTGCGGTTAAACAGTCAATGTCGTGTTCAACTGCAAGGCGGCGTAAACGTACACTTTCCGATGCTGGATCGCGTCCCTTTGCTGATGTAGAAACTACATAGCAGATTTTTCCGCTTTCGAGCAATGTCATTACGTTGTCATTATAGTTTTCGTGAACTTTTTCGACTCTCGTAACTTCCATTCCAGAACGTTCGATTGTGTCGGCATTGCCTTTTGTTGCGTAAAGTTTGAATCCCATATCGTAGAATTTCTTTGCAAGTGCCGGTAATTCCGGTTTGTCAGATTTTCTTACACTAAAGAGAATTCCAATCGGCTGATCTTTGCCGGCAAGGGCAGGGTGAATCATCTTCCAGCCAGCGGCAACCATTCCCTTAAAGATTGCTTCTTCTCTTGTTTTTGCAATTCCAAGAACTTCGCCAGTAGATTTCATTTCCGGACCTAAGTGAGTGTCAACGTCCATGAGTTTTTCAAAACTGAACACTGGAACTTTTACTGCATAATAATCAGGATGTCTGTAAAGCCCGGTTCCGTATCCCATGTCGCGTACTTTTTCGCCGAGCATTGCTCTTGTTGCAAGTTCTACCATTGGAATTCCAGTTACCTTACTCAAGTAAGGAACTGTGCGCGATGAACGAGGGTTTGCTTCGATAATATTCAACTGACCGTTGTAAAAAAGCCACTGAATGTTTACAAGTCCCTGGGTTCCAAGGGCAAGTGCCATGTCGCGTGATTTTTCAACTACAGTCTTTGTCATTTCTTCTGTAAAATTCCAGGCCGGATAAACTGCAATTGAGTCTCCAGAGTGAATACCAGTGCGTTCAACGTGTTCCATGATTCCAGGAATAAGAACATCTTCTCCGTCGCAGATACAGTCAACTTCGAGTTCTGTTCCTTCCATGTATTTATCAATCAAAACAGGATTTGTAATTCCCTGCGCAAGGATGATTTTCATGTATTCTTTTATGTCTGCATTTGTGCGGGCAATAATCATATTCTGTCCGCCAAGAACGTAACTTGGACGCATTAAAACAGGGTAGGTAAGACGAGCTGCAGCTTCGAGGGCTTCAACTTCTGTAAATACAGTCTGACCTTTTGGACGGTTAACCTTTAAGCGTTCGCAAAGTTCTTCAAAACGTTCGCGGTCTTCTGCCAGGTCAATTCCATCGGCACTTGTTCCTAGAATTCTAATTCCCTGACCGTCGAGAAATTTTGTAAGTTTGATTGCAGTCTGACCACCAAAGGCAACTACAACGCCTACAGGTTTTTCTACGTTAATAACGTTCATTACGTCAACAGGAGTTAAAGGTTCAAAGTAAAGACGGTCGGCTGTGTCAAAGTCGGTGGAAACAGTTTCCGGGTTGTTGTTAATGATTGCAACTTCGTAGCCGAGTTTTTTGAGTGACCAGACGCATTGAACAGAAGCGTAGTCAAATTCAATTCCCTGACCAATTCTGATTGGACCAGAACCAAGAACAATGATTGTTCCTTTTTTGCTTCTTTTTCCTTCTTTTTCGAGCCCTTCAAGGAATTTCTGAGCTTCGTTTTCGCCATTTGTGGTTGAATAAAAGTAAGGTGATTCTGCACTAAATTCACCAGCGCAGGTATCTACCATTTTGAATGATACTGGCGGATAAAGCATTGGTGCGTGAACACTTGGCGCAGAGTTTTCTACAGCCTTTTTTTCTGCGTTTGCAATTTTTAAGAGTTTTTCGAGGAACCATTCGTCAATTTTTGTAACTTCGTGGATTTCGTCTACACTCATAATTCCGCGTTTTAATGCCTGGTAGATTGCAAAAATTCTCTGATCTGTGCATTTTCCAACTCTTTCGCGGATTTTTTCTTCATTTTCTTTTGCAAAAGCTGGCAGGTTCAAATCTTTTACGCCGAGTTCAGCTCCACGGATTGCCTTAAGAATAGCTTCTTCAAAGTTTTGACCAATGGCCATAACTTCTCCGGTTGCCTTCATCTGTGTTCCAAGTTTGCGTGCTGCATAAACAAATTTTTCAAACGGGAATTTAGGAACTTTTACAACAACGTAGTCTAAAACAGGTTCAAAGCAGGCTTTTGTTTTTCCTGTTACAAAGTTTGGAATTTCGTCGAGGTTGTATCCAATAGCAATTAAGGCTGCAACCTTTGCAATCGGGTAACCTGTAGCTTTAGAAGCAAGGGCGGAAGAACGGCTTACGCGTGGGTTTACTTCGATTACTGCATATTCAAAAGTTTCTGGATTCAACGCAAACTGACAGTTACAGCCGCCTTCAATTTCGAGGGCAGAAATAATATTCAGAGCTGCTGAACGGAGCATCTGATATTCTTTATCTGCAAGAGTTACTGTCGGAGCAATTACAATCGAGTCTCCTGTGTGAACTCCTACCGGGTCAAAGTTTTCCATTGAACAGACCGTAAGAACGTTGCCTGCGTGGTCGCGCATAACTTCAAATTCAATTTCTTTCCAGCCTGAAATACATTTTTCTACAAGAATCTGATGAATCGGAGAACGATGCAAACCATTGTGGGCAATTTCGTCAAATTCTGCTTCGTTGTAGGCAATTCCACCACCAGTTCCACCGAGAGTAAATGCCGGACGAATAATTACCGGGAATCCAATCTTGTTTTTTGCAAATTCAAGGGCGTCGTCGTAATCTGTTACAACCTTAGAAGGAATACAAGGTTCGCCAATTGCTTCCATTGTGTCCTTAAACATCTGGCGGTCTTCTGCCTTGTCAATTGTAAGCGGGCGGGCACCCAAAAGCTGAACTCCGTGGCTTTCGAGGAATCCAGATTTTGCAAGTTCCATACTCAAAGTAAGACCAGTCTGTCCACCGAGTGTCGAAAGCAGGGAATCCGGTTTTTCTTTTTCAATAATTCTCTGCAATGTTTCTACATTCAGCGGTTCAAGATAAATTTCATCAGCCATAACATGGTCAGTCATTAAAGTTGCAGGATTTGAGTTTACCAGAACAACTTCGAGCCCCTGAGCTTTTAACGCTTTGCAGGCCTGGTTTCCGGCGTAGTCAAATTCAGCAGCCTGACCAATTACAATCGGCCCTGAACCAATAATCATTACTTTGTGGATATTTTTATTTAATGGCATTTTATGTTCTCCAACTTTGCCTTTATTTTTTCTTTTATATGGGCGTTTCCGTCGCTTTGCGCCGGCCGGGCTATCCGGGGTTCTGCGCTTTACGCGCGCCATTCAAAAACGTGTTTTCGCTATGCTTCAACCACGTTTTCGAACGCCTTCGGCGCCCCTACTATCCCTAACGCAACTACAATGTTCTGATAAACCTGTCAAAAAGAAAGTTTGTATCATGCGGACCGCCACATGCTTCCGGATGGAACTGTACGCTGAACGCAGGAATATTTTTATATGTAACACCTTCGCAGGTTCCGTCGTTGCAGTTTACAAAACTCAAAACTGCATTTTCTGGAATTGTTTCGTTTTCTACTGCATATCCGTGGTTCTGGCTCGAAATATAAACTCTGCCAGTTTCTAAATCCTTTACAGGATGGTTACCGCCACGGTGTCCGTACTTTAATTTTGTTGTTTTTGCTCCGTTTGCAAGTGCAAGCATCTGGTGTCCAAGACAGATTCCAAAAATCGGGATTTTGCCATATTCACAGAGTTTTTTAATTTCTTCTATTACACCAACATTTTCTGCAGGGTCTCCCGGACCGTTAGAAAGCATAATTCCATCAACTCCAAGAGCTTTAATTTCTTCTGCTGTTGTATTATATGGAACAACTTTTACAGTACAGCCACGGCGTTCAAGTTCCCGCTGAATATTTGCCTTTGCACCAAAATCAAAAAGTGCAATAGTTTTTCCTTTGCCGTCTGCAAAGTCTTTTGTATAGAAAGAAGTTTTTACCGGTTCAACTGCATGCTTTAAAGGTTCTTCGATCATTGCATTCTGAACATTCTTTACGGCATCAACAATCTGGTAGGATTTAATTTTAGAAAGAAGGGCTTCGTTAACTTCCGGGCAGGTTTCTGCGGTAATAATCATTCCGTTCATAACGCCGGCTTCGCGCAGAATTTTTGTAAGCTGTCTTGTGTCAATTCCACAAAGACCAATAATGTTCTGCTGTTTTAAAAAGTCGTCTAAGGTAAGTTTGCACCGGAAGTTTGAAGGTTTGTCGCACAATTCACGGACAATGTAACCACGAATATGACATTTTTTGCTTTCGTAGTCTTCCGGAATCATTCCGTAGTTTCCAATTAAAGGAAAAGTTTGAGTTACAATCTGTCCATAGTAACTCGGATCAGTAAGAGTTTCGAGGTAACCGGTCATTCCAGTTGTAAAAACTGTTTCTCCGATTACTGAGCCTGTGGCACCAATGGAAGTTCCTTCAAAAACTGTTCCATCGGCAAGAATCAAGAATGCTTTTTTCATTTTTTTGTTGTACCTTTGAGGGCAAAAAAAAAAGCGACCACCACATATTAAAGAAAAACGTAGTTACGCCTTTAATAGTAATGAACGCCCTTGCTCATATGTTTCGCAAAATACAATAAAACTATCTGCGTTTATTGTCAATTAGTGGAAAATATCGCAATGCACAAAAAAAATAAAAAAATTGTGCACGATGTAAAAAATATTCGTTTTTTGCTTAAAACTGATTGACACTTTTTGCCCCTCGCTGTATAACTCAAATATCAAAAGGCAATGAGGCCGCAGAAACGATCGAAATTTCTGCGGTCTTTTTTATTTTATAGACAAAGACGTCGCTGGTTTTAGGGGGATCTCCTTCCCCGGCATTTAACACGCGACGTCTTTTTTCTTTTTTGGAGGAATATATGACGGCAAATGTACCAGAAGTTTTTGGTAGCCTGGTTTTTAATCAGAAAACAATGAAAGACCGCTTGCCAAAGGAAACATTCAAGGCTCTTAAAAAGACTTTGGATGACGGAGCTCCGCTTCCGCTTGACGTTGCAAATGTTGTTGCTCACGCAATGAAAGAATGGGCAATTGAAAAGGGTGCAACTCATTACACTCACTGGTTCCAGCCATTAACTGGAATTACAGCAGAAAAGCACGATTCTTTCATCAATCCTCAGGACGATGGAACTGTAATCATGTCTTTCTCTGGAAAAGAACTTGTAAAAGGCGAGCCAGACGCTTCTTCTTTCCCAAGCGGCGGTCACCGCGCAACTTTTGAGGCACGCGGATACACTGTATGGGATCCTACATCTTATCCATTCATCAAGGAACACACTCTCTGTATTCCTACAGCATTCTGCTCTTACACAGGCGAAGCTTTGGACAAGAAAACTCCGCTTCTCCGCTCAATGGAAGCTCTGGACAAGCAGGCAAAAAGAATCCTTAAACTGTTCGGCAAGGAAGTCAGCCACGTTGCTACAACTGTTGGACCAGAACAGGAATACTTTATTGTTGACCACAAACTTTATTCAGAACGCAAAGACCTTCGTATGACAGGCCGCACACTTTTTGGTGCAAAGCCTTCAAAAGGTCAGGAAATGGACGACCAGTATTTTGCAGCTCTCAATCCGAGAATCGTAGAATACATGGAAGACCTGAACGACACTTTGTGGAAGTACGGCGTTCTTTCTAAGACAGAACACAACGAAGTTGCTCCAGCTCAGCACGAGATGGCTCCAATCTTCTCTACAACAAACCTTTCTGTTGACCAGAACCAGCTCACAATGGAAGTAATGAAGAAAGTTGCTAAGCGCCACGGACTTGAATGTCTTCTTCACGAAAAGCCATTTGCAGGCTTGAACGGTTCCGGAAAACACAACAACTGGTCTATGTCTACAAACGAAGGCGAAAACCTTCTTGAACCAGGAAAAACACCTGAAAGCAACGCTCAGTTCCTTTTGTTCCTGACTGCAATCCTTAAGGCAGTTGACGAGAACCAGGACCTGCTCAGAATTTCTGTTGCTTCTGCAGGAAACGACCACCGTCTCGGCGCAAACGAGGCGCCTCCAGCAATTATTTCTGTGTACCTTGGAGACGAGCTCTACGCTGTTCTTGAAGCACTCAAAGACGGCAAGGCTTACACTTCTGACCGCACAGACAAGATGACAATCGGCGTTGACGTTCTTCCTTCAATTCCAAAGGATTCTACAGACCGCAACAGAACTTCTCCTTTTGCATTTACCGGCAACAAGTTTGAATTCCGTTCAGTTGGCTCAAGCCTTTCAATTGCTGGTCCTAACACAACTCTGGACGCAATCGTTGCAGATGTTCTTAAAAAGTTTGCAGACGAGCTTGAAGGCGTAGCTGATTTTGAAAAAGCGCTCAACACTTTGATTGTACGCGAAGTAAAAGCTCACTGGAGAATCGTATTTAACGGAAACGGCTACGATGATTCATGGAAGGCTGAAGCTAAAAAGCGCGGACTTCTTGAACTCAAGACTACACCAGATGCAGTTGAACACTATCTCGACGACAAAAACGTTAAGCTCTTTACAGAACTCGGCGTTTACACAAAAGCTGAAATGGAAAGCCACTACGAAATCAAGCTTGAAAAATACGCTCAGATTTTGAACATTGAAGTAAACACAATGCTCGAAATGATTTCTAAGGACATTCTTCCTGCAGCATACAAATACATTTCTGCAGTTTCTAAGACAGTTGCACAGCTCAAGTCTGTTGTTCCTGGAGCAAAGGCTGTGGCAGAAACTTCTGTTCTTGCTAAGCTCGACACACTTGTTGACTCTCTTTCTGCAAAGGCAGATGAGCTTGCTAGTGCTCACGAAAAGGCAGAAAACGCTGGAAGCGCACTTGCAGTTGCAAAGGCTTATGCAGACAGCGTAAAACCAGCAATGGAAGCTGCCCGCGAAGTTGCAGACGAAATCGAGCCTTTGCTTGGCGAAGAATACAAACCATTCCCAAGCTACGAAGACCTGCTTTTTAGAGTCTAAGTACGATTATTGAACGTGTGCGCAAAATGCGCACGCCCCTGACGCTTACGCGTTAGGGATTGCTGCGTGCTTTGCACGCTGAGAGTTTGCTACGGCAAACTCTTTATTGGACTTGTGCGCAAGGTGCGCACGACCCTGACGCAAGCGTTAGGGATTGGAAGGGCGCCGGAGGCGATGTTTTGCGTCTGCGCAAAACATTGAAGGCGAAAGCCGGAACCCTGGAAAGCCCGACCTGCCACAAGGCAGGGAACGCCCGGAAAAAAAGGGCAAATGAAAACAATTTTTTTAGGCACAATGGCGTGCGGAATTTTTAGTGAAAGTGAGAAATTCCGCACGTTTTTTTTATGCAGTTAAATTTGGAGGTATGTTATGGATTCAGCTGCTTTGATGGAAGCGATTAAAAGCGTATCCAGCGACTTGTGGGGAGTGTGGTTCCTTTTAGGCGCAGCTCTCGTTTTCTGGATGCAGGCTGGTTTTGCAATGGTTGAAACAGGTTTTACCCGCGCAAAGAACACGGGAAACATCATCATGAAAAACCTGATGGACTTTTGTATCGGAACTGTAGTATTTATTTTGATCGGTTTTGGCCTTTTCCTCGGCGAAAACACTTTCTTTGGAATTATCGGTAAGCCAAACTGGCAGATTTTTACTGACTATGCAAACTTTGACTGGTCTGGATTTGTATTCAACCTTGTTTTCTGTGCTACAGCAGCTACAATCGTTTCTGGAGCAATGGCAGAACGCACAAAGTTCCTTTCTTACTGTGTTTATTCAGCTGTAATTTCGGCTGTAATCTATCCAATCGAAGCTCACTGGACATGGGGCGGCGGCTGGCTTGCTCAGATCGGTTTCCACGATTTTGCTGGTTCTAACTGTATCCACATGGTCGGCGGTATCTGTGCCCTGATCGGCGCTGCAATGGTTGGTCCACGTATCGGAAAATTCTCTCGCGACAAGAACGGAAAAGTTACTGAAGTTCACGCTTTCCCTGGCCACAACATTCCGATCGGCGCTCTTGGTGTATTCATTCTTTGGTTGGGTTGGTACGGATTCAACGGTGCCGCAGCTACTTCTTTGGCTCAGCTCGGTTCAATCTTCGTTGCTACAACAATCGCTCCGGCAGTTGCTACAGTAACATGTATGATCTTTACATGGGTAAAATACGGAAAGCCAGATGTTTCTATGTGTCTGAACGCTTCTCTGGCTGGTCTTGTTGCAATCACAGCGCCTTGTGATGTTGCAGACGCTCTCGGTGCTTCTATCATCGGTATTGTTGCAGGTCTTTTAGTTGTATTTGGCGTATGGCTTTTGGATCACAAACTCCACATCGACGACCCGGTTGGTGCAGTTGCAGTTCACTGCTTTAACGGTATCTGGGGTACAATCGCTGTAGGACTTTTCGCAAGCCCGTCAGTTCCAGGATATTCACTTGCTAACAAGGCTGGCGAACAGATTTCAGGACTTTTCTACGGCGGCGGATTTGAATGTCTCGGCCTCCAGCTTCTTGGAATGTTCGCAACAATCGCCTGGACAGCAATCACAATCACAATCGTGTTCCTTGTAATCAAAAAGATTTTCGGATTGCGCGTTACAGCAGAAGAAGAAATCGTTGGTCTCGACAAGCTCGAGCACGGTCTTGATTCTGGATACGCAGGATTTGCGACAACTTATTCAACAGAAGAAGTTGAAGAAGCAGAACACGCAGGAGTTGAAATTCCTTCACTCTCAGTTCCTGTTACAGGCACAGTTTCTAAAGAAGCAATTGCACACAAGGTTGTTATTATTACAAGACAGAACAAGTTTGACAAACTTAAGGCTGCAATGAACGAAATTGGCGTAACTGGAATGACAGTAAGCAATGTAATGGGTTGCGGAATGCAGAAGGGTGCAAGCGAGTTCTATCGTGGTGCTCCAGTAGAAATCAACCTTCTTCCAAAAATCAAGGTAGAAACTGTAATCAGTAAAGTTCCAGTTGATACAGTTGTTGATGCAGCACGCAAAGTTCTTTACACAGGTCACATTGGCGACGGAAAAATCTTCGTAAGCGATGTAACTGGAGTTGTAAAAATCCGTACTGGAGAAACAGGCTACGAAGCTCTTCAGAACGACAAATAAAAATTGTTTAGAACATAAACTAAACAGTTAAAATTAAAAAATCCGTCTCGTTTGAGACGGATTTTTTTTGTGCTCACGGTGCCTACGGTGGTTGAGCCCGTCGAAACCACCAGCAAAAATGATTATTTTTTGAGCGCCACGGATGGCGCATAAAGACAATTGACCGCAAGAAATGCATTTACATTTCTTGTCGCGACAGGATGTCGCAAAGCTCTATCGGCGCAAGTTGAAGTCTGCGCTACTATCCTTAACGCTTTTTGCTGGTTTTCGTAATTTTACAGATATTTTCGATAAAAGCTACGCATTTGTATTGAGCTTCTTTTTGAGCCAAAGCCAAATTCTTAAAGATTGTTTTTAATTCTTCAAGTTGTTCACCTTTTTTGCCAAAACTCAAAACTTTTTCTGCAATCTTAAGCGAATCTTCCATTTTTTCTTTGTTAAACCATTTTGTTCCGTCAAAGACATTTGCACCGCTTAAAATCCACGCATATTCTGATTCAACCAGCAGCAAAGCAATTTTTTGTTCATTGGCTTGTGCGCCTGCTAGAATAAATGCTTTTTCAAAATAAGCGTATGTTCCCGGCAGAATTTCTTCAATTTTGCGCTCTAAAGTCCATTTATGCGCAAAACCTTCTTTTGCCAGCGGAAGCACAAAACTTAAAATCTGTTCTGTTATAAGTTCCTTTTGTCGTTTTACGCAAAGTTCTGCTTCTTCCTGAACTGTAAGTTTTTTCTTTGTTTTTAGTAAAGGCAATTTTACAGAACTGATTTTTGGTTCTTTTATTGCCTTAAAAGAAAATGCCTTTGTTTTTGCAGTTTTTGTGCCTTTTACCGCAGATTTTTTCGTATCTTTTTTAGATTCTTTTAATTCTTTTTGTTTTTTTTCGTATTCAAAACGTTTTTCTTTTTCTGCAAATTGATTTGCAGTTTTATAAAATTCACACAAAGGTTGTTCCAGCAAGTTTTTTAATTTTGCGGAAGTAAGTTTTTTTTCATCGTTTTGCTCATAAACTTCCTGAGTTTTAGTCAACAGAACTTCAAACTTTTCGTAAAGTGCCTTGTAATGAATTTCCTGCCAGGTAACAGCAAGGTCTTTAGTTCCGCTTCCGTTTAAATATTTGCAGAGTTCTTCGAGAGAACCGTCAGTATCTTTCTGCTCGTGAATATTTATAAAGACCTGGGTTTCAAATCCATTAAGAGAAGTAAACATTCCGTTTTCTGCAATTTCTTTTGAACGGCGAATAAAAGTAAGGTTTGATCGCTGTTCTGTAAATGTTACAAACATTCCTTCTTCTGCCTTTAGTTCCAGACCTTCTGCAATTGTTCGTGTTACGAGTTTTTTGTCATTTTCGTTTGAACTGAGCTTTACAGCGTACGGACACGATTGTTTTATCCAGCCACAGGCGCGTTCATATTTGTTATTGTAAAAAACAATGCTGCTTTCGCCTGCACATTTATTTGAATATGCAAAAATATTTTCGTTTACGCTTCCGTTATTCCATACATCGTAGAATAAAAAGTTTTCAACGCCGGCAAACAGATAGCGTTTATTCAATAAAGGAAAAATTTCGCGGTTATGGCGTTCTATTAAATAAGTGTCTGGTTTTTCATCGCGGTAGGCTTTCATGTATTCCATTCCGTATTTTTCTTCAAAACCTTCAATTTGACCGTGCCCAAACATCGGCAGACCCGGCATTGTAGACATAAGTGTACAGACACCAAAATATTTGTCGCCTTTTCCAAATTGTGCAACCGCAGTTTCTTCGTCTGGATTGTTCATAAAGTTTACATAGCGTTTAAGAATCTGCGGATCAAAAACAATTGTATTCTTAATTGTTGAACGGTAGCCTGCGTTGTCTTCTTTTTTGAGCATATTCATAAATGCAGAATTGTAAACTCTGTGCATTCCAAGCGTTCTTGTAAAATAACCTTCCATCATCCAGAAAGCTTCTGCAAGCAGGAGTGTGTCTGGCACTTCCTGGGCAACTCTGTCTACAACTTCGCGCCAGAATTCATTTGGAATTCTTTTTTCAAATTCCTGGGCACTGAGGGCAAATTCACTTCTTGTGGCAATATCTCCGCCCTTACCTGGTTCCGGGTACCATAAACGTTTAATGTGTTTTTTTGCAAGAACCATTGCTGCATCAAAGCGAATAATCGGAAAGTTTCTCGCAATTTTAAGAATTTCCTGAATTACTTCTTCTCGTGCCTGCGGATTTAAAAAATCAATCTGTGCAGTATCGTTCCATGGTAAGCCTGTTCCGTCGTTACCGTGATAAATATATCTTGTGTCCCCAGTTGCTGTGTCAACGCGCTTAAAGACAACTGAACAGTCATTTTTTGAGTAATAATGGTCTTCAAGATAAATTGCAACTCTTGAGTCATGGCTTAAGTTTGGACCGTTAAAAGTGTAGTGCGGAAAAGGATTGTCGCGTCTTTGCATAAACAGTTCAGGTTTTTCGACAACCCATTTTGAATCCATTCCCGTGTGATTCGGAACCATATCGCTTGCAAGGCGAATTCCTCTCTGCCAGAGTCTTATCCTTAAATTGCTTAATGCGTCCCAGCCACCAAGGTTTTGTGCAATTTCGTAATCTTCGAGAGAATAAGCACTCGCTGCTGCTTCCGGGTTTCCGCAAATCTGTTTTATTCTCTTGCTTGCCTGTGAACGTTCCCAAAGACCGATCAGCCACAAACCTGTAAAACCCTGATCGCGCAATAAATCAAGTTCTTCATCTGGAATCTGGTCTAACCGCGAAATTTCGCGGCCATATTTTTTAGAAAGCTGATACAACCATACAAGAACTGTTTTTGCCATTAAAACTACGCGAGGCATCCATTCTTTGTCGTCGCTGAATCTTTCATATTCTCTTAAAAGATAATCGTAATCTGGAGGGCTCATGTCCGGGCTTCCGCCGTTTCCTGGTTTCCATTCAGGCTTCCATTCTTCTGCAAGAAGATCGCTTCCGCCAAAAAGACGTTTTATCCAGAAATCTTCGCCGTCTCCATCTCCAGGTAAAAAAAGTTCTGCCCAATGCAGGCGAACGTAATTCAATTGTTCCTGCAGATTGTCTGGTGCAAAGTTTACAGGTTCTTTTAAAAAAGTGATTAAATCGTGTCCGTAAGTTCCAAAAAAAGGAAGACTTTTAAAATATGCTTCTACAGTTTTCCAGATTTGTGAATAAATTGAATTTTTTGCAAGGTCAGAATCATCAAAAAGAGGAATAAACTGCTTAAACGCCGGATTTTCGTTACAAAGGTGAAGCATAATCATTTCTTCGAGAGTCTGCTCACGGTTTGTCCGTACACGACCGGTTTTGCGTTCTGTTAGTTCTGTGTCTAAAAAGTCTTGAATTGAACTTTCGCCTTTATAAACGCAGGTTGGAGGAAATTCTTTGCAGAATTCAACTAGCAGATTTTCGATTTTATCAGTTCCAAACTTTCTGTTCAGTTCTGCAAGTAAGTCTGCAAATGCCGACGGAAACTTTCTTCTGCGGTAGGTGTAGCACGCAAGATGAAAAACTTCGTCAAGCAGCCCCATTGCATTTAATGTTCCTGCGCTTATTTGTGTCTGATTTGTTGATTTTAAGTATTCGTTGAATTTTGCCTGAAAAGCACGGACGGCACTTAAGTTTGCAAGAATCACATTCCCAGAAGATGAATAAAGTTGAGAGTCAAACTTGCAGTAATCGCGAATTTTTTTTGAAATATGAAATTCGTTGTAAGAAAAAGCCATTGGTGCCTCCAGATTTTTTAGCAGAATCTTCTAGTTCCGTCTATTATATCACGAAAAACACGGCTTTTTCTGTGTTCTTTAGATTTTATTTAAAAATCCATATTTCCAGTGCCAGACAGGTTTTGCAAGTGCATTAGAAAAAGGCTGTTTTTTTTCAAAATCCGGCAACCAGTCTGTGTCTGTCGTTAAATCCTGGTAAAAAAGATAGTCAAAATCAAAGGCTTCGATCATATCTCGCAAATCTTCGTCTTCAGTTTTGTTTACGAGACGGTTTTCGATTGCGGCGAGTGCGGTTTTCCTTCTGTTTAATTCCTGCTCGCTTCCTTTGAATGGAACTGGAGTATATTGACTCATTAACGAAATTACTGCTTTTTTGTCTGCATTTTGTTTTAACCACGAAAGCACATCAACAGTTTCTTCAAACCGGCCTGGCAAAAATAAGTGCCGGATTATTACGCCCTGGAGCATCTTTGTTTTTTTTGTGCCGTTTTTTTCTACATCAACAAGTTTTAAAGGCGCGTGTTCAATCATCCACAAAAGAGCCTTTTCTGCTGTCTGTGGATAGTTTTCTGCAGAGCATAACTGTTTTGCAAGAGATGAACTCAAGGTTTTAAAATCCGGCAAAAAAACAGTAACAAGACCGTCGAGCATTTTAAGCATTTCTACGCTGTCATAACCAGAACTGTTCCAGCAGACAGGCAGAGAAAGCCCGTTTTTTTTTGCTTCTTCGATGTAAAGTGCGAGTTTTGGAATATGATGACTTGGAGTTACAAGATTTATATTTTCTGCTCCACAGTCCTGCAGGGCAAGACATATTTCTGCAAATTCTTCTTTAGAAACTTCTTTGCCCATTTTCTGCTGGCTTATCTGATAATTCTGGCAAAAAGCACAGCGCAGGTTACAGCCGGTTAAAAAAATAGTTCCGCTTCCACCGTGAACAGTAATCAGTGGTTCTTCGCCAAAGTGCAGGCAAGCCACGGAAATCCTGATTTTATCGTCTTCCAGGCAAAAACCTGTGTTTCCTTTAGTTCTGTCTGTGCCACAGCTTCTAGGGCACTGAACGCAATCAGAATATAATTCAAAAATACTTTTATCGTTCAACATTTATCTTGTTCCATTACTTTTGAATATAAATGCCGGGTTTATTTTATAAAAAATGAAACAGTCGTAGCCGTGGTTCTGCTCAAAGCCACACGGTTGAAACAAGCACAGTGTGCGTTTTGTGCAGGTTCCTGGTGAAAGGCTGTTTTTCTTTTCATAGTCCCGGCATTTGTATTTAAAGAGCTCCGTTGTCGAGAATTATGCTCATTAAATTCTGTAAGGAATCCAAATCAAGATTTTCGGCTTCATCGTCGCAAAAATCTTTTAGAGTTTCCCAATCGTCGGCTGTAAAAATTGAATAATCTTCGCCAGTTTCCCCGTCTAAAAAGTTTTGAAAAAGTGAAATTCTAGTAACATTGTCTTCAGAAGGTTCATTTTCTAAATCGTCAGAAGCTAAAACGTAGGTATTAAGCCAGTAGTCAGCAACGCTTCGGGCAAGTTCGCTCATATTGCGGTTGTTGTTTGCAAAAAGATTTGCAATTTGCTGGCAGACTTTTAGTCCGTCGTAAGCTCCGCCGTTTTCCGCGCGAACATGTTTTTTTATTCTTTGAATATCAGCTGCAAATTTTGAACTGTCAGACATTTTTATTTTCTCCCAAAAAAATCAATATTACGAATAGCATTATTTTGCCACGAAAGTTTATATTTAGCGGAAATTCAATCTTGCGGTTTCCAACAAAATATTATAGAAAAACGGTCATTAAACTTCAATAAAAACAAAAATGGGTGTATAATGTAATTATCTTTGGTTATTTCCAAAAATAGAAAAGAAAAAAGAAAATTCTTGACTTTGGGTATAAGGGAAGGTAAAATATTACTATGGACTTGAGAACAGTATTAACACCAGACACTGTAGAACTTCATCTGCAGGGTAAGACAAAAGAAGAAATTATTGACGAAATGCTTGAAATTTTAATCAAAGCAGGAAAGGTTACTGATAAAGCAGCTGCACGTGAGTGTGTGCTTGATCGTGAACGCAAAATGTCAACAGGCATGAAGCACGGAATTGCAATTCCACACGGAAAAACAGATACAGTTTCTGACCTTGTTGCTTGCATTGGAATTTCTGATAATCCGGTAGATTTTGATTCTTTGGATCAGGAACCATGCCGTATTTTTATTATGACACTTTCACCAGTTAACAAAACTGGTCCACATCTTCAGTTCCTGGCAGAAGTAAGCCTTTTGTTCAAAAGTGCAGAAAAACGCCAGCAGATCCTTAATACTCAGGACAAGGCTGAAGTTATAAAAATCCTTACTGAATAGTTTTTCAGCAGGTACAGAAAAGCTCTTGACCAATGGTCAGGGGCTTTTTTTGTTTAATGACGGTTTTGGGCTTAAGCAATTTTTTAGATTTATGAATGAAGAATTTTTAGCTTAGAAAGCATTTATCTGTCGTTGTAATTTATTGGAGGAATTTAATATGAAATTTGAAAAACTTTTTGAATCAAAAAATCACAAATTGTATAAAGCTGGCGGAGAAGAAGTTGCCATAACTTCAAAAATGATTTTTCCTGTAAAATGGAGCGACGTAGAAGGAAATGAAGAAGAATATAATGAAGATTTTCTTGCCCGCTTACGCGATGAACTTAAAGTTTTAGAAGAAAAGGGTGAATTTGTTTTTCTTGAACCAGTTTATGACAAAACAGCGACGCCTGGCCAGTTTAACAACGCAATGAAGCACACAGCCCGCCGTGTTAAGGACTGCAAATCTGTTATTGGAATGGCTTTGATTGACGAAGTTGCAAACGATATAGATGTTTTAAATGATTTTCTTGAAAAAATTTCTGAAAAGCATCCTCAGTATGTTTATTTTGCAAAAATTCCATGCACAGAGGATGTAGTTTTATATTAGTCTGAAAATCGTTGCAGAATTCTGCATTTGTATGAAAACTTTACAAATTATTACAATTTTTTCTAAAATCTCTAATTGAATTTAGTTTTGAATTATGCAACGATAATCGCGTTATGAATACATATTCTGCAAAATTGTTAAAAGGAATTGTTCCTGTCAGCGTTTTGTTTCTGGGTGTGTGTCTGCTGATTAATTTTTTTCTTCCAACTCAAGAGCCACAAACTGACTTAGATGATTATACGGCTCTGATAGATACCAGATATTCTGAAGAGCTGGCTATTGAAACTGGATTTAAATCTGAATTTTCTGAATTTGCAAATGAAAACGATCGTGGACTTGAACTTTATCGTCAGCCACAGTCGCGTGCTGCTGTTGAATGGTTTTATACTCAGGTTGCCGGAAATCGTACTGTAGCGCTTGCAATTCTTGAAAATGCCGACAAAAACAATATTCCTTTGAGTCTGGCTTTTAGCCTGGCTTTTGTTGAAAGCCGTTTTAAGAGTAATGCTGTAAACAAAAATTCTAATTCAACTGTGGACAGAGGTTTGTTCCAGCTTAATAGTGCGTCGTTTCCACTTTTGACAGAAGAAGAATTTTTTGATCCACAGATAAGTGCAAAATACGGAATGATTCATTTAAGATGGTGTATGGATCTTGCGGGCAAAGGAAACGATGTAACTGCCCTTGCCATGTACAATGCCGGTACAAGCCGTGTAAAAGCGAATAAAACTCCACAACATACACTTAATTATGTTGCAAAGATTGGAGCATACCGTTCTCGTCTGGAAAATAAATTTAACAGTGATATTGCCGTATTTTATAACGGTGGACAACGCAACGGCCTTGCAAAAAAGTAAAACAGCTTAGGGATAGTAGTGGCAGCGTAGCTGTGGGGCTGTCTGACAGGTTAAAACACGGTGGTTGAGCTAGTCGAAACCACCAGTAAAATCTGTTTTTGTGCCCGATTTTGACGGGCTCAGTTGGCGCTGTGTTTTAATATTAAACAGCCCCATGGAGCCGAAAGGCGGAACCACGAATAGCCCGACCCGCCACTTTTGTGGCGGGGAAGCCCCAAAAATCAAAACAAATTAATTTAGTCCTTCCATCTTGTGTATTTGTCACATTCAAGAATTTTTTTTGCGTTTTCTATGCGTTCAGGAGTTGGACTTTCTGTATCTTTTAAGACGTAGTCAATTCCGAGATCTTTGTATTTAGCAATTGCAAGTCCGTGGTAAGGTAGAATTTCTACACGGTAAACATTGGAAAGTGTGCGGATAAAGTCGCGGGTTTGTGTAAGATATTCGTCGTTGTCGGTGATTCCTGGAGTAAGAACGTGACGAATCCAGATTGGCTTTTGAATTTCGTCGAGGTAGGCAAACATTTCGCGGATGTTTTTTCCTGTGTGGCCTGTAAGTTTTATGTGTTCTTCTTCGTTAATGTGCTTAATGTCCATTAAAAGAATGTCTGTAACTTCCATGAGTTTTTTGAATTTTTCAAACCATTCGCCTTCTTTTGTAAAAGGTCCGCCTGCTGTGTCGATGCAGGTATTTACGCCTTCTTTTTTTGCAAGAGTGAACAGTTCAATTAAAAAATCAATCTGTAAAAGTGGTTCGCCTCCGGAAACTGTAATTCCGCCTTTTTTGCCCCAGTATGAGCGGCAGGAAAGTGCTTCTTTTAATACATCTGCTGCCTCGTAGAGTTTGCCGTCTTTCATATTCCAGGTATCTGGATTGTGGCAGAATTTACAGCGCATATTGCAACCTGCTGTAAAAACAATAAATCTTGAACCAGGGCCGTCTACACAGCCAAAACTTTCAAACTGATGGATATATCCTTTCATTGTGTGCCTCTTGTGTGCGCGGTCTTGCTGCGCGCTTGTGATGAAAAAAAAGCCACCCCAGCAAAAACTAGAGTGGCTTTATTGTTAGTTCAGTTCAACTACAGAGAAGCGTGGCATGTACGAGCGATAACGTCGTCCTGCTGTTCCTTTGTAAGGTTGATGAAGCGAACTGCGTAGCCTGAAACGCGAACTGTGAAGTTTGCATATTCTGGCTTTTCTGGATGAGCCTGGCAGTCCTTGAGCTTGTCAACGCCGAATACGTTTACGTTGAGGTGGTGTGAACCTGCGTGTCCTGAATCTGGACCGCAGTCAAAGTAACCGTCGAGAACGTTTACAAGGTTAGAAATTCTTTCTTCTTCGTTGTGTCCGAGTGCGCTTGGGTTGATTGTCTGTGTGTTAGAAATACCGTCCAATGCGTATTCGTATGGAAGTTTAGCAACAGAGTTCAAAGATTTTACGAGACCCTTTGTTTCTGCACCGTAGCTTGGGTTAGCTCCTGGAGAGAATGGTTCGTGTGCTTTGCGTCCGTCTGGAAGTGCACCAGTTGCTTTTCCGTATACAACGTTTGAAGTGATTGTAAGGATTGAAGTAGTTGGTTCTGCGTTGCGGTATGTCGGGTGCTTTCTGATCATTGTCATAAAGTCTTTCAAGAGCTGAACTGCAATTGCGTCTGCTCTGTCATCATCCTGACCGTAGCGTGGGAAGTCGCCTTCAACGATGAAGTCTTTAGCCAATCCCTTAACAACTTCTTTTACAGCGCCTGTTTTCTTGTCTTTGATTTCAACATCGCCACGAACAACCTTTACTTTTGCATATTTGATTGCAGAAAGTGAGTCTACAACGTGAGAGAAACCTGCGATACCTGTTGCAAATGTTCTCTGGAGGTTTGTGTCTTCGAGAGCAAGTTCAGCAGCTTCGTAGTAGTATTTGTCGTGCATGTAGTGGATTGCGTTCAATGAGTTAACATAGATTCCAGCAAGCCATTCGAGCATCTGCTTGTATTTTGCAACAACTTCTTTGTAGTTAGAAGCGTCGAGAACATCAGCTGTGATTGGCTGATAAGCAGGTCCTACCTGTACGCCTGGTGTAAGTCCATCTGGCTCGTCGCGTCCGCCGTTGATAGCGTATAGAAGAGCTTTTGCGAGGTTAGCGCGAGCTCCGAAGAACTGCATTTCTTTACCTGTTTTTGTTGCAGATACACAGCAGCAGATTGAGTAGTCATCGCCCCAAACCGGACGCATTACATCGTCGTTTTCGTACTGGATTGAAGATGTGTCGATAGAAATCTTTGCTGCATAGCGGCGGAAGTTTTCCGGGAGTCTCTTAGAGTAGAGAACTGTCATGTTTGGCTCTGGAGCTGGTCCCATGTTTTCGAGTGTGTGGAGGAAGCGGAAGTCGTTCTTTGTAACGAGTGAGCGTCCGTCCTGTCCGAGACCGCCGACTTCGAGTGTTGCCCAAACCGGGTCGCCAGAGAAGAGGTTGTTGTAAGATTCGATGCGGGCAAAGCGAACCATGCGAGCCTTCATTACGAAGTGGTCAACGAGTTCCTGAGCCTGAGCTTCTGTGATTTTTCCTGCTTTGAGATCGCGTTCGATGTAGATGTCGAGGAATGTAGAAACACGTCCGATAGACATAGCTGCACCGTTCTGTGTTTTGATTGCTCCGAGGTAACCGAAGTACAACCACTGAACTGCTTCTTTTGCTGTTGTAGCTGGTTTAGAAATATCGTATCCGTAGATAGCTGCCATTTCTTTAAGACCTTTGAGAGCCTTAACCTGATCAGCAACTTCTTCCTTAAGACGGATAACATCTTCTGTCATTGTTCCGTCACCGATGTTTGCTTTGTCAGCTTCCTTGCATTTGATGAGGTAGTCGATACCGTAAAGAGCTACACGGCGGTAGTCACCAACGATACGTCCACGTCCGTATGTATCAGGCAAACCAGTTAAGATGTGTGAACGGCGAACACCGCGGATCTCTGGAGTGTATACCTGGAATACTGCGTCTGAGTGTGTTTTGTGATATTCAGTAAAGATTTTGTGGAGTTCTGGATTTGGTGTGTAGCCATACATTTCGCATGACTCTTCTGCCATTTTAATTCCACCATAAGGCATGAAAGCTCTTTTGAGAGGTTTGTCTGTCTGGAGACCAACAACCTGTTCAAGGTCTTTTAATTCTGGATCGATATATCCAGCCTGGTGAGCTGTAAGACCTGTTACAATATCTGTGTCCATATCAAGAACGCCAGATCTTTCTTTTCCGTCGAGACCTACAGACTTTTTGTTGTGTTCAGCCTTCTGTAACTCCTGCAATTTTGCAAAAAGTTTGTTTGTTCCTTCAGTTGGACCTGCGAGGAATTTTTCATCGCCATCATAAGGTGTGTAGTTGTTCTGGATGAAGTCACGAACGTTTACTTCTTCTTTCCAAAGGCGTCCTTTGAAACCGTCCCAAGCTTCTGACATAAGAATCTCCTTATGCCTGCATTTTTTTGATTTTGAGCACTGGAATATAGACGCTTGAAGACACCGAAATTAACCTTGAATTGCGCACAAAGTACGATCAAGAAATTTACGGCCAAGGCTGCGGATGTGGCAGAAAAATGGCGTTTTTAATTATGAGTGTTTCCAAAACAGCAGTTATTACGCAGGCTCGTATTTATGCAAGCAAATTTGTATATAAACTATCTGGAATGCACGGCAGACCAGATACTGTTTCAGTGGTTTTATAATAATGAAATATAAAACGTGTTTCAACTAAAAATAGCGTTATTGGTTCTAAAAATTCTCCATTGACACAATATCTAGTTATTTGAACATTTCTTCGATTGTCTGTTTTGGAACAAGCCCAATAGAAGTTTTTTCTGCTTTGCCGTTTTTAAAGAGAATTACGGTTGGAATGCTTACAATTCCAAATTCTCTTGAAAGTTCTTCTTCATTATCAACATTCACTTTGCCGACTTTTATTTTTCCTTCATTTTCTTCTGCAATTTCTGAGAGAACAGGAGCGAGCATTTTGCATGGACCGCACCAGTCAGCCCAGAAATCAACGAGAACTGGCACATTTGATTTTAAAACTTCAGAGTCAAAATTGGCTTTTGTGATAGTAACTTCCATAATAAACC
>CAVKVK010000032.1:0-23747 GCA_963659855.1 Parabacteroides distasonis | reverse complement strand
TAAATAGTGTTTTCTGTACCTTTATAAACAAGCCGCTGTTCATCATTGATTCTTCTAGACCAGTAGTCGGAAAGTTCGTGTTTTAAAGGTTCTGGTTTTCCAATGCCTTCAAATGGATTTCTAGAAATGTCTTTTATGAGTTCTTTTATTTTTTTTTAAGTTTTTTGTCTGTTTCTTTCCGTTTATTGTAGTCATCATAAGCGGTTTTGTAAAAAGCAACTATTTCAATCATAAAGCCTCTAGTTTTACTTTTGTTACATCACCTTTTTCAATTGCCGCGATTCCATCTAAAAGTATCTGCTTGTTTACGGGATTGCTCAAAAGATATTCCGTCTCATCCTGCTCGTCTGTTTTATTGTCGCTTACTGTTATATTCAATATTTTTCCGGAGAACATCTTTTTTAAGCCTTTCAAAAAATCCATGTTCAGTTCGTCTTTTCTGAGTGTAAATGTGCTCTGCATAGTTACCTCCGTTTTCTTTTGTTGAGTCTTGTCTAAATCAGACTGTGAATTATTTCTGCATTAAAATAAAGTAACTATGTTCAGTGAATAAAGTAACTATATTTTGAAATTTAGTTACTTTATTTTAAAATATAGTTACTAAATTTGAGTGACATAGTGGGTTTGTTTTTCAATATTGTCACCGGTGGTGACAAGTCAAAAAGTTATTGAGTTGTGATTCTTCAAATTTTGTTCACACAGAGAAACTTTCTGAGAATAATATTCCAGTTTTGAAGTAATTTTTTTAGCAAAGGAATTGCTTTTATTTCTACTCTTGCCTAATTCCCCAGAAAATTTTACCTATTCTCTGTTCCACTTTCCTCTGTTTACGTAGTATGCCCACATACTTGCATTTTTTCTTGTTGCGGAAGTATTTGAAGGGCTTCCTTTAAAGTTTGATCCTGCATATATGTCTGTTGCGCTGTCGCTTTTTGAAGGATCTACTACTAAAAGCTTTTCTATAATGTAAGACGATGAAAGTGTCGAACTTGCATTTGCATTTAATGACGTTGTACTTGAGCCTGGCGCCTGTGAATCACTGGCAAAGGAAATTGCATTGAGTCCTGCAGTTGTTCCCACTAGAATTTTATTATTTGTAATTCCAATACTTCTTACTGAAGAAATGCCGCTTACGTAACTGCTCTTCCAGTTAGTGTCGTCCTGTGTGCGGTAATAAATTCTTTTGCCGTCGGCATAATACATATATGTTGCATCTGTTGCAGCTGTTTCGTTTGTTGTCATTGCCGTGCTGGAAGAAAAATAAAATTTTGTGCCGTCAAAAGTGGCAACGGTTATTGCAGAAGAGTAAATGCTTGTAGTGCTGTCAGTTCCATCTGACGTTCCTGGATAGAAATAACAGCTACTGTCGTCTTCGCTTATTACTGTTGCGATTCCGTGTTCGAGTTTGTAGATTGTTCCTGAAATATTTACAAAAGCATGGCGGTATTTATTTTTTGGAGTGTTTGTTCCAAAAAGAACAAATTTTGTTGAGTAATAAGGCAAGGTTTTGTTTACAACAGTTCCGTCTTCATAGTAAACATCCTGCCAGCCTGATTCCGGATTTTTTGTGTCGTACCAGCGTAAGTAGTTTTCTTTTGGCTCGTTTTCTCCGTCGTCTATAACGCTTTCAGTTACAACTGATCTTGAATAAATTTCTCCATCGCAGTTTGATGCAAGTAATACATATTTGTCGCCAGGACGTTCAAAAGTCTGCCAGTGACCATTTTCCGAAGTTGTAACGCCGTCCAGGTCTAAATCGTCGTCTGTTCCGTTTGCCGCTGCTTCTGTTATGTCTTTGCGCCAGACTATCGGGCTTGTTGTGGCAAAAAGATATTCTTTTGAATCACTGGCATCTGTTACTCGGATTAAAGAATGTACTGTTCCTGTTAACTGTGCGTCAGACAGTTCAACTTCTTCCCTGATAGTGTCAAAAATAACGTCGTTACAGGAAGTAAAAAAAACTGCCATAGAAGCAATTAAGGGAAATATAACTGATTTTGTTTTAATTTTCATTTTTTTGTAATCCAGTTGAATTTATTAGAAGTGATAGCGTGCAGCCAGCATAAAAGAAGCAAAGTTGCCGTAATCGTTGTATTGCGGGTCGTCATACCATTGAGGCATATACATAAAGTTTCCTTTTGCTCCAAATGACCAGCTTGGATTCGCTCTGTAAAAAACTCCCGCTTCTGGTTTTAAGACAAGCCCTGGAAAATAAGTTCTGTTTAAATAGCTTTCAACAGCAGCACCAATTCCCATCGTTACAGGAAATTCAAATCTTTTAAACGTCGGCTGAACTGTAAAACACAAAAAGAAAGGAACGTAAGTAAACATATTTTCGCCGATTGTCGGATTGTAACCAAAACTTACGTCAAGCCCAAGTGCAAACCAGGAATTTAAAAATCTGTGGTAACCAATCAGTCCGGCACCGCCCGTAGAAAGCTGTCCGCCTCTGTAAAGAGGAAAACTTCCGCCAAAGTTGAGCGGAAAAGTAACCATAAGACCAATGTTAATAAACTGATCACCTGGTTCGTTCATTGTATATTCAACTGCAAATCTGTCGTCGTCTTCTTCTGTTTCCTGACAAAAAACTGCTGACGAAAGCAAAAAAACTGCGCAACAAAGCGCAATCACTTTTTTCATTTAATTCTCCAAATAAAAAGTTTTTCTAATAGCCAAAGTTTGAGTTTTGCTAAAAAAAATCAAATAGTTTTTCGTCGAAAAACTCGACTACGGCTATCTGTAATTTTTTTTATAAAATAAACCCGCCATTCAGCTATCTGGCTAAAATTAAGAATTAAGCCAAAGACTTTTTATACCTCAAAAAAACTGTCAGATAGTCAATGTAAAAATCAACAAATCTTCGGATATTTTTGTATTTTCATAATTTTTATTTTTTTGTAATGAATGGAAATTTTACAAAAAATTATGTATAGTTTTGCCGAAAAAGATTACCGTTTTAAGGCAATTTTTTCAATACAGATTGAATTCTAAAAAACTCATCTGCATTTGTCTTACAAGTTAAAAAACAAAAGTTAAAGTGTAAAGTTACAGAATTTTACTGGAGGTACAAAAAAATGAGTGCACAGATTATTGACGGCAAACAGATTGCCTTAGAAGTTCGCGCCGGGGTTGCAGAAAAGGTTGCTCAATTAAAAGCAAAAGGCGTTACTCCCTGCCTTGCCGTAATCTTAGTAGGCGAAAATCCTGCTTCTGTCAGTTACGTTACAGGAAAGCGCAAGGCTCTTGCAGAAGCCGGCATGACAGACCGTTCAGAAGTTTTGCCAGAAAGCACAACTCAGGAACAGCTTCTTAACTTAATCGACAGCCTCAATAAAGATCCTTCAGTTCACGGAATTTTAGTTCAGCTGCCGTTGCCAAAACACATTGACGAAGACAAAGTAATTATGGCAATTTCGCCAGAAAAAGATGTAGACGGATTCCATCCGGTAAATGTCGGCAAAATGGTAATCGGCAAAAAAGCATTTCTTCCATGCACTCCGCACGGAATCATCGTTCTTTTGCAGAAAATGGGAATCGAAACTTCTGGTAAACACGCTGTCGTAATCGGCCGTTCAAACATTGTCGGAAAGCCTGTAACTCTTCTTCTTGCACGCCGCGAAACAAACTGCACTGTTACAATGTGCCACACAGGAACAAAAAATATGGCAGAAATCGTAAAGCAGGCAGACATTATCGTTGCAGCTTCGGGCCATCCTCATACAGTTACAGCCGACATGGTAAAAGAAGGCGCCGTAGTAATTGATGTCGGAGTAAACCGCATTCCAGACAGCACAAAAAAGAGTGGTTTCCGCCTTATTGGAGACACAGATTTTGACACAATTAAAGAAAAAGCCAGTTTTATTACACCAGTTCCAGGCGGAGTTGGACCAATGACAATTGCAATGCTCATGTACAACACACTTGAATCTGCAGAAAATTCTTTAAATAAATAATTTAATAATTATAAGGGGCTCGGTTTTAGTGGCTGCTGACACACACGGTGGTTGAGCCCGTCGAAACCACCAGTAAACTAAAACTTATGCTATTTATTTGCATAAGTTTATAGCCACTAAAACCCGGCAGTTACGCACTTCGCTAGGCGCTCTAAGTCCTCGGCGCACAAATCGTGCGCCTGCGGTCTTCTGCTTAGGGCTGTTAAAACAGCCCGTCGCGGTGCTCCATTGCCTGAGCCTCTTTGTAAACTTTAATAGTGCCCAAAAAACTAAAAATCCTTTATAGTAAGTGGATATGATTGATATTCAAAATTCACCTGACGAACGCGAAGTTCCATTGCAGAAAGTTGGCGTAAAAAACGTTAAATATCCTGTTCAGGTTTTAGATAAAAATAAAAAACTTCAAAATACAACGGCAACAGTCAATCTTTTTGTAAATCTGCCACATAATTTTAAAGGCACTCACATGAGCCGCTTTATCGAAGTTTTTCATAAATATCACAAAGATATTTCTATGAACAGTTTTCTCGAAATGCTTTCGCAAATCCGCACAAAACTCGATGCAGAGCGCGCATTCGGCAGAATAAGTTTTCCGTATTTTATAGAAAAAACTTCTCCAGTTACTTCTTCCTGTGGTTTTATGCAGTATAATTGCACTTACGAAGGCGAAAATTCCTGCATCAACGGAATTGAACAGTCAAAATTCTTTGTTGGTGTCGAAGTTCCAGTTGCAACCCTTTGTCCGTGCAGCAAGGCAATCAGCGAGTACGGAGCGCATAATCAGCGTGGAACCGTAAAAGTAAAGCTTTTGTATTCACAGTTTTTTTGGATCGAAGACGTTATTCAAATGATCGAAAATTGTGCTTCAACTCCGCTTTATTCAGTTTTAAAAAGGCAGGACGAAAAATTTGTAACAGAACACGCCTACGAAAATCCGCGCTTTGTAGAAGACATGGTTCGCGAAGTTTATTTAGGCTTAAAAAAAATGAATTTTAAGTGGTTTAAAGTTGAATGTACAAACTACGAAAGCATTCATTTTCACGACGCTTACGCCTGCGCAGAATACGAAGACACAGGCGTGCCGCAGTAATCAAACTTTTTGCTGACAGAATTTATTAAAATTTTATAACATTTACTTAGGAATAATTTATGACTTATTTTTTTGAAACTTATGGCTGCGAAATGAACATTGCAGAGTCTGCAGCCGTTGAACAGCTTTTTATCAGTCGTGGCTGGACAAAGGCCAGCGAACCGGAAATTGCCGACATGGTTATAATCAATACCTGCTCGGTTCGTGGTTCAGCAGAAAACAGAATTTTTGGCAGATTAGGATATTATTCTGGAGTTAAAAAAATCCGCCATAAAGAGCCTGGCGCAAAAACCCGCCTCGAAGAAATGCAAAATGCCGTAAAATATGTCGAAGAACATGGCGTTGTGCCTTTTTACGTTGTTTTAATGGGTTGTATGGCAGAACGTTTGCTCGAAACTGTAAAAAAAGATTATCCTGTAATTGATTTTGCAGTCGGAACATTCGGTAAAAGCAAATTCGGCGACATCATAAGCGCGGCGGAAGAACATAAAAAGGGCTTTGAAATTACAGAAGACGGAGAATATACATTCCCAAAAATAAGCTATGAACAGGAAGCGTTCAGCACCTTTGTTCCAATTATGCACGGCTGCAATAATTTCTGTACTTACTGCATTGTTCCTTATGTCCGCGGAAGAGAAGTCAGCCGCCCTGTTGAACAAATTCTGGCAGAAATTGACTATCTTTCAAAACGCGGCGTAAAAGAAATTACACTTTTGGGGCAGAACGTAAACGCATATCGCTGTAAAGACGAAAGGGGTGAAGGCGGAGAATTGAATTTTCCAAAACTTCTCAAAAAAATCAGTGAACATATAGATTCAACTTCTTCTTCAATAAAGTGGATTCGCTTTGAATCTTCTAATCCAAACGATTTTAGCGACGAACTTATCGAAATGATTGCAAAAGACAAACATGTCTGCCATGGATTCCACATTGCAGCCCAGCACGGAAATACAGAAATCCTGCGCAGAATGAACCGCAAAAACACCCGCGAAGAATTTATTCAGCTTGTAAAAAAGCTTCGTACAGCCATGCCGGATGTAGAACTTATAACAGACCTTATGGTTGGTTTTCCAGGCGAAACTGATGAGCAGTTTAACGACATGCTTTCTTTTATGGACGAAATAAAATTTGAAAGTGCGTTCATGTATTATTACAATCCTCGTGAAGGAACTCCTGCAGCCAAATTTAAAGATCAAATTGACTTAAAAATAAAAAAAGAAAGACTTCAGAAAGTAATTGATCTTCAGTTAAAGCATACTTCGCTTGTAATGAATGCGCGCTTAGGAAAAACAATTGAAGTTCTTGCAGACATTGTAAGCCGCGACAACGAAAATGAACTTTTAGGAAAAACCGAACAAAACGAGCGTGTTGCATTTAAGGCAGACAAAAAACTGATCGGAACGTTTGTAAAAGTAAGGCTGGATTCTTTAAGCGGAAATACTTTCCGCGGAACTTTAGTTTAAGATAATTTTTTATAAGGTGGAGGACGCAAAATGCCATTAAAACTGATTGGAACAATAATTTTTCTTGTTCTTATAACGATTTTCTGTGGATTCAATCTTGAAGAAGCAAATAAATGCGACATTAACCTGATTTTTCACACATTTAGTAAGGTGCCTGTATTTTTAACGGTTCTTACTTCGTTCCTTGCAGGAATTGTTGTAATGCTTCCATTTGCTTTTTTTAGAAAAAAGAATTCCAAAAATTCAAAAAAATCTAAAAAGCAGGAAAATGCAAAAATTCAGGAAACTGCAGAACCTTCAGAAGTTAACGAAAATGCAGATTCTGCCATTAAAAATAATGAACAGGAAAAAACAATATTTGACTTTAAGATTCGTAAACCTGTAAATAAAAATTCAAAAAAAGAAAAAAAATCAGCCCAGAAAGATTCTTCCGAAGAAGCTCAGGTAACCGGCGCTCCTGTGTAAATTTAATTATTTTTGGAGAATTTTTTATGAAAAAAAGCATTGCCTGTGTCTTTGTTTTTGTTTGTGCCTTTTTAGCGTATTCACTTACTGCAAAGGAAGTTTCTGTCCAGGCTGCCGGTAAAGACAGCGTAGAACAGTCCATAGCTTATTTAAAAAAAACAATTCCACTGCTAGAAACTCCTGCAGATCAGCGTTCTGCAAATGCTTTTTTAGCGGCTGTTCTTGAACAGTCCGGCTCTTATTCAGAAGCAATTACTTATTATGCAAAGGCCGCTTCTATTGCTGCAAAAGATGCTCAGGAAATGCCTAAAAAATCCAGTGAACAGCTTGTAATTGATGCTGTCCGCTGTGCCTTGAGTTGCGGAGACTGGACGAGTGCACAGAATTATTTAAATTCAGCAGTGCGCAGTTCCGAAAATCCGGAAATTGCAGGTTATGTAAAACTTTATGAGCAGTGGAGTCTTTTATGCAAGGCTCAAAAAATTGAAGATACGGCAGAACCACTTGCAATGCTTAAGACTTATTCTTTGCTTGAGTCTATGAAAAACGTGCGTCCTCAGATTCTTCTTACTCTCTGGCATATTACTGGGGAATCTGGTTATTCTCAAAAACTTAAAAAAGATTTTCCAAAAAGCCTTGAATGTGCGATTGTTAAGGGTGAAGTTCAGACTTTGCCAGCTCCGTTCTGGTATTTTGTTCCACGTTCTTCAAAATCTTCGCCGGAAGTAGAAAATGTTCCTTCTGTTGAAGAAAAAGAAGCTGCTGCAGAAAATTCAACTCTGGCAAAAGAAAATTCAACAGAAAAACAAAAAGAAAAGGCTGAAAAAATTGTGCGTCAGCAATTAGGTCTTTTCCGAGACAAAGCGAATGCAGACGGACTTATTCAAAAGTTAAAACAAAAAGGATTTTCTGCATTCATAACAGAAGAAATTCGTCCGAGTGGTACAAAATATTATCTTGTTGTAGTTAACGAAAATGCGGAGGGCACAATGGGCACCGAACTGCGAAATGCGGGTTTTGAGTGTTATCCTGTGTTTGAATAATTGGAAAAATTGAATTCTTTTGAAGAATCAGAAAAAAGATGCGTAATTGTCGGAGCTGCAAAAATAGAAAATTATGAACGCATAAAAAGTTTTTTTAACAAAGATGATTTTTTTATTTTTTGCGATGCAGGACTTTTTCATTCTAAAAAACTTGGAGTAACGCCAGATTTAATTATCGGCGATTTTGATTCTGCCGAAAAACCTCAGACCGACATAGAAACAATCACGCTTCCGCGCGAAAAAGACGATACAGATTCATTTTTTGCAGTAAAAGAAGGGCTAAGACGCGGTTTTAAGAATTTTCTTTTGACTGGAGTAATCGGGCAGAGATTCGATCATTCTTTTGTTAATATTTCTGCATTGATTTTTCTTTATAAAAAAGGTGCAAAGGCCAGAATTATAGACGACTATTCTGCAATGTACATTGCCGGTTCTTCAAAAACTATTATTGGTAATTGTAATTATTTTTCACTTCTGCCAGTTGCCGGAAAGGTGAGTGGAGTGGACATTTGCGGGGCAAAATACAATTTACACAATGGCGAAATCTCTCCGGACTATATTTATTCTTCCAGTAACGAAGTTTTACCAGGGCAAAGAGCAACTGTGTCTGTAAAAAACGGACTTATGCTTGTTGTAGAAGTTGATTTGCCCTGTTAATTTTTGACATTTAATTAGTCTTTTATTGTTGTTCCAACGTAATCCCTGTCTTCAAGAATTGCCTTTATGTTTTCTAAGTTCTTTCCACCAGCGCAGATTACTGTTAACTTAAGTTCCTGTGCTTTTTTAGAAGCAATCGGGTCAAATGGACAGTTTTTGCCTGGAGTCCATTCATCGCCGACAATTTTTCTAAAGTCTGCCCAGGAAATATTGTCGATCGGCTTTGCGTCCGGATTTTTGCGCGGATCGTCTGTATAAACTTTTTCAATATTGCTTAAATTAACAACAGTTTTTGCACCAAATTTCTCTGCAAGGAGAACTGCATCATTGTCTGTAGAAAATCCTGGTTTCCAGCCGGCTGCAAGCAATACAGAACCTGTAAAACTTTCTGCAACTGTCGGATCTGTAACAACGGCTTCTTTACACAAGTCTCCAAAGCTTGCTTTTACAAACTGTGCATTGAGTCTTGTTGCCATAATTCCAATCCAGTCTGCGGCGTCTGTGCCTGCGTTGTCAGCAGTTCCTGTTACTTTGCGGAAAGCATTCTGATAAATACGAGCTGGACCGCCTCCCCCAACAACGAAAATCAATTTGTCGTCTTTGTGAGAACTTAAATATTCTTTTATGAGAGAAACAAACTTTTGAACAAATTCAACATCTGGACCTTCTGGTGCAACTATTGAACCTCCGACAGATAAAACTTTTGTAGACATAATTTCCTCCAAATAATAACTTTTTTGTAAGTACGGTTTTTAGTAAATTCCTGCAATTACAGGTTCGTTCCAAAGTGAACTGTAATTTACAGTTCCGCTTGAAGATTCTTCCCAGATTGATTGCAGTGCAAATGTGCGTTCTTTGTAAACGACAAATCCATTAGAAAGAGTTGGTTTAACGTCGTTAAATCCTCTCGAAAAAACAATGTGCTGGCTGTCTAAGTTTCCAAAATAGAATTTACCAGGCTCTTCAATAGTTTTAAAAGATTTATATTCAAGCCCAGAAGCTAAAACTACATCAACTGGAATCCAGCCTAAGTTTTCAATGTAAAACTCTGTCCACCAGTGTGGCTTTGCATTCAATTCTGAATCTACGAGAATTCCGCTTACTGGCAGACTTGGAATTTTTAAGGCGCGTAAAAGCGTTGTGTAAACAATAGCAAAATCCCAGGCATCGCCTTTTTTGTCTTTTAGTAAATCAGCAGGAAGCGAGCCTGTTTTTCTAAGTTTTTCTTCGAGTGAAAAATTTTCAAGCATGTAATCGTAAATCAATTTTGCCTGATTATAAGGATTTGTTTCTTTTTTTACGATTTTTTTTGCAAAATCAACAAATTCTTCATTATCGGATTTTATGAGCTGGTCTGGCTTTGTAAATGTTGTGTACAAAACCCTTGATTTGTCGCTAAAAGGTTTTATGTTTTTTGGAACAGGTTGAGTTTCCACTGCATAATTTTCTACGACAAAACTTTGAGTAAATTTTAGTTTTTTTGCAGTCTGCTTTGAAAGTTCAAGATGCTGAATAATTGTATTCTGATAATTTTCAAAAACCGGCTCTGGAGAACATTCGTTTAACTGTGCATGGCGCTGTACAGAAGTTTCTAGCGGGCGGGGAATCCGCAATGAAAGCGTTGTGTTTTGTTTTGAATTTATATCATCAATGTCTACATTTAAATTGACAAGATATGTTTTTTTGTCAGAATATTTTTTGATTCCGGCGTTTGTTTTTAAGTTAAAGTTTGCATAATTGCTCATGCCTTTTTCTGTTTGAATATAAATCTGTCCGCCTGCAGTTCCGTCCGGCACTCTTATATGAATTTCGCTGTCGCTCCAGTATTCATAATCGTAATTGTCTTCTCTTCCGGCAATGTAAGAATTTTCGTCTTTATCTGCGTTCTGGCTGTCCTGAGGAAGATTTGCCGTAAAAAATACTTTTGCGCTGTTTCTGCTTGTTCCAAAATTTGAACCTGTTAAAACAATGAGCTGGCCGATGCTGGCATTTTCTGGAGAAACTGAAGTTACGAGTGGAAGTGTTGTTTTTGTGTCTGGAGGAACTTCAATAGGAATTCCTGCTTCGTTTGCAAAAAATCCCGGCTTAGACTGTCCTTCTTTTGTAGAAACTACAACTAATCCGTCCTGAACATTTGAAGGCAGAATCAGTTTTATTTGAGAATCTGTCCATTGCAAATAGCCTGAAGCTGTAATTCTTGAGCCACCGACTTCTACATAAGATGAAGAATTTCTTAAAGAACCAAAATTTTCTCCGGTGATTGTCATTAAATCGCCTGGAGAACCTACGGTTGGAGTTATGGAAGTTATTTCAGGACTTTTTCTTGCTTTGTAAGTTATTATCGAAATGGCTGCAAGCACAACGAGAATAAAAAATATAATCGAACCTGTCCGAAACAGCGGATATTTTCTAAAAAGAACTGAAAATGTTTTATTGGGCTTCAAAATTTCCTGCCTGTGTCATTGGAATTGCATTCATTCCAGGTAGTGGTATTCTAACAGAGGCAGAAGAATTGTTAAAGTCTGGGCGGAAAACGTCTATATCAGAAAAATTGTCGCCATAATTTGAAGCAAGACTTGTTGCAGAAACAACTTTTTGATTTTTGTTGACAGTTGCGCTGTTTGTTTCGTCCTGAACTTCATCTGACTGACTTTCTTTTGCAGAGCCTAAGGCTGCAGAAAATTTTAACTGATCTAGATTTCCGTCGACAACTACTTTATTTTCGTGAATCGGTTTTATCTGTGGTCTGGCAATTGCCGTTAAATTTTCTGAAGTTTTGTTGCGTGCACTGTTTAGTTGAACTGGCGTAATTATTACTGCAAAAACTGCAGCAGCTGCTACAAATCCAGAAATCCACTTTGTGTAGTTCCTGAAATTATGATTTTCTTCGTGGAATGCAGTATTTTGTGCAAAACGCATTTTTGTCTGGAGACGTTCAAAACTCTGGTCAAGATAATTCTGATCAAGTTTAATTGAAAGAGCCTGTTCACGGAATGGAGCAGAAACTTTTCTTAATTTTTCTAATTCTGCCCTGCATTTTTCGCATGATGCAATGTGAGATTCATATTCCTTTAAAAAATTCTCCGGGAGCTCACCATCGAGATAAATTGAATGAAGATCTTTTTCAGGACAAGTAGACATCATCGCCTCCAATGAGTTTTTCTAACTGTTCTCTGGCACGGAACATGCGGATTTTTACATTTCCTTCTGTAATTCCAAGAACCTTGCCGATTTCTTTGTAATTTAAATCTCCGTATTCGCGGAGAATGATTACTTCCTTTAATGATTTAGGGAGTTTTTCTAATGCTGCAACTGCAATCTTTTGAGTTTCCTGGCGTAAAAGATCTGTTTCGCCAGAAGTCTGCTGCCTTTTATCTTCGTAAAGTGCTTTCTGGTAAGCATTTCTTTCGCGTTTTTTTCTCAATGAATAATTCAGCGAAGCATTTTTAACAACCCTGATAAGCCAGAATTTTGCATCGTTCATTGTTGGAAAGACCATGCCTTTTTCGCTGGCTTTTATGAAAGAATCGTGAACAATATCTTCTGCTGCGTCTTCATCATTTACAATTCGCCATGAAACTTTAAAAAGTAAAATCATGGTTTCGTTGTAGATGCGGCGAAAATCCGCGGAGTTTGCAGCATTCAAAGGTTTTTCACTAGCTTCCACATTATTAGAAAACATCATTTCTCCTGATGGTTACACAAAAAATAAGAAAATTCTTAGAAAATAGATAATTGAGTCTGGTACGCTCAACAGCGGGATTTCGACAGACTCAATCACTGCTATTTCAATCGCCGCTGGTTAGTTCCGTTTCCAGGTCGGGCCCTGCGGCGTGTCTATAATCGTAATTCCGCGGGCGTTTAAGTCGTCGCGGATTTTATCTGCTTTCGCAAAGTCTTTTGCTTTTTTTGCTGCTGTGCGTTCTGCAACTAAGGCTGTAATTTCTGCAGCTTCCGGGTCGCCCTCGTGGCTGTCTAGAGTTGCTGTGTTTTGTGTTTCTATCTTTTTTACAGCCTTGAGCGCGTTTTCTATTACTTTAAGCGAAAGAACTTTGTCCATTGTAAAAATGTCTGTCAGGCTTTCTGCTGCCTTACGTCCTTTTCCGTTTGATTCTTTTTGCAGACTTGCCATTGCAACCGGAGTGAGAAGATCGTTTTCAAGTCCTTCCCTGAATTTCTTTAGATTTTCGCCTTCGACGCCGGCTTTTGCCTTTGATTCAAGTTCGCTGAGCTTTTGAACATAATTTTCTTCTGTAAGTTCAAGTCCTTCGCCCTTTGCTTTTACAATGAGCTTTGCAACACGGTCAGTCAACGCTGCCCGTCCGTTCTTTGCAGAATCCATCGCATCCCATGAAAAATAAATCTGCTTGCGGTAGTGTCCGCCCAAAAGGAAGAATCTGTAGTCAAGCGCGTCGTAGCCTTTGTCTAAAAGAGTTTGCAATCGCAAAAAGTTTCCGGAAGACTTTGACATCTTGTTTCCGCCTTCAATTATCAGAAACTCGTTGTGCAGCCAGTATTTTACCCACGGACCTTCTTCTCTTTCTTCTGCTGTAAAGCTTCCTTCTGACTGTGCAATCTCGTTTGTGTGGTGAACCGGAATGTGGTCAACGCCACCAGTGTGAATGTCGATGTGCTTTCCAAGATATTTCATGCTCATTGCAGAACATTCAATATGCCAGCCAGGATAGCCTCTTCCCCACGGAGAATCCCAGGTCATAGCCTGGTTTTCAAATTTAGATTTTGTAAACCAGAGAACAAAGTCGCCCGGATTGCGTTTGTTTTCGTCAATAATCGAAACCTTTCTTCTTCCGGCTCCGGCTTTTAATTCGTCAAGATTTAAGTTTGCAAGGTCGCCGTAGCCCGGGAAAGTCGAAATATCATAGTAAAGGTTTCCGCCGGCAGTGTAGGTGTGGCCGTTTGCTTCGATTTTCTTGATAAGCTCAATCATGTCGTCAATGTGCTCAGTTGCCTTGCAGATAACGTCAGGGTGGCGGATATTTAGGGCGTCAATGTCTGCCATAAAAGCGTCTGTGTAGAATTTTGCAACGTCAAGAACGCTCTGATGCCGCTCTTCCGCAGTCTTTACCATTTTGTCTTCGCCGTCGTCAGCGTCTCCAGTCAAATGGCCAACGTCGGTAATATTCATAACGTGCTTAATGTCGTAGCCAAGATAAGTCAAAGTTTTGTCGAGAATGTCCAGAAAAACGTAGGCGCGCAGGTTTCCGATATGCGCATAATTGTAAACAGTCGGCCCGCAACCATAAAAACCAACATATCCCGGATGAACAGGAACAAATTCCTCCATCTTTTTTCCCATTGTGTTAAAAAGTCTAAGAGCCATAATTTTCTCCACTTGTTATATTGTTTTGTAAAAATTCTTTTCTGGGAGTTCCCTGCCGTCCGGCAGGCCGGGCTTTTCGTGGTTCCGGCTTTCGCCTTCATTGTTTTGCAGCTGCACGGTGGTTGAGCCCGTCGAAACCTCCAGTCAAGACTGTTGTCGCTCTATTTCGACAGCTTAATCAGCGGGAATGCTGCAAAACAACGCTTCGCGCCACTACAATCCCTAACTCGTTACAATTTTCGTAAGATTTTAAGCAAATTCACTCTTCTTTTCAATGACAGCGTGTTTTACTGCTTTTGTTTCTGCTATAATCAGTTTTTATGAAAAACAGCGCGTTAAAAGAAATTCTCTTAAAAAATAATTTTTCCGGCGAATTAAAACAAAACGAAAATCTTTCAAAACATTGCACAATACACACCGGCGGAAACGCAGAACTTTTTATTGAACCTTTTGACACACAAAGCCTTTCTCTTGCCTTAAAAAAAGCTAATGAACTTAATTTAAGTTTTTTTTTGCTTGGCGGCGGAAGCAATGTAATTTTTCCTGACGAAGGCTTAGATTTAGTAATTTCCACAAGAAAATTAAATTCTTGTGACGGCGTAAAACTTATTGGCGAAAATAAAATTGTCTGCCCGTCTGGAGTTGCGTGGGGCAGTGTCCTTGCATTCTGCAAAAAAAACAATCTCGGCGGATTTGAGCCTTTTACGTCTTTAAGCGGAACTGTCGGCGGCGCGCTTTTTATGAATGCAACCTGTTTTGGTCTTAGCGCCTGTGACAATCTTTTAAGCGCCGAATATTTAGAAACAGATTCTCACTCTTGTGATTTTAAAATAAAAAAATACGAAAAAAACATTTTTGACTGGGAATATAAACGCTCGCCGTTTCAGCAAAAAGGGGGCGTTACGGGGGATTTGCCCCCGTTAAAGGGGGTAGCGGAAAACGCGCAGGCGGTTGGAGCGTGGGGGACTTTTCCCCCTCCTTGCAAAAATAAAAAAATAATTCTTTCTGCGGAATTCAGCGTAAAAAACGGTTTTGACGAAGAACTTTCTGAAACCGTAAAGCAAAAACGGAGCCAGATGGGGCATTTTAAGGCAGCGAGTGCGGGCTCGGCTTTTAAAAATGTGCCTGAAAAAAACATTATCGCCGGAAAACTGATTGACGAGTGCGGCTTAAAAGGCTTTAGAGTTGGCGGCGCTCAAATTGCTCCGTGGCATGCAAACTTTATTATAAATCCGGAGTTAAAAGCAACGGCAGCGGACATTCGCGCATTGGTAGAAGTTGTGCAAAAAAAAGTTTTAGAAGAAAAAGGCGTTTTGCTGGAAACTGAAATTATTTTTGTGTAATTTTTGGCTTTAATAGAAATTTAACGTAGAACACTTTGTGCCATAAAAATAAAATGAATTATTAGTTTTTTATTTTTTACCGATACTTACAATGACCATAAAAATTGTTATAATTTTGGCAGGCGGTGTGGCGTGATTCAGTTACAGTTTGTAAATTTTAGAAAAGGTTCGTATATTACGGTTGAAGGCCAGCCGCAGAATGATATTTTTTATATTATTCAAAGTGGAACTGTCCGGGTTCATAAAGAAAATGCTCTTCCTGGTCAGCAGCCTGAACTTTTAGGCCCTGGAGAATTTGTCGGTGTAATTTCGTGCATGTCAAATCATTCCCAGGTTGACACAGTGCTTGCCGCAACCGATGTTGTCTGCATTGCTGTCCGCAGAGACCAGTATCCTGAACTTATCGAAAGAAACACTCCAGTTGCCATGAAAATCATTCGCACATTTGCAAACCGCATGCGTCTTTTAAACGAAACTCTCGTTCAGGCAACTCTAAATAATTCAACAACACAAAGCCCGGAACAGATTTTCCGCGTTGCTTCTTATTATGACCAGATTAACAAGCCAAGCATTGCAGTTTTTGCTTATTACCAGTATGTAAAGGCCTGCCCGCAGGGACCAAATGTTATTACGGCAAGAGTCCGTTTTAACCAGCTGCGTGCAAAAAGTCGTGCCGTTTATTTTGAATCAAACCAGGATCTTTTGCGCGTTTATCCGCAGGACACAATGATAATGTCGGAACAGCAGAGTGGAGCGGACATGTTCATTATTCAGGAAGGAAGAGTAAAAATTTCTAAAGTCGTAGATGGCCGCGAAGTAACTCTTGCAATTCTAAAAAAAGGCGATATGTTTGGAGAAATGGCTCTTCTTGAAAATAAACCTCGTTCTGCCTGTGCAATTGCAGAAGAAGATTGCCGTCTTATGACTGTAAACCGTTCAAACTTTAATCAGATGGTTCAGACTCAGCCACAGCTTATTGCCCGCCTTACAACAACTCTTGCAGAGCGTCTCTTTCAGACTCAAAGGCAAATGTCAAACAGCCTTCTTAAAAATCCTTTGGATAAAATGCTTGATATGCTTGCTCTCCAGATTGAAAAAGCTCGAGTTCAGATTGATCCAAAGAATAAAACAACATATCAGTCAGACCTTACTCCTTTGGAAATTGCAACCATGTGCGGACTTTCTCAAAAAGAAAAAGATGTTTATGTAAGTCATTTTATGGTCAGTCCGCATGTAAGAATCGAAAAAGACAATAAAATTCTTGTGCCAGACTGTCTTGAACTGATAAAACATTGTTCATTTGTGCGTAAACAAAATCAGCGCTAGTTTTAAAAATGAAGAAAGTTGCTTTTTTTTATTTTTTTTTAATTTCAGTTTTCGCGTGTTTTGCCCTGCCAGACGGTTACGGTTCTTTAAAACTTGGAATGAGCGTTGAACAGGTAAAAGAAGAATTAAAGAAAAATCCAGACTTTGCTTATCGTGGCGACCGCGATGTAAGTCTTTCGCCACAAACAAAACAGGTTTTAATCGAAACAGATTCTTCAAGATATTCAGATTCTTTTTTTAGCAGATGCTGGTTTCAGTTTGCTGACGACAAACTTTTTTCCATTACGTTGAATCTAAACGAAAAAAGGCTTGATCACATCAGTGTTTTTGAATCTCTTGCTAAAAAATACGGAAATCCAACTTCAATAAATCCAAAACGTTCTGCCTGGGAAGATGAATCTGTAATAATGAGCCTTGAACGTCCACTGACTTTAAAATACATCGACAACAAAAAGTTCAAGGAAATGCTCGAAGAAAGTGGAGTTCAAAAAACTATTGAAGAAAAGTCTGTAGAAGAATTTCTGGACAATCTTTAAACTATTGTGGCAGCAAAACTTTGTCGCCCTGCTTTATGTTGTTCTTTGTAAACCAGCCCTGTGGAACTTCTAATGCGTATCTTACACTAACCGTGCTATTTATAGAGTCGAGTGAAAAAGGTGTCATGTCAAAAATGTCACGGATTGTTCCACTTTTGTCTAAATAAGCAATTGAAAGCGGGTGAGGCGTGTTTTTCATCCAGAAACTTAAAATCTGATCGCGCTCAAAAATAAAAAGCATTCCTGTTCCGTCGGGAATGTTTTTGCGTTCCATAAAACCTTTGTTGCGTTCCTGCTGAGTGCGCGCAATTTCTGCCTTTACGCTGATTTTTTGTCCGTCTGCTTTAGTAATTGTAAGTGTCTTTACTGGAAGTTTTTGCGCACACGAAAAAAACAAAAAAACACAAAACAGAGCTCCAAATGACAGAATTCTTTTTTTATTCATCTTAGACATCCATTTTTAACAGTTCTGCGGCTGCAAGTTTGTCGTTTGGATCGTATTCAAGAACTGTCTGAAAATATGCGGCTGCATCAGAAGGTTTGCCTTCTTTTAATGCAAGGTAGCCAAGGTTAGAAATAATTTTTGTGTTTTCTGGTTCAAGTGCAAGTGCTTTTTGAAGTGCTATTTTTGCTTCTGCAAGATTCTGTTCTTCCATGCAGCAGATTGCAAGTTCGTTGTATGTGTCGGCTTTTTTTCCGCCTTCAAGCGAAAGTGCTTTTTCGAATGCTTTTTTTGCATCTTCCCAGCGTTTTTTTTGTCTTAAGCCCCAGCCGAGCATAAACCAGGCGTTCCATACATTTGGATTTTTTTCGAGGAATAAGCGGATTTCGTCTAAACCTTTGTCAACTTCACCCTTGTTTATAAAATCGTAGGCTGCCGTAAAATGGTCGTCTTCCATGTTGCGGTTGTCAATTTCGTTTAAAAGTTCCTGGGCGCGGTTCTTTTTATAAATTCCATTTTCGCCCATTTCGTCGTCTGTCATTTCGCAGGTGAGGGCAATGTAAGTTTCAAAACAGCTTCGTGCTTCTTTAAAATTATGTTTTTTTAAGTAGTAGAATCCTGCATTAAAAAACGCATCTGGAACTGCCGGTTCTGCGTCCATTGCCATCTTGTAATAAAAAATTGCATCAGCATCGTAAGCGTCGGCATCTTCATAAAGGCCTGAAGTCCTGTAAGAATCTGCACGCTGGTCAAAAAAAAGTGCTGAATTTAAAATTGTTGCAATGTCTTCCGGATCAAATCCTCTCAAAGAAGCGTAAATTTCTTCTGCAAGGTCAAAATCCTGGTTTTTTGTTTTTAAGATTGCAGCTTCGGTAAGTTCTTTTTTTAAGTTTGGGCGTGCCTTTGCAAGAATTGAACGGTAATAAAGAATATTCTTGTTATCGCTGTCGTATGCCATTACTGTCAAAAGCCCTGCAAGAATCTGTTCTTCTGTCAGTGCTTTCATATCAAAAGTGCCCGGATCGTCCTTTTCTTTTTTTTGAACTGGCAAAGGAATTGTCGGGTCAATGTGCATTGCCTTTTCTGTAAAATTAAATTCTTCCGGAAGTTGAATAAAATAAACTGATTCTAGTGGATCTGTAGGTTTCATAATCTTAATATTTCCTTAAATTTTCTGTGCTTTTTTTAGATTTTTTTTGCACAGATTTTTTTATAAAAAGGCTTTTTTCTTAAATTGTTTTTTTAAGAATTTGCCGATGGCTGCTGTTGTGGTTGTGCAGGAGAAGGACTTTGTGGCTGAGCAGGTTTTGCCTGCGCATTTTGTGCGTTCTGTGCCTGCTGTGCTAAAAGTTTTGCCTGCATTGCTTTTTGCTGTGCAATCTGATCGCTTGCAGAAAGCTGAGTTTTTCTTACGGCTGTTAAAAAATTATTTATGTGCAGTTTGTAAGAAAGAGGAACGATTTTATCCGCAAATGTAACGCTGCAGGCTACAATGTCTTTTCTTCCTTCAATTACTTCAGAAGAAACAATTACACCGTTTAATGTTATTACTTCATCCGGGTCTTCAAATTCCAGCCGGAGTTGAGCCGGTTTATTTGCTAAAAACTGCGAAAGTCCCAGAAGAATTATTTTTGCCCCGGAAAAAGAAAGGTTTCGCACAATGCAGTGCCTTGGAACATTTTGAATAAAAACAATTGCTTCTTCGCGGACAAGCCCGAGTTTTCTTCTTGAATTTTCATCAATAAAGATTCTCTCTTCGCGCCTGCGTATTGCATTTGCATTTGCTTCTAAAAGTTTTCCAACGGCTTCAATTAAATCATCCGGCGGACGCTGGCTGAAAGTTATTGTAATTACGGCAAGTTCAGAAGAATTCATGTAAGGAACAATGCTTGTAACGTGTCCCGCAACAAAAAAACTTAATAAATCATTTTCTGGCTGAAAAAAACAAAAACGTAAGTTTATTCCGCTTGTTGATTTGTCGGAAAGTGCCTTGTAAGCACCTCCCTTTGCACCTACAATTATTTTTGCCTGTAAAAAAGATGTGGAATTGATTATGCACGGCCACTGACCGCGGTTGCATTTAATGTAAATCTGTCTAGGATCGAGCCCAAGCGTGCGTATAATGTCCTTAGTAAATGTGATTTCAGTATCGCGATATTGATCATAATATCTTTGTAGTACCTGAGCAGTAGCCAATCCCATAAGTAAAAATATACTTTATTAGAAAATCACCGTCAACTTAAAAGACTGTTTTAATTATTCTGCAATTTTAAAGCCAATAAAGGCTGCACCCTTCCACATTGCAGGGTAAGAAAGGGCATTTTTACCGTTTATAAAAAGCGCAGAAGAACTTCCTCCGTCCATTTCCAGGCAATCAGACGCTCCCAGATTCTGCATTATCTCGGCACATTCCGGGTAAGAAAGTCCCTGGCTTTTAAATGGAATTTCGCCTTCGGCAACTAAAATAAATAAAGTTTTTCCGTCTTTAGTTATTCCTGCTGCAGTGCGGCTGTTTTTGCTTTCGTAAGAAAAATCTTTTTTCTGATTATTCAAAAGAACCGTAAAAAATCCACCAAAAGCATAATCAAAATCTTTTAAAGTATTTTCATCCTGATTTTCTAAAACAAAGGCTTTTAAACTTTTGTCGGCCTGTCTTTTAAAAGCGAGTGCACTGTACTTTTTTTGTGGCAGAGAAAAATCTATTCCTTCTAGCTTGTGGATTCCAACGAGTGTTTTTTTGCCCGATAATTTTTTTGCAAATGGTGAACTGTTAATACACACAAAACTTTTTGTGTTTTTTGCAAAAGTGCTTATTTTTATTCCTTTGGTAAGTTTTTTTTGTTCACAGGGAAAGGCTGTAAGTTCTAATTTTGTGGAAGAAAGGTCAATTTTTACGCAATGCCATTTAACCGGAACTTTTTTATTGCTGAATAAAAAATATTTACATTCACTGTTTATTGTTTTCCATTCAATTTTGTCTGGAAAAATTGCGTTTTCGTATTCTTCGTTAAAATTCTGCTGGTTTACAGTTGATAAAGAAGCACATCCATATAAAAAAAATATTAAAAAAGTAAAAGCTAAGACAGAAAATATTTTTGTTTTTTTCATAATGGACGTGCTCCCGGCTTTGCACCGCTCGGTAACCCTCGGCCGGCGTTTACACGCCGGCTGCTTGCGCACGGTTCCAATCCGGCGTAGTTTTTTTTAGAAAGCGTATTTTACAGATAACTGTGCAAATGCTTTTGAATGATTTGTTGTGCTGTCTGCCGTAAAATTATAGAATTCGCCGTTTTCATTTTTGCTGTAAAGGTATGCGCCTTTTGCAGTTACAGTAAATCCGTCAACAACATTGTATTCAATTTTTGGCTGAACGCACCATTCTTTATTTTCGATTCCGTAAATAACCGTACATTCTGTAGAAAGTTTTTCGTTAATCCATTTGTCGCTTACGTTTAATACAACCTTGTTAATGCAGTAGTTTCCGTCTGAGTTGTAGTCAACGTCGTAAGTTTTAAATGCACCGTCTTCGATTTTGTCGTTTTTAAGAATGTAAGTTCCTGTTTCCTGAACGTTAATGTTTAAGTTGTGGATCGGAAGATCAATGTCAAAACCGCCAACCCAGGCAAGGCTGTTGTTCTTTACCCATGGATTGTCGCCTGCAATATCTTCTGTAAGGTTGTAAGCAAATTCTCCACGGCAGTTAAACTTCCATAAGATTTTTGCAAATTCAAAACCAAAGACCTGTAAACGGTCGTAGTCGAGAGAAGGCAGTTCAACGCTAAAGCGTCCCTGAGTTGCCCATTCTGCTGCATGTTCTTTTACGACTGCCTGATAAGCAAGTGTCTGTGCTGTTGTAAGGTCTGCTGCTGCTCCAGAAGTCATTAATGCTGTAGCTTTTGCTGTAATTTCAGAAGCGTATTCTTTTGAAACTGCTTCTTGATTTGCTGTTGCATAAGTTGCAGCCCCAGATGTTACAGAACTGATATATTTTTCAAGATTTGCGCTCGGCTGTTTGTAATGACCGTAATAATAACTGAATCCCCAGTCAAGAGAACCTAAAGAACCGCTCACTTTTGCGCCACCCTGTGCATACTTGAGCGACTTTATGTTGTTTTCATAAAGGTTGTCAGAAGAAAAAGAAGAAGCGTTGTTTATTGCGTCAAAACCTGAAAGAGTAATTGCACCGCCTTCTAAATCCTGGTTCAGGGCATAAATCGTGTTGTTCTTTACAATCGAAGTTACTGTGTCTGTAAGTTTTTTCTGTGCATAAGGCACTAAAGTTCCGCTTGAAGCAAAACGGTCGGCTGTCATCATTGGTGTTACAACTGCTTCAATTCTTAAATTGCTGTCGTTTGGAACATTGTAAGCAACACGGAACATTACTTCGCTTAAACGTCTGTCTACATAATCCGGAAAGATAAAATCTGTGTAGTTATTTGCGTTAAAATTGTCGAGAACGTGGAGTTTGTCTCCTTTGCCCCATACAACCTTCATTTTTCCGCCTTCAACTGTCCAGTTACCAAAATAACCGCGGGCAGTAAGTTCTTCAATAATGTCTTCTGGATTTGATTTTAAGGTTTTTGAATCAAAATTCAGTTTTATTTCTGTGTCAGAAGATTCACCTTCGTAATTTACATTGAGCTTTGCATAAGCTCTTGAATCCATTTCTGTGTTGTTGTAAATGTTTGATTTGTCGTCAACGTAACCGTTTTCTGTGTCAATCCAGGCGCGTGCATCTGCTCCGCCTTCGCCACTGATTGTAACAGCTGGAACAAAACTTTCTGAATAATCATAATCCTGAGCAGAAACTAAAGAAAATGCTCCGATAGCGGCCATTGCAATGATGAATTTTTTCATCGTTTTCTCCTTAATAAAAAGTATGGGCCGTCCTTAACAGTTAAAAACTTTCTGGACAGCCCCAAGTTTATAAAAAATCGCCTTATTTAGCTTTTCCTGTCTGAAGAAACTGCTGCGTAAAGTAATTTGGTGAAATTCCTTCATCAAATTTTGGCTTTTCAATAAAAATATATGTCTGGCGGCCAGTTATGTTGTTTGTCATTCTTGCCTTTAAGCGTAAAGCATAAGTTTTGCCAGATTTTGGAGCTGTAAAATATGTCCAGTCTTCTGTTGTGTAGGTTTTAAGAAGTTTGTTCGGATCTTTTTTATCAAAATATTCAATTTTTGCAGGAAGATAAGTTTCTTTGTCGATGTAATTTATTCTGTAAGAATATTCAACTTCGCTCTTTTTAAGCGGTGTAGACTTTATTTTCCAGCATTTATAGGTTTTTCCGGCATTTGTAACAGTTTCGTTTTCAGAAAGCATTTCGTGAGTATCTTCGTCAACCTTGCGGATTGCCATATCGTTGTAAGTAAATTCGCAGCCTACAAAGTTCTTATACCTTTCTGACATTGGAATGCGTCGAACCTGTTTAAGCTGTGGCATATAAATCCAGCGGTCGTCGTCGCGTGCATTTTTTTCTGATTGAAGAACGCGTGTGCTTCTTACAGAAGCTGGCTGAGTAAAATCAAAAACAACATTTGTAAGACCGTTAATCTTGCGTCCACGCTGATACATAATGCGGTGGTCAACAGTTCCGTTTGTTTCAATGTTGTCCATGTTCATTACGGCTTCCGATGTTTCTGGAGCATCGAGAGTCGAACTTTTTTTAATAATGTCGTAAGCTTCATCAGCAAAAGCAGCTGCTGAAATTGTAAGAACGAGTGCTGTCGAAGCAATGATTTTACTTAATTTCATAAAAATTCTCCTCATAAGCAAAAACCGTGATTTTTGCCCTTTTGCTGTAGGTTAACGGCATTTTTTAACTTCTGCAACGAATAAAATAAATCATAATAAAATTTTAAATATTCTAGTTTTACTGTTTTTTTTATTTCTGGAGCATATTTTCTAGTCTCGTCGGGCTTTTCGGGGTTCCGCGCAAAAGCGCTCCATTCAAAAACGGCCGTTTTTGAACGCCTTCGGCGCCCCTGCAATCCCGGCTAGTTTTTTCTGCTCATTTTTGCATCTTCCGTCTCGACTAAAAACTTTTTGTTGTTGACTTTATAAATGCTCTTAATTCACTTATAATTT
>CAVKVK010000031.1:0-23823 GCA_963659855.1 Parabacteroides distasonis | reverse complement strand
TCGTCTACGTCAATGTTTAAGGCCGCAGGAAGTTTTGGCAAGCCAGGCATTGTCATAATGTCGCCGGCAAGAATTACTACAAAGCCTGCACCGCTGTAAAGCTGACAGTCGCGAACCGGGAAAATGTAGTTTTTTGGAGCTCCAATGAGTTTTGCGTCGTGGCTGATAGAATTCTGAGTTTTTGCAATACAAACTGGAAGATCTTTATAACCAAGTTCTTCGTATTCGCGCAGTTTTTTAAGCACGCTCGGAGGGAATTCAACTGAACCAGCTCGATAAATTTCTTTTGCAATAACGCGAACCTTGTCTGCCAGAGAAAGATGAGATTCGTACAAATAATGGAAGTTTGCAGCACCAGATTCAGCAATTTCTGAAACAGTTTTTGCAAGTTCGACCATGCCTTCTCCACCTTTGCCCCAGCCTTCGCACAAAACAGCCTTTGCGCCTTTGTTTTCGCACAAACTTTTGAGCAGACTAATTTCTTCGTCGGTGTCGGTAACAAATTTATTGATTGCGACAACCGAAGGAACTCCAAACTTTGCAATATTTTCGATATGAACTGCGAGGTTTTCAAAACCTGCCTGCAAAGCTCCAATGCTCGGAGTAGAAAGATCTGCCTTTGCCATTCCACCGTGCATTTTAAGGGCACGAACAGTTGCAACAATTACAACAACGTCTGGACTAATTCCTGCAGTGCGGCATTTTATATCCATAAATTTTTCCGCGCCAAGGTCAGCAGCAAATCCAGCTTCTGTAACAACGTAATCGCCACAGGCAAGAGCACTGTAAGTTGCGTTAATTGAATTAGTTCCCTGAGCAATATTTGCAAAAGGTCCACCATGAACAAAAACAGGATTTTTTTCGAGAGTCTGAACAAGGTTCGGGCGGATTGCATCTTTTAACAGGGCTGCAATTGCACCAGTGCATTTTAATTCACAAAATTTAACAGGCCTCTTATCGTAAGTATTACAGATTGTAATATTGTTGATTCTGTTTTTAAGATCTGTAATAGAAGTAGAAAGACAAATTATTGCCATAAGTTCAGAAGCAACAGAAATAATAAAATGATCTTCGCGCGGAACTCCGTCCAGACGTCCACCAAGCCCAATCGTAATATTACGCAAAGCACGGTCGTTTAAGTCAACACAACGCTTCCAGATTATTGTACGCGGATCAAGGCGCAGCTGATTTCCCTGCTGAATATGATTGTCAATTAAAGCCGCAATCAAATTATTTGCAATCGAAATTGCGTGAATGTCGCCGGTAAAATGAAGGTTAATGTCTTCCATTGGAACAATCTGCGCATATCCGCCGCCACAAGCGCCACCCTTAATTCCAAAGCAAGGTCCAAGAGAAGGTTCACGCAAAGCAATTACCGCTTTTTTGCCGATTTTATTCAATCCGTCGCCAAGCCCAATCGAAACCGTTGATTTTCCTTCGCCAGCTGGAGTTGGTGTTACAGCAGTTGTTAAAATAAGTTTGCCACGATTTTTTGGATCATGAATTTTCTTTTGAAACTTCCGAAGTTCCGCCATCGTAATTTTAGCCTTGTATTTTCCATAAAAATCAAGACCTTCTTCTTCAATTCCAATTTTTTTTGCAACTTCACTAACTGGAATCATTGTGTTCTGTTGTGCAATTTCAATATCAGAAAGCATAGCGTACCTCGTAAACAACTGCAGATTTCGCAGCAAATAATGCTTTATTTTAATAAAAATTGCCCGTGTTTACAATAAAAGCCAGAATTCATATTTTTCTGTTAAAAACTTTTTCTTTGTCAAATTTTACATTGATTTTTTTCTATTCTTTTGTTAGTTAGAGGGCACAATTTGCCGTCCAAACCGGCTTTACGCAGTTCCGCGTCTTGCGCGCTCCATTCAAAAACAGCAGTTGAGACAAGCTCAACCGCCGTTTTTGAACGCCTCTGGCGCTGCTCCAATCCGGGCCCCATTTTGTTTTAATAATTTTCAAAAAACTGTTTTATTCGTATAATCTTTTCCCGTGAACTACGACGAATCTTCAATTTTAAGCCTTATTTCTCATATTCATTCTCAAAGCCAGGCATTTTTACAAAAAAAACTTAATCCACTTGGGCTTACAAAACTTGCAACAAGCCACGCAAATATTCTTTTTTGTCTTTCGTGCACAAAAGAACTTTCATTGAGTGAACTTTCAAAAAAAATCAACCGGGACAAATCCACAACAACCGCCCTTGTAAAAAAACTGGAAAATCAGGGCTTTGTAGAATTAAAAAAAGACAAAACCGACAGCCGTAAAAAAAACGTCTGCCTTACACAAACAGGCTCACAATACACAAGTAAAACAACCGCACTTTCAAGCGAGTTAATAAACGCCAGCTGGAAAAACTTTTCTAACGAAGAAAAACAAATGCTTGTAACTCTATTAAATAAACTGTCAGAAAATCTGGAAGAGTAAAAAAAACACGGCAGTTCAGGTTTTCTCAACTGCCGTGTTTTAATTATTTGTCATTCGAATTGCAGCGGAATCTTTCCTTCGCAACTGCAAAAACTTATTTTACTTTTCCGTCTTTGTAGATTTCTACTGTCAGGAATTTGCCGTTTGCTCCGATTTTTTTGCCGTCAATTTCTACAAAACCTGATTTTGTGTGCAGACCCATTTCTGCAAATTTGTCGGCTTTTACAAAGCAAAGTTCGTTTGCGTCGGCTGGTACTTCAAATCCTTCCGGTTCAAGAATTGTTCCGACTTCAAACTGAGGTGCAAAAATTACTTCGCAGGTTTCTTTGTCTGTAACATTTGGATCAGAAGCTGCAAGTAACATTCCATTGCTGCGAACTCCACGGAAATTTGCTGGCTTTAAGTTGTAAACCAAAACAATATTTTTTCCTAAAAGTTCTTCAGGCTTATAGAACGAAACAATAGAACTTACAATCTGGCGTGGTTCTCCGTCCCCTGTGTTAAGAGTCAAAATATAAAGGAAGGCTCCGCCTGGATGCTGTTCAACTTTTTCAATTCTGCTTACTTTTAAAACTACGCGGCGACTAAATCTTTCTGCTGGAGGAAGTTTGTCAATCTGCTCTGGAGTAAGTTTTTTTTCTGTTGTTTTTTTCTGCAGGCTAGATTCGTCAACACCTTCAACACTTGCTAAAAGGCGTTCAAGTTTGCCTGCTTCGATTATGCGCATAAAGCTTCCGAGACGAGGTCCCTGATCTTTTCCGACAATAACCTGGTAGAGAGCTGTAAAGAGTTGCTTTGCGTCAACTCCAAGAGAAGTTGCAACTGCGTAAATTGCTTCCTGGCAGTCTCTGTCAGTCTGGAACGAAGGAATTTTTGGAAGAACTTCGTCGTGAACTTTTTTAACGGCGTCTGCCATTGCGTGCGGAAGTTTTGCAGTTGTTCCGTCTTCGCGGATTTTAAAGCAGAAATCTGGGGCACAGTCTGGAGCACTTTCGTTAATCCAGTACCAGGCGCAGGCACAGCGTCTTCTTAAAACTTCTTCCTGTTCTGGTTTTACGTTTCCAAGGCTCTTGATTACAGCGTCAATGTCGCCCGAATAAGTCTGCAAAAGAGTTGTCAAAAGGCGGAATCCAATCTGGTAAGGCTCAACTTTAGGGAATCCCGGTTCAACCTGGCTAAGCTCGTAAATGCGCTTTTCGTGATTTATGATTGATTCCCGCTTTTTTTCGTCCTTTTCTTTTGGAAGTTCCTTGCCCCAGGCAATGCGCTCTGTGCGGTCGTAAGCTTCGTAAACTGTAACAACGTCAAGGTCAAAGCTGATAGAAAATTCGTGGTCAACCTTGTTCTGCGCAAAAATGTAGCGGAGAACTTCCGGCTGATAAACTTCGAGAGCATCAACAAGAGAAATTACCTTTCCTTTAGAAGAAGACATTTTTCCAGGAACGCCCTTGAGCTTTACAAAGTCGTACTTCATTGTTACTGGAGCGTCCCAGTTGTAAAGGCGCTTAGAAACAAGTTTTGCAGTGTCGTATGAGCCGCCCGGAGAAATATGGTCTTTTCCGCCCGGTTCAAAAACAACTTTTTCTTCGTTCCATCTCATTGGCCAGTCAACACGCCAGCCAAGCTTAAATTCCTTGGAAGTGCGAAGATCGCCCTTTTCTACGTGTCCGCAGCTTGTGCATTTGTAAGTAACGCCGTATTCGCCGTCGTAGTCTGTAATTTCTGTAGTATCTTTGTTGCATTTGCAGCAGAAAGCAGCAACAGGCCAGTAAACATCTTCAGCCTTCATTTTGTGCTCGTCGTCGCGGTAAGTGTTAAGACATTCCTTAATAACATCGCGGTTCTGCATTGCAATCTTCATGCCTTCAGTGTAGCGGTTTGAGCGGTAGCGGCTTGCCTGATACAAAAATTCAGGATGGATTCCAACGCGTGGCAGCTGAGTTTCAATGTCTCTTTCGTGGTGGCGCGCATAGTTTTCGTCGCGGTCAAAAGTGTCCGGAACCATTGTGATCGGATAGCGCAGATATTTTTCGAGAACTTCCGGTTTTGGCATATTGCCCGGAACTTTGCGGAAAACATCGTAGTCGTCCCATGAATAAATAAAGCGAACATTCTTGCCGCGGTCACGCAAGGCACGAACAATCAAATCAACAGTAATGATTTCGCGGAAATTTCCAATATGAACAGTTCCCGACGGAGTAATTCCAGAAGCGCAAGTGTATGAGTCAAGGTCGCCCTTCTGCTTAATGATTCTTTCAGCCTGCTGGTCAGCCCAGTGGCAAAGCTCTGAAATGTTTCTTTCTGACATTTTGTCGTCCTAAAAAAAATTGATTTATATGAGCCCCTATTTTAATAAAAATAGGCAGATTAGACAATTAAAGAAGAAAAAAGGAAGGGGAAGTCTCCCCTTGCGCTCCATACCTCCGGTATTCCGCTATCCCCTCTGCGGGGACACCCCGCAACACCCCGTTATTTTACACTAAGCATTCAACGAATCCATTAAATCCTGCATGTTGTTGAACGGTCCTTCCATATTGCGGTCATTTAAGGTGTCTTCCATTGCCTGGACAGTGGTTGCGTTTGGAACATTTTTTGTTACTTCAAAGGGAATGCGGTTTTCGCGGACTGCCTGTCTTAAGAAAATATTGAGCGCGGTTGACATATTCATTCCGAGATCAGAAAAAAGTTTTTCTGCCTGAGCCTTTAATGCTGAATCTGTTTTTATGTTTATATTTGTTGTCATATTCGCCTCTTATTTATTGAAAATAATACCGTATACGCACAATGTCAACATTTTATTTTACCCGCGCAAGGGATAGTAGTGGCCGCGCAAGCGGGTGCGCAGCACTGAAGGCGCGCTAGACGCCGGAACCACGGATAGCCCGGTGGGGCGAAAGCCCCATGCGCCCAGAAAAGAAAAATTAATCTTTGTACATTATTCTGTTTACGATCGAAAAGACTATCATTGCGATTACGTTTACGGTCAAAATTCCGATTGAACCTACGAGACCGATTTTGTCTGCAACTGAGCCTACAATCTGCGGGGCAACGATTCCGCCAAAGGCAGCGATTGCTAAAAGCATTGAAGTTCCAATGTCGCTTCCGGCGATTGCATCGTGTGCGTTAGAAATTGATGTTGCGTAGATTCCTGCTAAGAAAAATCCGAGTCCTACGATACACAACGTAATTAATGCAAGATTTTTTGTTGAAACAAGAAGAATAAAGAAAACTGTTGTTGCAAGGCAGTCTGCAAGTATAATTGTCTGCTTTTTTACTTTTGTTGAAATAAGGGCAGTAAAAAGACGGCCAAAAAGGACTGCGAGCCAGGTGAACGAAACAAGATCGTTTGCATAAGTGTCGCTCATAATTCCTGTTGAACGGAAATATGTTACAAACCAGCCGTTTATGCAGTTTTCAAATCCCAGATAAAAGAAAAGAATAATTCCGGAAATCCAGAAAACCGGCATTTTGTAGAATTTGCATTTTTTTCCAGGCAGGTCGATCTGTGTTTTTGAATTTTCTGTGTTATCGGCGTTTTGTGCGTTTGCGTCTGCATTTTCCGCGTCAATTTCTTTTTCTTTTAAATCAAGCTGCGTTAAAAAAACTACAGCAAGGGCAGAAGCGATTGCGATTGCATAAACGATTGCCTTCCATCCAAGTCCGTTGTTAAAGAAAATTGAAGCAAACAACGGAGCAGAAAAAGCACCTATTGCAAATGTCATATGCAGAATGTTGAGTGCGAATGCGCTTCCGTCTGAATTTTCGTTTATGTATGCGTTATTGATGATTGAATTGCTTCCGCGGCAGATTCCAAGAATCGTAAAAAGCACAATCATTGCCCACACCGGCGGAATCAAAGTTACTGCAAAAAGTGCAACTGGAATAACAGTCGCCGTAATTAAAATTGCAGGTTTTCTGCCGGCAAATTTTTCGAGTGCCGGAAACACAAAACTTGCAAGAAAGTTTCCGATTGCAAATGCCGACAACAACGTTCCTGCAATTGTGTAACTAAGTTTTGCTTCTTCAATTAAATACGGAAGAATTGCGCCAATGACCAGAACCATTGAGCCCTGGCACAAAAAAGAAAAATAGTTTGGATAAAATTTTTTGATTTTAATTCTGTCTGTCATAGAAATTCCCCATTACAAGATTTATTAAAGTATTTTTTGGCTAAAAGAGCCATTCAAAGCAATTAATAAATCCTTAAAAATTTTCTAGTTTTGACAGTAACGTGTCAAGTTTTTTACCATAATCCGGGTCAGTTGCCCACGTTCCTGCCAGGTCAAAAACAGTCTGCGCAAACTTTGCTTTGTGAACCCAGCTATAGCGCGGATCTACGAGCGGCTGTTTTAATTTTACATCCTGAGTTGTTGCATAAGCCTGCAAATGCTGAATATGCGCCCTTACTCCTGTTTTCTGGTCTTTAAACTTTTCGCCAGGATTTTCCGCATCCATTGCACCAAGCCCGCAATAATTGTGCCATTCAGGTTTTACAAGGTTCCCGAATCTAAGAAAACCTGTTTCCAGACACATTTGAACAAAGGCAACGTCGCTGTTAACTCCTTCAATCTGCGCTTCTGTTACATAATCTTTTGCAAGACTTTTTACACGCGAAAGCGGAATTTCAGGATTTTCAGAAATAAAAAATTCCGCTAGCTGCTCTTGAGATTTTATTCCACTTCCTTTTAATTCTCTCGAACAGGGCAAAAACTGTTCGTGCTGCCCAGAACTTACGCAGGAATAAAACAAAAACGAATTTACAACAAACAACAATGCTGACAGAACAAAACCTGTACTTTTTAAGTTTTTAGTCGATTTTTGAACTTTCATGCTCTAAATATCGGTTTTTTTAATATTTTTTTTGAAAAAAATTGTCATAAATGCAACTTTAGAGCCATTTATATAGTGAGGAAAAAATTTTTTTATAAGGATGGGCGTTCCGGCACGTTGTGCCGTCGGGTGCTTCAGGGTTCCGGCGTTACCTCCAATGTTTTTTGCTGTTAAAGCAGCAAAAAACATCGCGCTTCGCGCGCCCCTACGCCCCCTAACGCTAAAAAAAAGGAAAAAATGACTATAAACGACGAAAACGATTTAAGACAATTAACATTAAGAAACGGACTTTCGTTTCCAAACGACAAAGAACTCATAATGCTCATTTTGGGCTCAGGAACAAAACAAATGCCCGTAGAAGAAATGTCAGATAAAATCTTAAAAATTATCTGCGCCTGGAATCCAGAAAACTGGCTCGAAAAACTTCAGTCAATTTCTGGAGTTGGAGCAGGCAAAGCTCTTGCAATCGCCGCCGCCCTTGAACTTGGACGCAGACACAACAGAAATCCGCAGGCAGTTGTAGAAAAGCCGCAGGACGTAATTCCATTTATAAAACATTACGCAATGCAAAATTCAGAGCATTTTGTAACAGTTACCGTAAACGGAGCAAAAGAAATTCTAAATATCCGCGTTTTATCTGTCGGAAGCAGAAATATGGCAGTTTTAAAAGCCGGCGATATTTTTTCAGAAGCGCTAAAAGAACATGCTTCCGGAATAATTCTATCTCACAACCACCCCGGAGGAATTGCAGAACCGTCGGATGCAGATCTGGAAACTACAAAACATTTGTGCGTTGCTTCAGAAATTTTAGGAATCCCGATTTTAGACCACATAATTATTACAAAAAACAGTTACTTCAGCTTTCTTGAACACGGTCTGTTGCCCGCCGGTGAATAATGCGGTAAATTATATCGCAGAGTTAATTTATGTCTTTACAAAGATTTACATTCATTTTAGCGTCAGTTTTTTTATTAAATTCCTTTGTTGCAGCACAGTCAGATAATTCAGGAATTTCTATTGAACAAAAAAGCGAAGCTCCAGAATATGGCATTTTAGACGAACTTAACATTGGCCAGACTCCACTTTTAAAGTCAGAAAGAAAAAGCGCAATCGACCGCGAAAGTACAAAAATTACAATCAAAACAAATGTGCCAAATTCAGAAATTTTTATAAACGGCAACTTTGAAGGTTATTCAACTCTTACGCTCACTAATCTTCCAGCAGGAAAATACAATCTTAGAGTAGAAAAAAAAGGTTACCGCCCAAAACGCTGCAGAATCAAAGTTATCAATGGCGAAGAACGTGTTTTTTATATTGAACTTGAACAATACGAAGGAACAGTCTGCTTTATTACAGAACCTCAGGATGCAGACATTTATGTTGACTACAGCCGAATCAGCGACAATATTGTAAAACTTACGGAAGGCAAACACACAGTTCAGGCTAAAAAATTCGGTTACAAGACAGAAACTGCAAATGTTTATATTCCGCGCGACACTTACCAGATTGTAACAGCAAAACTTTCTTTAGCAGAATTTGCTTTAACAAATTTAAAGGCAAACAAAGAAAGCTTTAATCCGTATCTGCCCGGAACAATCGGAACAATAAAATTCAATTTTGAAGTTACCACAAAAGAAACCGGAACTTTTACAATTACAGACAGCAGTGACTCTGTCATTGCAACTTTCAGCCTGCCAGAATTTACAACCTGGGAGCAGGAAGTAAAATGGGACGGCAAATTTTCTGACGGCGCCATTATTCCAGACGGAACATACAAAGCAACAATTCTTGCTGGCGGACAAAAACTTTCTAAAATTTTTGAAGTTGACAGTTCAATTAAAATTGCTCCTGCAACTTTTACCCCAAGCGGTTCTGGAATCGGAATTCTTCCGGCAGCGTTTGCAAATCCAAAAACAACACTTGCACTCGGCTTAAATGACGGCGTTATATTTAAAGACTCAGCATTTTACTGTGCGCCACTTTCTGCATTTTTTGCATATTCATTTTCGGACTGCATGGAATTAACTGTGCGCACTGGATTAAATACGGGGCACACAGGTTTATCGCCATTTGTAAATTCGGCAGTTAAGTTTGCTTTTTGCAAAAAAATGAACAGCTTTGATTTTAACTATGGATTTTTAGGCAGAGCCGGCGGGGCAAGCAGCAAGCCATTTGAACCTTATGGCGCCGACAACGGTTGTGGCGCTGGCGGTGGCGTTGTAATGGGAATCAGCACCAACAAAGTTTATGCAGGAATTTCTTCTGAATTTACTTACGGCACTTCAACCTTTGAAACAGAAAATAACAATTATGACAAAGTCTGGAGAAATGGACTTTGTATTCAATTAAAAGGTCAGAGTGCAGCCTTTGGCATTTATTCAGCCTTAAATTCTTCTTTTGGAACAACCGGACTTGCAGACGACGATCGCACAAGTTCCAGCGCAGAATGGGCACGCGCAGCAGATATTGGCTTTGATGCAAGAATTCCGGGGAACGACAATATTTTTGTAAACCTTCGCGCAAATGCAAGATTTTTTAGTTCAAAAACTTATTACAGCGCAGAAGCTGGAATTTCAACAGTTTTGTAAAACTGATAAAATACAAAACATTAAAACAGCAGAACTGATTTATTTACGGAGACACAAATGAAACTTTATTCAAAGCAACAGATGATAAAAACAACTGTAACAGGACTTTTTGCAGGAGCCGTTGTTGCTTCAGCCGTTTTTTATGCTGCAAATTCAATTTCTGCAAAAAAAAATCAGGCAGCAGAAGAAACTGAAACTCAGGAAGAAATTCAGGAAAAAGAAAGCGAAGAAGTTAAATTTATTGAACGCACCGCAGAAGAAAAAAAAGGAGTAACACAAACTTCAACTTCTACGTCCGAATACACACAGGACGAAGAACAGAATATTTTTGTTTACGAAAAATGCAATGAAGCCGTTGTAAACATTACAACTCAGGTTATGGGCGTAAACTGGTTTTTAGAACCGATTGTTCAGGAAGGCGGTTCTGGTTCCGGTTCAATTATTGACGAGCGTGGCTACGTTGTAACAAACGTTCATGTAATAAGCCAGGCAAATAAAATCAGTATTTCGCTTGCAGACGGAACAAGCTACCCGGGCACAGTCGTTGGTCAGGACATTGAAAGCGACATTGCAGTATTAAAATTCACTCCGCCAGAAAACGTAAAACTAAAGACAATCGATTTTGGCAACTCAGACACCCTGAAAGTTGGTCAGAAAGTAATTGCAATCGGAAATCCTTTTGCCCTTGAACGCACAATGACAACCGGCATTGTTTCCGGTCTCGGCCGCCCGATTCAGGAAAGCAAAAACGTAATAATCCGCAACATGATCCAAACCGACGCAGCTATAAATCCGGGAAACTCTGGCGGTCCACTTCTCGACACAAAAGGAAAAATGATTGGAATAAACACAATGATTATTTCTAATTCAGGATCGTCGGCAGGCGTTGGATTTGCTGTTCCTGTAAGCACGGCGAGACGCGTTGTAAACGATTTATTAAAATACGGCAAAGTTCGGCGCGGAACAATTCAAATTACTCCGGTTCAAATGACTTCTGCAATTGCGCAGTACGCAGGAATTAAAATCAATTATGGAATTCTTGTAAGCGAAGTTGAAAGCGAAAGCAACGCAGAAAAAGCAGGAATTAAAGGCGGAACTCAGGCAGTTCAATACGGAAGTCGTTTTAAGCCTGCAACAATCTATCTTGGCGGCGACATAATTACAGGAATCGACGGAATCGACATTCGCACTTATGCAGACTACACAAGTGCCTTAGAGTCTAAAAAACCAAACGACAGCGTAAATGTAACAGTTTACCGCAACGGAAAGTTTGAAAACTTAAAAGTAATTCTCGACGGTGCCGACACAGACAAAGTCAGCCAGGGTTCTTCTCTTTAAGCCGTTAAAGTTCTAAAAAAAGGAAACAGCATAAAATGAAATCTCTTAAAAAAATTGTAAGTTTTGGCGCAATTTTTACATTAACCGCAGGAATTGTATTTTCCAAAAGCATAACTTTTCCAGTAAAAAGCCTTGTAACAATCGAAGAAAATCCAATTTCAATTACAACAGAATGGGACGAAAAATGGTTCGGACAAAACAGTGCAAAAGTTTACAACCACAACATTGCACGTATTGCAGGAATTCTTTCTGCCGTTTCTTATGAAGACTCAGACATTGGACAGGATTCAAACTTAATTCTTCAATGTTTTAAGGCTCTGGGAGTTTCTAAAGATTTAATTGAATTTCATTACAATCTCGACTACGAAAATTCAATGTGGGGAAACGATCAGGCAGCATTTACTTTTGCAACAAAACAGATTGAAAGTTCAAAAGGCAGACAAAACCTCATTTTTATAGTTATCCGCGGAACTCCGCTCAACGCAAATGAATGGATTTCTAACGTAAATATTTCTGACAAAACAAAGACAGAGGCCGAATACCACGAAGGATTCTTTAAAACCACAAAACTTTTAGAAACCGCCCTTATTGCCTATCTTTTTAAAAACAAAATTGACATTAAAGACTGCTATCTTTTAATTACAGGACATTCAAGAGGCGCGGCTATTTCAAATCTTCTTGCAGCCCAGCTTTACGACACAACTCTTTTTAATCCGGATAACATTTACACTTACACATTTGCAGCGCCAAACGTAACAACAAACGAAAACACTCATGATCCAAAATACGACTACATCTGGAATATTATAAACGCAGAAGACATTGTTCCGTCGGTGCCTCCATTCTACAAAAGCTGGAAATACAGCAAATACGGACAGACAAAAGTCTTAATCAACAACTGGAACACAGATCCTGTAAAGTATGAACAATATTATCTTGAATCAATGAATGCTTATTTTTCTAAATTTATGCTGAGAAATTACAGCCCTTTTATGACAGGGCCATTTTTGCCGATTCAGTGCAGCAGCATTCTTTCGAGCATTAACAAAAATGTTTACACGTTTTACAGCGGAATAAGCGCATTGCACGACAAAGCAATCAGCGCATTCTGGAAAATTTTTCCGCCAGAAGAAAATAACGAAGAAACTCAAAAAAAAGAACCGACTTCTAAAAATGTTCAGGAAAAACAGGGCGCTCTTTTTGCAGCAGCAACACGCTGGAGCTATAAAAATTTTGGCGTCGATGTAAACTACGTAATGAACTGCTTTAGCGACATGCACGCAATGGAAACCTACCTTTCGTGGATTTTAGCCTTAGATGAAGAAGACGTTTATTCTACAACTGGTGCAAACCTTATGGTTTTAAAAGGCGCTGGCGATTATGCAGTTTTTGACGAAAACGGGACAAAGGTTGCAACAATTCTTGACGGAAGAGTGAATTTTTCTAAAGTTGAACATCCGGTTGCAGCAAATTCACTTTTGCAGGGTTCTGTAGTTCTGGGACTTCCTGCAAACCGCAATTATACGGTTGTTGCAAGCCGCGAAAGTTTAATTCCAACACGCTTAAAAATGAACGTTCAGCATTACAGCGCAGAAGGAATTTTTATTGACGAAACCCAGGGTACCCCGCTCTACCCTTACAACGGCCAGGTTTATTGCATAAATGCAGAAAGCAAAAAACTTTTAAATGGTGATTTTTCTTTTTCGAAAGTTGGTGGAAAAGAAGCAAAATCAATCCGCAAAGCTGGCAATTTAAGGACAATTTCAAAATTTAATGTTTCTGGAGAATTTTCAGGTTCAACCAGTGGAACTTTTAACCTTGGAGCACACGTTGGAACAAATGCATTTTACGGTTCACTGCTTTTAGGCCACAATGCAGCAAAGCCTGGGCGTTCTCTTGAATTAAGCCCTGGAATCGGCCACCAGAGCCTTTTAGTAAATAAAATTCTATTGAATACAGAACTGTACACAAACTTTTTTTACGCATTTTCTGACGATTTAAAAGATGATGACGATCGTTTTAACATTGTTCCGTCGGCAAGATTTTCTCTTTCGTTTAAGCCGATTCATCGGACACAGATTTTTGTTGCAGCAAACTTAGATCTTCATATTTCTGACTTTAACGATGCAGCCTTTGACGATTCTTACCGCTTAAAAACAACAGGACAGGTCTGGACGGATTCAAAATTTAGAATTGTGCCGAATTTTAGTTTTGGAATAAGATTTTAAAAATTGTTCACAAGAGTTTTTAACTAAAGGTTTTTTATGAAAAACAAAAATATAATTATTTTATGCAAGGTTATAGATAATTACGGTGACATTGGCGTTGTTTACCGCCTTGCAAAAGCATTGAGCGACATTGACCCAAAACTTAATCTTACGATTGTCTGCTCAAATCTAGAAAGTTTTTCAAAAATGACAGCTGGAATAAATCCTTTGCTAAGAAAACAGACTTTTACCTACAAACAAAGCTCGTGGACAGTTCTTGACTGGCAGCAGAGTGACAGTTTTAAGTTTGAACAGACTCCTTTTCCAATTGTTCTTGAATGTTTCCAATGCGGAAGGCCAGACTGGCTGGAAAAAATTCTTTTTGAAGAAAACACAGAGGAAATTTTTCATATTTTTAATATTGAATATTTAACCGCCGAAGAATATGCGGACGATTTTCATCTTTTAAAATGTTATACAAGAAAACCGAATGTAAAAAAAATGTTTTTTATGCCTGGTTTTACCAGTAAAACGGCAGGACTTTTAATTGACAAAGCTTTTTTACAAACCCTGACTGAATCAAAAAGCAAAAAAACAGATAAAAACCAGTTTAATGTTACGATTTTTTCGTACGAAAGAGATTTTACACAAATTTTTAATTCATTGAACGAAGTGCAGGAACTAAAACAAAAACAGAATCCTTTTTTTAAAGTGAATGTTTTTGCAGCAAATGGAAAAAGCCTAAACTTTGTAAAAGAAGCCTGGAATAAAACAGACAAAAAAGTAAATCTGATTGAACTTAACTTTTTAAGCCAGGAAGAATGGGACAAAATTTTGTGCAATGCAGACTTTAATTTTGTTCGTGGAGAAGAAAGCCTTGCAAGAGCCTGCTTAACCGGCAAACCTTTTTTCTGGCATGCGTATGTTCAGGACGAAAATTACCAGCTTGTAAAGGTGAATGCGCTTTTAACAAAAATTGAACCTTTTTTTGACGGCAAAGAATTGTTCAGTAAATTTAGTGCTTTATGGAATGAATACAACACACCAGATTGCAAATTAACTCAACAAAGCCTTAATGACATTTTACTTTCTGCAATCGACAATAAATTGAACGAATGTTTTACTGGTTTTGCAGAAAATTTATTAAAAAACGGCAATTTAGCACAAAATCTTATAAATTATTTAGAAAGTCAGAATTTATAAAATTACATCGCAGTTACAAACAAACGCCTGCAAAGATTTAGCCCGGATTGTAATGGGCGCAAAGCGCGTGCGCAGCACCGAAGCCATGAAAAGCCGGCAGAGACTGCGCTGCAAGGCAAAGACGCACGCTCCTTGAGATTCTTAAAAACTGCACTAGTTGAAAAAGTGTACAAAAATAATTATTATAGAAGAATAAATGCTTAATTTTTTGAGGTAACATATTATGTTAATGACAAACGAAATCAGAGTCGGAACAGCTTTTATGTACGAAGGCAATCCTCTTATCGTTCAGAAACTTCTTGGTCAGAAGGGTGGACGTCAGGGCATGGTAACAAATCTTCGCGTTCAGAATATTGTAACTGGTTCAACAATGCAGCTTGGTCTTGACGCTGGTGAAAAATTTGAGGAAGTTGAACTCGTAAAAAAGACTGTAAAACTTTCTTACATCGACGGAAACGAATATCATTTTATGGATCAGGAAACTTACGATGATATTATGCTGGACAAAGATTATCTCGGCGACAACGCTGGTTATATTTCTCCAGATGACGATTACGAAGTTTCTGTTACTTACTACAATGACAAACCAGTTGGAGTTGTTCTTCCTGTAAACGTAACACGCACAATTACTTACTGCGAACCAGGCGTTAAGGGTGACACTTCTGGTAAATCAACAAAACCAGCAACTCTCGACACTGGAATGGAAGTAAAAGTTCCATTGTTCTGCAATACAGACGACCGCATCGTAATTGATACACGCGACGGTTCATTCGTAGAAAGAGCAAAAGACTAATCTATTGCTAAATTGCATAAAAAAATCCCCGAAAGGCTGTTCAAAAGAAAAGCTTCGGGGATTTTTTATTTTTAAATTCTTTTTTTATCTGGGGGCATTTTTTGCGAAGCAAAAAACCTTGCCTGATAAGGCAAGGCGTGCGCTTTAGAATGTGTATTTTGCGCCAAACTGAACAAAGCCGTTATTATGCCAGCCTTCAAATTCTGTTCTGTCGCTCTTGTAGCTTGCCATGTACATTCCTTTTGCACAGAATTCAAGTCCGTCAGAAACGTACCATGTAAGTTTTGGCATTACGATTAAATCAAAATGCTGAAAACCGTAAACTGCGCTTACTTCTGGCTTTACTTTGCCGTGATTCCAGCTGTCAGAAATATTTACAACGAGTTTAATATCGTTTTCGTAAGTTCCGCTTTCTGTATCAGTAGCATTGTCATTGATTTTGTCGTGGTTAAGAATGTATTTTCCCTGTCCCTGAACATTTACGTTAAGTTCGCTGAGCGGCAGGTCGCGGTCAAAACCTGCAACCCATGCAACTGAGTTGTTCTGGATTGTCGGATCGTCGCCGGCTGTGTCTTTTGTAAGATTGTATGCTCCTTCTAGACGAAAGTTATATGCGCCGAAAGTTTTTGCTGCTTCGAGTCCAAAAACCTGCAAAAAGTCGTAGTCGATAAACTTGTCGTCATCGTCTGCACCGCCTGTTTTAAGGTAGGTTGAAACAAAGCTGTTCATCTTGCTGTAGTCAAAAGAAGCTTTTTTGTTTCTTCCGACGTAGTAGCTCAAGCCCCAGTCAAGCGAGCCAGTTGTAGTTGTAAAGCGTGCACCTGCCTGCATGTATTTGAGCTGGTTTGTGTCAGGATAAAGATTGTCTGCAAGTGAAGAAGAATTGCTGAGCATTGTTGTGTAGAGAGACTGCGCCTGGACAGCAGCAGCTTTTGCAGCATCAGTTTGTGAATTTGCGTACGCTGCATTTGCAACACCTGCAGTCATTCCCTGTGCAACAATCGCAGAACCTGCTGTTGTTGTAAGAGTGTTTTTTAATGTTTTAACCTGAGCAGGAACCCATCTTCCGCTTGAAGCATAGCGGTCAGCTGTCATAAACGGAGTCCAGACAAGTTCAAAACGGCTGGAAGAAAATGGACCGACATCTTTTGGAACATTGTACAAAACGCGAACCATTGGCTCGGCAATACGGCGGTCAATGTAATCTGGAATTAAAAAATCCGTGTAGTCGTTTGCATTAAAATTGTCGATTGCATGGAGTTTGTCGCCTTTTCCCCAGACAACCTTCATTTTTCCAGCCTGAACTACAAAGTTTCCAAAATAAGATTCGAGAGTAAGCTCGTCGATTACGTCTTCGTGGTAGTTGTCGAGAATATCTTTGCTCAAAGCAAATTTAACGTCGGCAGAAACTGCGTCAGTTGAATATTTTAAGTTGATTTTGCCTTTTGGGTCTGCTTCAGTCTTCCATTCGTCAACCGGCAAACCGTATTCGCCTTCATCATCAAAATATGCGCGGAAGTTAATTTCTGCTTCGCCAGTTACTTCAAGGCTAGAGGCAGAAAAAGATGAAGAACTGTCTCCAAAGTCTCCGCCAAAATCACTTCCAAAGTCGCTTCCAAAATCATCACCAAAATCCTGAGCTGCAAGAATTGAAGTAGAAAGAAGTGCTAAAGAAGTCAAACTAAAAATAAATTTTTTCATAAAAAATAATCCCTGTTAAACTAAAACTCCGCCGAAAAGACGGCGGAGCAAAATCATTTTACGTTATTTATTTTGCAGTATTCAAATAGTTCTGTGTAAATACGCTGTCTGGAATTGGCTTGTCGAGAATAATGTTGTAGCCGTTTGCGCTCTTAGCATTTTTCTGAGCAGCAATTCTTGTTGAGTGACCGCTTTTTACGTTTTTAAGAGTTGTAGAAGTTGTGATTGTGTAGCCGTCAATTTCGGAAATTGAATCAACTGTAAGAACTTTTACAAGTGAACCGTCTTTTTTGTCATACATTTCTGCATAAACTGGAACGTTTGTTTTTTTGTCAATCCACTGAATTCTGTACTGATACTGAGCCTTTGCAACTGTTGCAGCTGTTGGAGTTGACTTAATCTTCCAGCAGTCGTAACCGTTTTTGTTTTCTTCGCCCAAAAGTTCGTGTGTATCGTCGTCAATTTCGCGGGTAGACATATCATCGTAAGAAGCGTCAGTTCCTGTAAAAGATTTGCTTCCTTCTGAAGAATTTACGCGGCGAGTAGTTTTAAGAGAAGGCATATAAATCCATTTGTCATCGTCCTTGCCCTTGTTTTCCATCTGAAGGAATTTAATTCCCTGGTTAGATTTGTTTGTACTTACCTTAAAATTCATTACAACGTCAGAAGTATCTGTTTTTTCGTTGTGGCGGCCAAGTTCATCAATTACACGATGTTCTTCAATGTTTCCAGCCTTGTTAATAAGATCCATTTCGATAATTGAATGGTTGTAAGCAGGTTTTTTAATGTTAAGTGCAGCGTCAACAATTGAACGAGCATCCTGAGCAAAAATCATTGCTCCGGCAGCCAGCAAAGAAATGGCAATAATTGATTTTTTCATAGAATTCTCCTTAATAAAACTCCGCATTACCAGCACCTTTGTGCATTCTGCAGGTTTAATATTTTTGTCTGAGCTGGTTCCAAAGTTGAGTTCAGAACCGGCTCAGCAGTTTTACATTCTGAAAGTTTCCGTCAGAATTATTTAATAATTAGTTTTCTGTTTTTTCTTCAACAGGTTCTTCTTTTGGTCTACTGAATTTTGGATCGTAGTTTGTAAGGAATCCTGGAAGAATTGTCATTGCAAGCATTGAACTTGTAAACATTACAATTGCAATCAAAATACCGATGTAACGCAATACAGCAAACTTAGAAAGACACAAAACAAGGAATCCTAATCCTACAGCAAGCGCATTTGTAAGAATTCCTACACCGCTCGAAGCAAATGTACGTTTTGCAGCTTCGTGAACGTCTGTTGTTTTTGCTCTTTCAAGACGGTAAGTTTCAAGGAAGTGAATTGTATAGTCAATTCCAATACCAACCGCAACAGAAGCAATAATAGAAGTTACAAGGTCAAGGTTGATTTCTGCAAATCCCATCGTCATGTAGTTGAGAAGGATTGTAAATGCCAGAGGAAGAGCTCCGAGCAATCCTGCCCATACAGACTTAAACGAAATTGCAATTACAACAAATACACACAGAAGAGAGAAGATAAGGCTCTGCAACTGTGAAGAGAAAACCATATCTGTCATAACAGATTCAAGTTCACCTTTTCCAGTAAACGAAACTGTATAACCTTCCGGGAAGTGGTTTGCAACGTAAGAATTACATTCGTTAATTACTTTTTCAATGTCGTGTGTTGACTGACTTCTTAATACAAGCTGAATGCGCAGGCGGTTCGGATTCAAAACGTTTTCGTTCTGAGGATCGTTTGCCCAGCGTCCAAGTGTTTCTTTGTCAGAAAGCATAGAAAGGAAGTTTCCTACAATGTTTGTAAGAGCTTCGTGCTGTGCATAACCGTATTTTGCTTCGTCATAAGGAATTTCGTAAAAATCCTTACCTTTGTAGTTCAGTTTTTTCTCAAGAACTTCAACAACATCCTTTACAGAAGCATTTGAACCACCAGCTTCGGCATAAGAATTAATCAAAAGTGTAAGAGCTTCGTCTACAGAAATTGTGCTGTTAAGTTTTTCAACATAAGCAACGTTTGGATCTACATAATCAGGAAGCATTTCGAAGTCTGTGCTTTCTGCTGAACTGTCGCCAAAGTCACCAAAATCTCCGAAGTCGCCAAAGTCATCAAATCCGCCAAAATCGTCAGAACCAAAACTGTCGTTACCAGTTGCAGCTGTGTTGATTGCATCAGCACTTGGAGCGTGCAAAACCTGGTTCATGCGTTTTACGAGAGTCGGGAACGAAATCATTTTTCCAACAAACGGGAATTTGTTGTAAATATTGTCCTGCAAACCGTCAATTGCTTCGAGAATGTCTGGATTCTTCATTGAACCTTCAACTAAAGCAGCTTCGCGTCCGTCAGACTTTTTAATAATGTTTCCGTTTACATCGAGGAATTTTCCATCTTTGTTCATAACAGGAACACCGTTTTCGTCAAGAACGTTTCCGTCTGCATCAGTAACTTTTGGACCGTCAACGAGCATAAAGATCATGTTTGTTCCTGCAAAACGCTTGTCAACATAATCAATATCCTGTCTCATCTGACTGTCTTTAGGGAAGTAATTGATAATAGAAGTTTCGATTGTAAGACGTCTGATTCCAAAAATCGAAAGAATAATAATGAATGCGCCAAACACATACATTCTTGGTTTTGTTCCACAGAAGAATGTAAAAATGTTGAACAATGTATCGTGAGAAGCAGATCCGCGGTTAATTGTGTGCTTTTTAACCTTTGTAGAAACATGCTGCATCAGCTTAGATTTTTTACCAATTTCCTTTTCTGACTTAACCATAAGTACAGCAGGAATAAACGTTACAGAGAAGATAAATGCAAGAGCAACGCCTACTGCAGTAAAAATCGCAAAACTGTGCAAAGGTCCCATCGGGCTGGTAACAAGCGAAATAAAACCAATTACAGTAGTAACAGCAGCAAGGAATACAGCAACCTTACAGTCGCCTACACCACGAAGAATTACCTGTTTGTGAATTTCTTTAGTAATTACAGTTCCCTTTTTAACTTCTTCGTCGAGGGCAATGTAATAATGGGTAAGAATATGAATTCCATACGCCGAACCACAGGCAATAAGAGCAACAGGAATAACGCTGGAAACAATCGTAAATGAAAACTTAAAGATTGCCATAAGTCCGCAGGTACAAGCTGTAGAAAGAAGAACAGTAATAAGCGGAAGAATTGTTCCATCGAGAGTCTTTAAACTTACAAAGAGAGTAAGCAAAACTACAATAGAAACAAGCGGAATCAAACGGATAAGATCCGAAAGAATAAATTCACGCATATTTGCAGAAACAACCGGGTCACCAAAGAAAATAACCTTAAGGCCGCTTCCATCAGTGTATTTATAAGCAATTTCTTTTACAGAATCGAGAGTTTCACGTTCAATATCGCTTTCTGTCTTTTCAGTTGCAATTGCAGTTTTTACTTTTTCAATAAGCGAATCCGAAATTCCTTCAACAGAAGCAAGAGTTCCTTTTTTTTCTGCTTTTGAAAAATCAGCAAAAGTTTTAATTCCTGCGTTTGCCAGAAGATCAATTTCGTCAGTAGAAAGTGTGCTTACAAATGCAATTTCTCCAGGATGATTGTTTGTCTTTAGAGTAATCTGCATCTGAGCGGCTTTGTTGTCATCAGAAATAATTGAACGAGTATACATTTCGTCCCATTCTGTCAAATTGTGCTTAAGGTCGTTTACCTGGTCACTTGTAAGCAATGGCAGATAACCGTTTTCGTCGCGTTCAGCATCAATAATGTTTCCAGCAGTAAGAGCACCGTCAACATCTTCAATAAAGTCAATATGAGTAAGAGAATCTACGCGGTCAACAGTTGGAAGATTTGCAACATCAGTAGAAATTTTGTCGATAATAGCAAGATTTTCTGGAGTAATTATTGAACCTTTATCTGTTTCTACAGAAACACCAATTACAACAGTGCTGCCAAAACGATCTTCGGAAGAAATCAAACGCTGGTAAGACTCGTGTTTCTGCGGAAAATACAAACGTGTCGAGTCGTCCATTTGAATATCTTTAAGCTGAAATCCTAAAACTGCCGTAACAACGAGCGTTACAACAATAATTAGCCATGGATGCTTGAATAAACGATTCATCTAGCATTCCTCCTTCTATATTTTTTAAGTTTATAAGTTTAAGAAGTTAAACCATTAAACAAAATATAATCAGTTTAAAATTAAAGGTCAACAAAATCCAAAACTATAAAAAAATTTTATTCTTTTAAAATTTATTGACAATTGGTTAATGCGTTTATAAACTTAACCGATTAAACAATTAAACCTTTTAAGGAGAATATAAATTGGGTACGCTAGAAGTTACAGAATTTAAACAAAAAATGTCAGTTATCCGCGAACAATTTGAACATTGCACCCCATATTTAACTACATTAAGTGACACAATCCGCCAGAAAATTCTTCTTATACTCGCAGAATCTGGCCTTGATGGAATGGATGTTCAGGACATTACAGCAAAAACCCATCTTTCAAGACCAGCAATTTCCCACCACTTAAGAATCTTAAAAGACGCCGGAATGATTATCAGCCATAAAAAAGGCACACAGGTTTATTATTTTATTTACATTCACAAGGCATTGGACGAAATCCTAAATCTCGTAAATACAATTTCAAACCTTGTAGAAAATATCGACATGGAATCCGTAAAAGAAAAAGCTCCATGGATGATTGACGACTCTGCAGCCCTGTAAAACTGCAACCATTCAATCTTCCATTTTAATTTTTATAAAAAAAACACGGTACCAGGCAAATTACTAAAACCTGCACACCGTGTTTTATTTTTACCGCTAATCTTTAACGTTTTTTACCAGAACAGTTCAGCTTCAAAAGAAAGTTCATTTCCGGCCTTTCCAGCCATTACGATTTTGTGTTCACTTTCTTCAATTTTTCCAAAAACCTGCACTTTCTGACCAAGCATTGCTTCTTTTGCAAAATTAATTCTAAAATCCTTAAATTCCTTGCCTTCAAATTCTTTTGGCAGGGCATCTGCAGCAAAGGCAGCATAACGTGCATTATTTGTGTGCCCGTTTGCATCAAGATCGCTGTATTTTATTGTGCGTTCATCAAAAAGCGTCATATCATCCGCAAGTTGAATTTTTCCATAAGGAAGGCAGTCGTGCTCCGTTTGTTTTAATGTCGGTTCACGCATTTTCATCTGATCAAATTTTTTAATCGGCATAATCCGCCTGTTCTTTAAATCAACCAGAAGCCAGGCCGTAACTCCGCTTACAAGTTTTTCGCCAGATTCACTTTCAATTTCTACCGCACGGACAAATTGCAGAGCCTCGCTCTTTTCTTCCCAGGTATGAACAACAATGTGCTCATTTTCTCTCGGGTATCTGTGCAGCCTGAACGAATCTCTCGAAACAAGAATCGCAATTCCGTTATCTGCTAAAGTTTCTCTGCTCATTCCACGGCGATTAAAATCCTCTACCGCAACGTCAGAAGTAATCTTAAGCAGTTCATTTAAGCTCAATTTTTTATTCGCATTGCACTGACTAAACATTACGGTCGTTTCCCAATGAAAAGCCAGCTGTTCGTCGTGCCATTGTTTTGTCTGTGTATTTTTTATTTCTGCCATTCGAGTCTCCATTTTTTATTTTTTTTCCGGGCGCATCTGCCACAAGTGGCAGACCAGGCTATTCGTGGCTACGGCGTCTAACGCGCCTCCGGTGCTGCGCACCGCGCTTCGCGCGCCACTACTATCCTTTGCGCAAATAAAACCATGCAGGTTTTATATTATCAAAATGACAAATTTTATAAAACTGTCATTTTAATTTTTTTCTTAAAACCTTCCGGTTCCCCACAAAAAACCATCATCGCGGTTTTCAAAAAACCAGAATTCCTTATTGTGCGTCATAATTGCATAATTCCATGCAGAAAGTTCAGAACCCGGCGGAATCAGCATAAGTTTTTTAAATCTGCCTGCCCTTAAAATTTTATCAAGATTTTCTATTCCATAAAGTTCTTTAGCCAGAATTCTTCCGGATTCCAGTTCATTAAAACAATAAAAAGTAGAAAATAAAGTTGTCTGTCCCCACGGAATTTCCATATGAACAATTTTATATTTATTATTTTCAGGATTTTCTGCAAAAAGTTCTGCACAAAAGAAAAAAAGAAAAATAAAACTAAGGCAGGTCAAAAAAGACTTTTTCATAATTAAGCAGATATAAAAAAAATGCCCGAAACCTGAGTTCCGGGCTTTAATGTTAAACAAACACTAGAGAGATTTTCTAACTTCTTCGTTGTGTCTCTTTAATCTAAAATATTCAGGAATAAAATAAATGCCTGCAACGATTGCAGCAATTGCAATAATAATAAACATAACAACTACAGCCATTCCTGGTTCAAGGTCGCCGCTAGCTTTAAGAACAAACGACTGAACAGCAGCCCAAATATTTATAAGTGCAAGAATAAATGCAACTACAGCCTTAGCCATAAAGTTCTTTACAAATACAGCAAAAAGAAGGAATGCAATAAAAGCAACTTCTGTAAAAATGTAAGCGTTAACTTTGCTGCCATAAAGTGCACCAGCAGGATTCCATACATAAGTAAATACAGAAACTGTTTTTTCTCCATACAGAGGATATTTAGCCTGTACAGATGGTTCCCAATCTTTAAATTCGCCATATTTAATTTCAGAAGGCCAGTCGCTCTTGTATTTTCCTGTAATTCCAACAGGGAGCTCTGCCCAGGTTTTTCCC
>CAVKVK010000030.1:6741-24200 GCA_963659855.1 Parabacteroides distasonis | reverse complement strand
TTTGTAAACAAACCGCATAAAAACGAATAAAACAGTAAAAGTTAAAGAAAAAAGCAGGTTAATGAACAAAGATAAAAATTGTTATATTGACATCTGTTATTTATATATCTATTATTGTTAGCGATAGTTAATTTTTGTAAGTAAATACTATTTTTTTTATGCAAATGCTAACGTAACTTAGCAGGAGGTTATTATGCCATTGCTTTTAGCTTCTGTTGGAGATGAATTTTGTGTTTCTGCGATTTCTGGAACACCGTCTGTAAAACAGCATCTGGCAGATATTGGTTTTTCTGAAGGTGCAAAGGTTACAGTAATTCAAAAAATTGCCACAGGTCTTATCGTAAAAGTAAAGGAAGTTCGTGTTGCCCTTGACCGCAGTATGGCAACAAAAATTCAAGTTAATTAAATCTGTTTTTAATTTTATTAAAATTTATAAAAGTAGGAGTAAAACATGAGTACATTGAAAGATGCGAAAGTTGGCTCTACCGTAACTGTCACAAAGATTGACGGTGAAGGAGCTGTAAAGCGTCGTCTTATGGACATGGGATTTACAAAGGGATGTAAGCTTTTTATAAGAAAAGTTGCTCCACTCGGAGATCCTGTTGAAATTACAATCCGCGGATACGAACTTTCTGTTCGTAAGGATGATGCCGCAAATATTGAAGTTGAATAAGAGGAACAAAATGAGTACAAAAATCGCTCTTGCAGGAAACCCGAACTGCGGAAAAACAACAATGTTCAACTCGCTCACAGGAACCGTTCAGTATGTTGGAAACTGGCCTGGAGTAACAGTTGAAAAAAAAGAAGGAAAGGTAAAAGGTTCAAAAGATCTTATAGTAACAGACCTTCCGGGAATTTATTCTCTTTCTCCATATACAAATGAGGAAGTAGTTTCACGCGATTATCTGGCTTCTAATGAACCGGCAGCCGTAATCGATATTGTTGATTCAACAAACATTGAACGAAACCTTTATCTTACAACACAGATTCTTGAACTTGGCAAACCAGTTGTAATTGCATTGAACATGGTTGATGCCCTTAAAAAATCTGGAGACAAAATCAATACACAAAAACTTGCAGAAAAATTGGGCTGTAAAGTTGTTGAAACAGTTGCCCTTCACGGAAATGGAGTTAAAGAAGTTGTTGCAGCAGCACAGGAAGCCGCTACACAAAAATCAGTTTCTCCAACAGCATGCTTTGCGTCAGATGTTGAAAAAGCAATCAGTGCAGTAATTGAACTTCTTCCTTCTGATGTTGAAGAATCAGTTCGTCGCTGGACAGCAATCAAAGTTCTTGAACGCGATAACGTAATTCTTTCAAAACTTTCTTTGAGCGAAGATGCTAAAGCAAAGGCAGAAAACGAAACAAGTGGACTTGAAAAAGCTCACGATGATGATATTGAATCAATCATTACAAACGAGCGCTACAATTACATTACTTCAGTTTTGAACGGTGTTCTCGTAAAATCCGGAAACACAATGACAATGTCGGACAAGATTGACCGTGTTGTTACAAACCGCATTTTAGGTCTTCCGATTTTTATTGCAGTTATGTGGTTCGTTTACTGGGTTGCAGTTTCTACAGTTGGTTCAATGGGTACAGACTGGGCAAACGATGTTCTCTTTGGAGAATGGATTCAGGGCGGAGTTCAGAGCTTACTCGAAAACGCAGGAGCTAACGAAATTCTTACCGACTGTATCGTAAATGGTATTCTTGGTGGTCTTGGCGCTGTTCTTGGATTTGTTCCACAGATGGCTGTTCTCTTCGTTCTTCTTTCTATTCTTGAAGATGTCGGTTACATGGTTCGCATTGCATTCGTTATGGATCGTGTATTCAGAAAATTTGGACTTTCAGGAAAATCATTCATTCCTCTTCTTATTAGTTCTGGATGTGGAATTCCTGGAATTATGGCAAGCCGTACAATCGAAAACGAAAATGACCGTCGCATGACAATCATGACAACAACCTGGATTCCTTGTGGTGCAAAACTTCCTGTAATTGCAATGATTGCAGCTATTCTTGCAACAAAATTTACAAGCACAAATGCTTCCTGGGTTGGACCTTTAATGTACGTTCTTGGAATTGCAGCAGTTCTTATTGCAGCAATTATTCTTAAAAAGACAAAGTATTTCCACGGGCCTGCAGCTCCATTCATTATGGAATTGCCACAGTATCATATTCCACAGCTCAAAACAGTTCTTCTTCATACCTGGGAACGCTTGTGGTCATTTATTAAAAAGGCCGGAACAATTCTCTTCCTTGCCTGTCTTATTATGTGGTTCCTTTCCAGCTATGGCTGGCAGCCGAATACTCAGGAAGTTACTCAGGCAGACGGAACTGTAGAAGAAGTTGAAACAGAAGGCACAACTTTTGGTCTTTGCGATGCTGATTATTCAATTATGGCAAAAATTGGCGGCGGATTACGCTACATCTTTATTCCACTCGGATTTGGTAACGAAGACGGTGGCTGGCAGTGTGCAGCTTCTTCAATTTCAGGATTCTCTGCAAAGGAAGGAATTGTAACAACAATGGGCGTTCTTGCAGGAGCCAGCGACGAAGATACAGAAGCACTTGCAGGAGCAGGAAGCCTTGCAGACATTGACTTAGAAGCAACTGACGAAGCTAACGAAAGAGAAGAATCTGGCGAAGAAGAGGAAGAAGGAAGCGCTGTTAATGCTGTAAAAGCAATTTCAAAATGGTTCCCTACAGGACTTGCAGCATTCTGTTTCCTGCTTTTCAACCTGCTTGATTCACCTTGTCTTGCTGCTATTTCTACAATGGCAAATGAATTGCACGACAGAAAATGGTTCTGGTTTGCAATTCTCTTCCAGAATATCTTTGCATACATTGTAACAATGATTGTATTCCAGATTGGCTCTCTTATTTCTGGAGTTTCTTTTGGAAACGGATATTCAGTTGTTGGTTTAATCTTTGCATTTATTTTCCTTGCTGCATTCATTTTTGGTCTCGTACGCAAAAATCCATATGCAGAAATTGATGCAAGAAAGTAATTACTGATTTTTTAAGTTTGAATACTGTAAATGTCGAGTCAATTTATAAAAAAGTTTTGAATACCAGCTGCCAGTCTGGCAAAAGCTATTTGAACTTTTTATAGAACCCGGCATTTATTGTATATTCTTACAAAGGTGACAAAAATGATTGCAAATGTAATTTCAGTATTATTGATTGTTTTGTGGACAGGTTTTGTTATTCATTCGATTATAAAATCCAAGAAGAAAGAAAAAAAATCAGGAATTCCTGCAGGCTGTTATTCCTGCAAGGCTTTTCAAAACGGAATGTGCAAAAAACATTGTGAGGCAAAAAAATGATAAATATTATTCTTATTGCACTAATCTTAGTTTTTGTAATCGGAGGAATCCGCTCGGTTGTAAAAAGAGCACACGGAGACAGCTGCTGCAGTTCAGGTTTAAGCGAAGTTGCAGTTGAAGTACAGGACAAAAATAAAAAGAATTATCCTTTTTCTGCAACCGTAAAAATAGAAGGAATGAAATGCCAGAACTGTGCAAGACACATTCAAAACAAACTCAACGAAAACGGAATGTGGGCAAAAGTAAAGTTTTCAACTAAAACAGCAAAAATTTTACTAAAAGAAGAAAAGTCAAAAGAAAAAATAAAAAAAATAATCGAAGAGTCAGGCTATTCTTTAGAATCTTACATTCAAAAATAAGTTTTTTTAATTATTCAAACTTTTCGAGAGCTTCAACTGCGTGTTTTACGCAGTCCGGGCAGGCACACAAAACTTTTCCTGTGTCTATGCCTTTTAAGTCGCGGCAAATTAAAGCCCCGCTCTTTTGCTTAAATTCTTCAAGAAGTGTTTTTGCAACGCCAACAGTTGCTTTTCCCTGTGTTAAAAAGCCCGCAACAATTACACTTCCGATTAAGGCTCCGCAGGTGCTTTCCATACAGCCCATTCCAGCTGCAAAACCTGAGCCGAGCTGATTTAAAAGATTTTCATCAACAGAAATTTTATCTTTATAAACATTTAACACAGCCTGGCAACAGTTGCACTTTCCTTGAGCTTTTAACATTGCCGCTTTTTCTGCACGTTCTTTATTTGTCATTTTTTTGCTCCTCAAAAAAAATTATTCTTCCGACGCCTTATTTTCAAATTTTGTATAAGAATTAAGGAACAGGAGATTTACGTCTCCAATCGGACCGTTACGCTGTTTTGCAACAATCAGTTTTGCGTCCTGAACAGGTTCAGTTTCTCCTTCTTCTGTCTTTTTGCGTTCACGATGAATAAACATAACAACGTCGGCATCCTGTTCAATAGAACCAGAACCTCTCAACTGTGCAAGAGTCGGTTCGTTTCCTTCGGCATCGCGGGCAACCTGACAAAGTGCTACAACAGGAATATTAAGCTCGCGGGCAAGGCTTTTTAAGGATTTTGAAATTTCAGAAACCTGTTCATAAACCGGGGCAGCAGAGTTTTGCGTAGAAATAAGACCAATATAGTCAATAAAAATAATCTGCACTCCCTTAGACTGAACCATTCGTCTGGCCATTGCCCTTAAATCAAGAAGCTGCATGTTTGGAGTGTCAACAATGTAAAGAGGAGAATCAAAAACCCTTCCTGCAGCATCGTTAATTTTCTGCATATCGTCAATTTTCATCATTCCAGAACGGATTTTACTTCCTGGAACACGGCTAACCTGAGAAAGTAAGCGCTGACCAATCTGTTCAAAAGACATTTCCAAAGAAAAAAATCCACACGGAATTTTTTGATCAATGGCAATGTTTTCCATCATAGAAAGGGCCATTGCTGTTTTACCCATAGAAGGACGCGCACCAATAATGCTTAATTCACTCTTCTGAAAACCACTCGTCATGGTGTCAAGGCGTGTAAATCCACACGGAATACCAGAATAAGTTGCGTGATTATGAAAATGTTTATCGATTATTTCCGTAGTTTTTTGAATTACTTCGTGCATGTCATGGATTGCAATCGTCTGCCCCATATCTGTCAGAGAAAAAATCTTTTTTTCTGCTTCTTCAAGAATTGCACGACTTTCACGGGAATCATCAAATGCCGAACTTTTTATTTCCGAAGAAATTTTTATAAGATTACGTCTTGTTGCCCTGTCAAGAACAACATGCGCATAATAGTCAATGTTTGCCGCCGACGGAACTCCATCTGTAAGAGACGCAATGTAAGCCACTCCCCCGGCCTTTTCCAGTAAATTATTTTTTGTAAGTTCGTTTGTTAAAGTTAAAAAATCGCCGGTAATTCCACTTCCAAAAAGCTTTACTAAAGTTTCGTAAATAAGCTGGTTTTGCTGGGAATAAAAATGTTCCGGCTGTAAATAAGTTACAACGTCATGAATACTTGACCAGTCAAGGAGCATGGCACCAAGTGTTGCAACTTCTGCCTCCAGATTATGCGGAGGAATTGAATCCTTTAATCGTTCATCCATTTTTTTTCATGCTCCCGTTTTTTTATTTTTTGTTTGGGGCGCCACGGCAAGCCGTCGGGCTTTCCAGGGTTCCGCGCAAAAGCGCTCCATTGTTCTGCCCATTCTGTCAGAACAACGCCTTCGGCGCCCTTTCAATCCCTGGCGCGAAACGACAGGCCGTGCGCTAGTAGCGCACACGTAAATAACGAGTTTGCGAAAGCAAACTCGCAGCGTGACTGCACGCAGAATCCCTGGCGCAGATATATTACAAATATACTAAATAAAGACAAAAAAAGCCGGAAAATCTTCCGGCCTTTAATTTAAGGTTTATTAAACCTCAAATAATATAAAGCTTATTCAGCCTTTTCTTCTGCTGGAACTTCAGCATTTTCTGCAGGAGCTTCTTCTTTTTTAGCAGAAACTTCAACAGCCTTGCTGTCTGTTGTCTGTCCCTTTACAGAGATTTTTACTTCAGCGTTTGTTGCTTCGTAAAGGTGGATAACAGCTGTGTAGTGACCAACACTCTTAATTGTTACGCCCTGAATTTCAATGCGTTTGCGTTCAATATCAAAGCCGTTTTTGTTAAGATAGTCAGCAACAGTCTGGCTGGAAACAGCACCATAAAGTTTGCCGTTAGCAGCTGCTGGAACTGTAAGGTCAACGAGTGTTGCTTCAAGCTTTTCTTTGAGGCTTGCTGCATTATTGCGTTTTTCCTGCTTGCGGGCTTCGATTTCAGCCTTGCGGCCTTCAAAGTAAGCTACTGTATCAGCATTGTATGGAACTGCATACATGTGTGGAAAAAGGAAGTTGCGTGCATAACCGTTAGCAACATTTTTTACATCTCCCATTTCTCCGAGATGTTTTACGTCTTCATTAAGAATAACTTTCATTTTTCAAGCTCCTCTTGATATTTTACAAGGTGGCGTCACCAGGAGTTGGATCGTCACCTTGATTTTTTTATTTTTATTCTGCTACAAATGGAAGAAGGCAGATTGCGCGTGCGCGTTTGATTGCAAGAGCAACTTCGCGCTGGTGTTTTGCGCATGTACCAGTAATGCGGCGTGGAAGAATCTTACCGCGTTCTGTTGTAAAGCGTTTAAGACCGTCTGCATCTTTGTAGTCAATCTTTGCTTTGTTTGCACAGAAACGACAAACCTTCTTGCGGAAGAATTTCTTGCCTCTGCGTGCGCCTTTTTCTTCGCCTTCGCGACCGTCTGAAGCGCCCTGTGTATCTGTTACGTTTACTTTCTGCTCAACTTCGTTAGTTGTTACTTCGTCTGACATATTAAGTCTCCTAAAATTTGAATTTTAATGTAAAACATTAAAACGGGATGTCTTCAGAATATCCCCCGCCGTTTCCACCAAAAGAAGGTGCGTCAACAGGTGGCTGATAAGACTGCTGCTGTGGTGCAAAACCATTGTTCTGCTGGAATTTCGGAGTATAACCCCCGGACGACTGAGAGCCGCCATTGTCCGATCTTCCGCCAAGCAACATAACACTGTCTGCTACAATGCCTACCTTGCTGAATTTCTGACCGTCTTTTTCCCAACGATCCTGTTTTAAATAACCTTCAACAGCAATCTGTTTGCCTTTAGTTAAATACGGTTTAAGGTTTTCTGCAGTTTTACCCCAGATTGTTACATCGAAAAAATTTGCTTCATCAACCCACTGATCGCCCTGTTTTCTGCTTCGATTTACGGCAATGCTGATGTTAGCACGAGCCTGACCGTTAGGTGTATAAGCAAAATCACGCTGATCATTACCAAGATCACGTGTAAGTCTGCCAACAAGTACAACACGATTTATATCTGTCATAAATCTCCTCCAGATTTAGATTAGTGATTTGACGAATTGCAAAAACTAGTTTTTCTTTTCGTCGAGTTTAACAAAAAGCCATTTAAGAAGGTTTTTTGTCAATCTGAGCTGTGATTCAATTTCTGTGATTTTTGCAGGATTTGCACTAACTGTGAAAAGAATAAAACGACCACGTTTCTGTTTGTCGATTACGTAAGTTAAATCACGATCGCCATAAGACTCTTCTTTGTCAATTGTGGCACCAAAGTTTGCAAGCACTGAGCGGAGAGCTTCAGATGCAACCTTAAATTTGTCTTCTTCTGTTGAGAAGACAGTCATAAGTTCATACTTTCTCATTGTATGTTCTCCTTATGGTCAAATGGAAGCTTCGTGCGAAGCCTCAAGGGGTCTGAATAATATATCTTTTAAAGATTTTATGGTCAATACAGCAATAAACGTCTGTAAAAAAAATTCGCGAACAGAATGTTGTTTTTTTGTCTGCAAAAAATAGCCGTGATTGTAACGGCGCCGTAAGGCGTTCTAAAAAGGCTGCTGCCTTTTTAGAATGGAGCGTAAGCGGAACCGTGAAAAGCGCGCGCGAACTGTAAATTGCGCTTCTTAATTGTAAAAAAAAACAAAAAAATGTAATATCTTTTGCTGAATAAAAAAAGTAAAAAGAAACAGTTAGGAGAAAATAATGGCAGACACAATGCATGCTTTACAGAAAAATCCTGCATGGAAAGGCAGAAGAGGTCCGGTTGTCCTTGTAATTATGGACGGTGTCGGATATGGAAAATACGTTGAAGGTGACGCAGTAAAGGCTTCTAAAATGAAGTATCTTGACTGGTTTACTGCAAACTGCCCGCACACAAAACTTAAGGCTCACGGAACAGCAGTTGGGCTTCCAAGCGATGACGACATGGGAAACAGCGAAGTTGGCCACAATGCAATCGGTTGTGGACGTGTTTTTGCCCAGGGCGCTAAACTTGTTGGAGAATCAATTAAATCAGGATTGATGTACGAAGGAGCAACCTGGAAAAAACTCATAAAAAATGTAAAGGACAAGGATTCAACCCTGCATTTTATTGGTCTTGTTTCTAACGGAAACGTTCACGGACACATTGATCATCTTAAGGCAATGGTTGATCAGGCAAACAAAGAAGGAATCAAAAAAATCCGTGTTCATGCACTTTTGGACGGACGCGATGTTGATCCTACTTCTGCCCTTACCTTTGTAACTCCTCTTGAAGAATTCTTAGCTTCTTTTAGCGGCTGTGACTACAGAATTGCAAGTGGTGGCGGAAGAATGTTCATTACAATGGACCGCTACAATGCAGACTGGCCTATGGTTCAGCGAGGCTGGTACGCTCACGTTTTAGGCGAAGGACGCCAGTTTGAAAGCGCAACAAAAGCAATCGAAACTTACCGCGAAGAAAATGCTGGTCTTTTGGATCAGGATATGCACGAATTTGTTATTGCAGAAAACGGAAAACCGGTTGGAACTATAAACGACGGAGATTCTGTAATTCTGTACAACTTCCGCGGAGACCGCGCTCTTGAAATTACAAACTGTTTTGAAGCTGGAAGTGAATTTAACCACTTTGACAGAAAGCGTGTTCCAGTTTGCGAATATGCAGGAATGATGGAATACGACGGAGACGCTCATATTCCTCATCAGTATCTTGTAAATCCACCAAGCATTGACCGCACAATGGGTGAATATCTGACAAAGACTGGCGTTCATCTTATGGCAATTTCTGAAACACAGAAATACGGACACGTAACTTACTTCTTTAACGGAAACCGCCAGGGCAAATTTGACGAAAAGCTCGAAGATTATGTTGAAATTCCAAGCGATGTTGTTCCTTTTGAACAGCGCCCATGGATGAAGTGTGCAGAAATCACTGACAAAGTAATTGAAGCAATCAAATCTGGAAAATATGACCATATCCGCCTGAACTATCCGAATGGAGATATGGTTGGACACACTGGAGTTTTTAACGCTGTAGTTTGTTCTATGGAAGGAATGGATTTGCAGTTGGGAAGATTGAAGGCTGCAATTGACGAAGCTGGCGGAATTTTGTGTCTTACTGCTGACCACGGAAACAGCGACGACATGTACGAGCACGCAAAAGACGGTTCTGTAAAACTCGACAAGAACGGAGAACCAAAAGCAAAGACTTCACATTCTCTTAATCCGGTTCCAGGAATTATTTACGACCCTGAATACAAGGGTGAATACGACAATACAAAGTTGAATGACGGACTTGGAATTTCAAGCTGGCCTGCAACTTTAATGGAACTTATGGGCTTTGTTCCTCCAAGTGACTACGATAAGTCAATGATTAACTTAAAGTAGACTTGCCGGAAACAGACATCAAAAAAAATCCGCCGTTATTAAGTGCACTTCACTTAACGGCGGATTTTTTTTATCTGCTTAAACTGCAGATAACTTCTACACATTTTTCAATTCCAAGGCTGCTTGTTCTAAGGCAAAGATCGTAACTGTCTGCATTTCCAAAAACTTCGTTTGTGTAGTATGCACTGTATTTGCGTCGTGCTTTGTCAACTTCGTGCATGTGCTTTATGATTTGCGCTTCTGTAGAATCTGGCATAATCTTTGTTTTTAGGCGGTTTATTTTCCAGTAAGAATCTGCGCTCAAAAAAACATGAAGGGAATTGTCAAATTCCTTTAGAATGCTGTTTGCGCAACGGCCGACAATAACACAATTCCCCTTTTCGCCTAATTTTTTGATTATATCTTTTTGAATTTTAAAAAGTTTTTCGTCCAAAGGCGCGTTGTACATGTCAAAAAGACTTTGTGTAAAACCAAAATGCGCAGGAACTTTTTCGTCAAGGTCTAAGATTATGTCTGCATCGATTCCAGCTCTGCGGGCAGTCTGTAATATTATTTCTTTATCTATAAAGTCATAGCCTAAGTTCTTTGCAACTTTCTGCCCAATTTCTAAGGCGCCTGAGCCAAATTCGCGGCTTAAAGTAATTATTTTCTTCATTTTTTTTATTCCTCACAAAACAAAAATTGAATTCTATAAAACTTTATTCAAGAAATTTATCGTGCGTTCGTGCTTTGGATTTTTCAGGACTTCTTCCGGAGTTCCTTCTTCGATTATGTAACCGCCGTCCATAAAAATAACACGATCCGCAACTTCGCGTGCAAATCCCATTTCGTGAGTTACGCAAACCATCGTCATTCCCGCTTCTGCAAGTTCCTTCATTACTGCAAGAACTTCGCCTACCATTTCCGGGTCAAGTGCGGAAGTCGGTTCGTCAAAAAGCATAATCTGAGGATTCATTGCAAGAGAACGCGCAATTGCAACACGCTGTTTTTGTCCTCCGGAAAGCTGCTGCGGGTAAGTGTCTGCCTTGTCACCAAGCCCTACACGGTTCAAAAGAGAAAGGGCTTTTTCTTTTGCTTCCTCTTTTGACATTTTTTTTAGTTCAACAGGAGCAAGCATTATGTTTTCGAGAGTTGTCATATTCGGAAAAAGATTAAAATGCTGAAAAACCATTCCAATATTTTCGCGGGCTTTATTTATATCAATGTGCTTGTCGCTTATGTCTTCTCCATTTACTAGAACTTTTCCGTGAGTAATAGATTCAAGGCGATTAAGGCAGCGAAGAAAAGTTGATTTTCCTGAACCAGACGGACCGATTACAACAACAACTTCTCCTTCGTGAATATCAAGATTTATATCTTTTAGAACTTCAATTTTTCCAAAAGTTTTCTTTAAATTTTCTATATGAATTTTTACGTTATTTGAAGATTTTTCTGTATTAGCGTTCATCCTTCTTTAGTCTCCTTTCAATAAGTTTTGCAAGTCTGCTTAGAGTTACGATTACAACCATGTAGAAAATTCCAACAATTGCCCAGGTCTGCAAACTTTTGAATGTGTTTCCTGAAATTGTTTTTCCCATGTTTGTAAGTTCCGGGTAGCCGATTACAGACAGAATTGAAGTATCTTTTAATGTAATAATGAACTGGTTTATTATCGAAGGAACCATTACCTTAAACGCCTGCGGAAGAATTACGTGCCTCATGCTTTTTCCGTAAGGAAGACCGAGCGAACGGGCAGCTTCCATCTGACCTTTGTCGATTGACTGAATTCCAGCACGGAAAATTTCTGCCATATAAGCCCCGCAGTTCATCGAAAGAGCAATTGTTCCAGCCTGCAGCGCCGGCAGACGAAAATTATTTACACCTATAAGGCGCATAAACTGAGGAAAACCAAAATAAATAAAATACGCAAGAACAATCAATGGAACGCCACGAATTGCATCAACATAAACGGTTCCGACAACATTTAATATTTTTGCACGGCTAACGTTGAATAAGGCAAAAATAAGACCAATCACCATGGCAAATGCAAGTGCTAAAAGCGTAAGCAAAAGCGTATAACCAAGCGATCTTAAAAGCATAAAAAAGTAAGTGTGCAGAATCGAAATCATTAAAAAAGCTCCAGAAAAAAGTAAGAATGTTTGCGACGCAAACTTTAAGATAGAACGGCTTATTTTAACATGTGAAAAAACTTTGTAAAAGACAGGTAAAAAATCTTGTAAAAAAAAGGAAAATTTAATATTAAGGGCGCATCTGCCTTACGGCAGACCGGGCTATCCGCGGTTACGCGCAGTTCGCGCTCCATTAAAAAACGGAGGTTTTACAACCTCCGTTTTTTAACGCCTCCGGCGCCGCTACTATCCCTTGTGCGGACAAGAATTAGCAGTTTATTTTAAATACTTTGCAATAATTGCGTCGTATTTTCCGTTTGCACGGATGTTTTTAAGTCCTGCGTTAAACATGTCAAGAAGTTTCTGGTTTACAGGATTCATGATTGCAAAACCGTAAGGAGCACCTTCGCTTTCCATTCCTTCAGGAATTTTAAGGGCAAGGCCAGCAGATTTAATGTTGTCTGCAATGATTGGTGTGTCTTCGCAGCATGCAGCAGAGTTTCCAAGAATAACATCCTGGTACATTGTTGGAGAATCTTCAAAAACTGTTACAGTAAAGCCGTATTTTGCTTTAAGAGAGTTTGCAAAATCAGCTCCGGCAGTTCCGTTTTTAACTGCAACGTTTTTTCCGCGTAAATCTTCATAAGAAGAAATATTTGAATTTGCAGCAACAACAAAAGTCTGAGTTGCATTGAAGTATCCGTCAGAGAAAATCCAGCCGGAATCAATTCTTTCCTGTTTGATTGTAGCGCCTGCAATAAGAGCGTCAGCCTGTCCAACCTGAACGGCAGCAACACCAGCATCCCAGCCGAGAGACTGCAATGTGTAGTCAAAGCCCTGATCTTCTGCAATGGCAGCAAGAATATCAACATCGATTCCTACAAATTCGTTCTTTTCGTTTGTGTATTCAAAAGGTCTAAAAACAGTGTCTGTAGCAACAATCCATTTTTTCCCTTCTGCTGAACTATTTGCACTACCAGACTTTTTACTGCAGCCAGAAAATATAACTGCAAGAGAAAGAGCAGCAAAAACTGCAACTAAAACTTTTTTCATTTTTTACTCCTTGTAAAAATTTAAAATAAAAAAAAGGGAAGAAAAAAGCCTTTGTAAACGCCATTGTCTTCCCCTTCTTATGCAAAAAGAATATAAAAATATGTTGTTTTTGTCAAATTGCAAAATAAAAGTAATTCAACAGGAATAAAAATCAGGAATTCTTACTATAATTTACACAAAAACTCATTTTATATAGACTAAACGCATGTATTTTAAACCTTTAAAAAAAATATTTTGTTCAGTTTTATTTTTAGGCACTTTTAATATTTTAACATCTCAGGAAGCCCTAAAATCCACAGAAGAAGAATATTACGATTTTTTAAGCCTTACAGGAGCCGCAGAACGCCCTGCACTAAACTACCGCACTTTAAGCGACAGCGAATGGCAGATTGCAGACGAAGACAAAAGTATATGGAAAGCCAATAATCTGGGAACAAAGCGCACTTTATACAAGTCAGACAGCGCAAAAACAAACTGGTTTACCGAAGGAATCGACCGAAGCGTAAAGATAAAGCTCTACGGCCCGGAATGGTTCAATTCATACAACACAGCATCCCCATACGGCCAGAACGACGGCGCACTCTGGCAGGGAAAAGGCTACAACACAAGCCTTACAGCCGGCGCACGGCTGGAAGCCTATGGATTTGAACTTACGATAAAGCCGCAGATAAGCTGGAGCGAAAACAAGGAATTTGGCTTTATGAAAGGAGTATACGGAAGTGAATACTCCTATTTTTGGGCAGGAAACATTGACCTTGTTCAACGTTACGGAGACTCTTCTTTCTGGACTTTTGACTGGGGCGACACAGAAATCCGCTGGGCATGGCATACATTTACTCTGGGATTTGGATTCCAGTCGCCATGGCTCGGGCCTGCATGGCTCAATCCAATGCTTGGAAGCAACAATGCAGGAACTTATCCGAAATTTGACATAGGCTTAAGAAAAACAAAAGTCTATATGCCATATACAAACTGGTATCTTGGAGAAATCGAAGGACGTGCCTGGCTTGGATATTTAACAGAGTCAGACTATTTTGACAATGACAGTTCAAACGACCACAGGCAGCTTACAGGCTTTTCAGTCGCATACTCGCCTTCTATTTTGCCGGGATTTACAATCGGTGCTAATAAAATCTGCATAAACTACTGGAAAGACAAGCCAGTAAGATATTTAAATCCTCTGTATTCGACAAATGACCAGAATATTCAGGAAGACCAGAAAGCAAGTTTTTTTGTGACCCAGGTTTTTCCTCAGGTCGGCTTTGAAGTTTACGGAGAACTTGGAATTGACGACCATAACTCGAGAGGATTTGCAAATCCTTTCCACACGGCCATTTATACTGTCGGGGCAAAAAAAGAATTATCTGCACTGCAAAAAATCAACTTCCTGAAACGCAATAATATTCATTCTGAACTTATTTTTGAATGGAATAATTTTGAAATGTCCCAGGATTTTCAATTGCAATGGCACTATATGGGATATTATTCCCACGGCGCTATAAAGCAGGGATACACACAAAACGGACAGATACTTGGAGCCGGCAGCGGATATTTCGGCACAAGCCAGTATATTGCTATAAGAACATATATGCCTAAAGGAAGTGTAACTGTTTTTCTTCACTACAATCGTCCAGATTCAAACTATTTGAATAACTTTGGATTAGACACCGATCAAAAGTCATGGACAGACGCAGGATTAAAAGAACACGCACAATGGGGCTACTACAAGGCCATAAGGACTTACGGAATTAACGCCAATTATTTTATAACACATTCACTACAGCTTTCTGGAGAATTTAATACATCATGGATTATCTATCCTGAATACACAAATCAGAAAGGAAGCAGTTACAGAAATAACTATATTTCATTGTCTGCAAAGTATAATTTTTAATTTCTAAAAGATTTGATTAACCGTCTGTATGATTCTTCAATGCCGATTTTCGCTTTCCAGCCCAATGACTGGAGCTTTTCAGAAGAAAGATTCATCACTGTTTCTGGTGCAAAATTTGTTTTAGATTGAATATCAAACGTCAGGCCAATTTTTTTTGCGGCAATTTTTTCGCAAATCATCAATGCAGTTTCTTTTATTGAATAAAAAGTGTCAGAATTGCAGGCAGTGTAAGCCTCTCCGTTGTTTCCATGCAATAAAACAGCTAGCATTGCAGAAATAGCATCAGTAGTATAGATTATCGGTCTTTTTGAATTTCCCCTTGTTTTTAGTACAATTTCTTGATTTTGAACAACACAACGCGCAAACATTGCAGGCAGACGGCTGTCATTAAAATCAATTCCTGCTCCTACTACTTGAGCAAGGCGAATTATTTTTACAGGAATTTTATATTCATGGTTGTAGCAAGCGCATAAATTTTCGCAAATGCGTTTTCCTTCCGAATAACTGCTTCTAGGATTTAAAATATCAATATAGCCTAAATCTGTTTCAGTAACTTTTTGAAGAGCCTCATCTGGAACGCCGAAAGCTTCCATGCTAGAAAGATAAACAACGCTTCTTACATTCTTTATGCGTGCAAGCTCCAGAATATTCTTTGTTCCCATGTACGATGTATCAAGAGTTTCGACACAGTGTGCAACCATTTCCTTAGAAATTGTAATGCTGGCCCCATGAATTATGTAATCAATATCAAAATCAAAAGAATTTATATTAAGATTCAAAATATCGCCATAAACAGGAACTAAATTCTCTGAATCAAAACCGTCAAAAACAGCTAAAAATTTGTCTTTACTTCTGCACAGTGCGTAAACCTTAATATTCGAGTTGTTTTTTTTATTATAGACGATAACCGCCTTTATAAATAATGAGCCTACAAGTCCAGTGCTGCCTGTTACAAAAATCGAAGAATTTTTCAATTTCGAAAATAAACCGCAATTGCGGCATAGCTCATCAAGGTCAATTCTTAATTGTTCATTCATTTTATAATCCAAAAATCTGCTGGTTTTCGCGGACTTCATACAGCGCCTTAAATGTATAAAAGTCGGCAGGAGTTGTAATTTTTATGTTGTCTATATTCCCCTGCACTGTATAAAGCTCGTGTCCGTAGAATTTCATTAAAGAAGCCGAGTCTATCATATTAAGATTGCCGTCATCTAATGCTTTTTCGTGAGCTTTGATAATCTCATTCAAATAAAAACACTGCGGCGCACGCGCAAGACAGCATTTGCGTCTGTCTGTAATTGATAAAATTTTCCCGTCTTCAGCGGTTATTATAGTTTCTGTGGCAGGAACAACAGTAATAGCAGAACCTTTTTCCTTTACAGTCCTTATACAATCTGAAATAACATCCTCGTTAATAAAAGGGCGTACACCATCATGAATCAGAACAATTGATTTTTCATCGCTGTCAAATTCTTTTATAGCTTTTAGCCCTTTTAAAATTGATTCCTGTCCGGTTGAGCCGCCTGGAACAACTGCCCTTACCTTGTCAACTCCATATTTATCAAGAATCTTCTTTAAGTAAGGAATCCATTCTTCAATGCAGACAACAGCAATCGCATCAACTTCAAAATGGTTCTGGAAATTTTCAAGAGTATGAATAATAAGTTCCTTTCCGTAAAACTGAAGAAATTGTTTTGGTCGAGATTTGCTGTTCATTCTACTACCGGAGCCGCCGGCAAAAACAAGAGCATTTATCATGTTATTATCCCTGTTTCCAATTCAAATATTTTTTATAGGAAGAATCGGTATCTATTATTGATTCACCATGGTCAGATTTTCCTATAATAAACTTGCTATAATCGCCATATTGCTCTGTAAGAAATTTATCGTAAGCAGCAAAAACAGGTATTTTGAGAAACTCAAAATCCATAAAAATAATATTTTTCAATAAAGCATTATTAAAAACAGCTCTATTTTCTTTAGGCTTATAAAAAACCGTAGCGGATTTTTCAGTATCAATACCATTAAATTTCTGACAGTATTTTTCAAATCGAAAATACCAGTAATTTTTAATTTGAATTTTTGACAAAACTTTTTTTATAATTGATTTTTCATTAGAGTCACAATGAAATCTATTTCTTAAGACATGCGCTTTATCTCTTAATTTTGTCAGTTTGTCTTGAAAATTCGCTAACTCATTTTTATCATCAGGAATATTGTCTAATACAAAAATATCTACAAAGATTCCCTGATTGAATCTAAAATTCCTGCAAATATGGGATTTCAAAACCATAGCAGTATCAGACCTTCTTAATTTTGCAAGACCTAAAATTGAGCCAGGATCTGTTTCTTCTGTTTGTAAAAAGTAAGGACTTTGCAGCTCTTTTACTGAAACTTTACAAAACTTTTTATAATTTTCCCTTGTCATAATAATATCAACATCATCATCCCAAGGTATATATCCGCCATGGCGAACAGCGCCCAACATCGTTCCGGCAAAAGCAGAATATGAAATATCATATTTTTCACAAATAGTTTTAAATTTTACAAGCAAGTCCAGTTGTACAGCCCAAAGCGCTTTTATTTCTCTTGTGACTGTATATCCACTTCTGACTTCTTCTTCTAAAAAATTTTCAGGCAGTTTAATTTGCAATGGCACCATTTTTTATCTCCAGAAAACTTCAAAATCATGTTTTGGAACCTGCTGCTCAACAGGAGGTAATTTCATATAGTCACCAAAGAGATTCGTCAGATAAATTTTCCAGTCTCTTACAGCCATAAATTTTCTGTCTTCAAAATCAAGTTCTACAAAATTGTCAAAAAGAGTTCCCGGCAT